>JBKPPY010000173.1:0-13068 GCA_046733845.1 Actinomycetota bacterium | reverse complement strand
CCCACGAGTACGGGCACCATGTCCAGGACCAGCTCGGTGTTCTCGAGCAGATCCGAGGGAGCACGCAAGGCCCGGAGAGCAAGGGCGTGCGGTCGGAGCTGCAGGCGGACTGCTACGCCGGCGTGTGGGCGAGCCACGCAGTCGCCACCGGGCTCGTCGAGGAGCTGACACAGGCTGACATCAACTCGGGCCTTGACGCCGCCGCGGCGATCGGCGACGACCGGATCCAGGCGAAGACACAAGGACAGGTCAATCCCGAGACCTGGACCCACGGTTCGTCGGAACAGCGCCGCCGTTGGTTCGCGCGCGGCTACACGACGGGGAAGCCCGCGGCCTGCGACACCTTCTCCGGCTCAATCTAATCGTGGCCGCCGTGGAGCCGACGCTGCGCGTCGCAGTCCCAGCGGACGGGCCGGCGATCGAGGCGCTGATGAAGGCGTCGGGCGCGGCGCTCTTCCCAAGCGGCTACGACGAGCGCGAGTCGCAGAGCGCGGTCCGGTACGTCGCCGAGGTCGACGAGCAGCTGCTTGCCGACGGAACGTATTTCGTCTTCGAGGTCGACGGCGAGCCGGTCGCCTGCGGCGGCTGGAGCCGAAGGGACAAGTTCTACACGGGCAGCGGCGACGCGGCGGGAGACGCTCGGCTGCTCGACCCGTCGACCGAGCCAGCCCGGATCCGTGCGATGTTCACGCGGGCCGACTGGACGCGCCGCGGCCTCGGCCGGCGCATCCTCGAAGCGTGCGAGGCGGCGGCGAAGGCCGAAGGCTTCCGGACGCTCGCGCTCGGAGCGACGCTGTCGGGCCTGCCGCTCTACCTCGCGTACGGCTTCGAGGCGGTCGAGGAGTTCGACGTGACGATGCCGGACGGTGTCAGGATCGCATGCGTGGCGATGGAGAAGCCGGTCACGTGAGCGCGTCCGAACGGCTGGCTCGCGCGATCGAGCTGCGAGAGAACGGCGAGCTCGAGCAGGCGCTTCCGCTCTTGGTCCAACTGCGCGAGGAGCTCCCGGACGATCCGCAGATCGCGATCCAGACCGCCTGGGTCCACGACTCGCTGGGTCTCGAAGAGGAGGCGGTGCCGCACTATGAGTCTGCGTTGGCCGCCGGGCTGCCCGACGATCAGGCCCGCGGCGCGTACCTCGGCTTCGCCAGCACGCTGCGAACGATGGGGCGCGACGCGGACTCGGAGCGGGTCTTCCGGGAAGGCCTCGAACGCTTCCCCGACTTCCTCCCGCTGCGCGTCTTCTACGCGATGCTCGAGTACAACCTCGGCCGCTCCCGGGAGGCGGTGCGCGGCCTGATCGAGGTTCTGCTGGAGGCGACCGACGATCCGACGATCCACCGCTACCGCCGTTCGCTGAGCGGGTACGCCGAGGATCTCGACCGCAGCTGGCTGGACGAGTAGCTCTAGATCTGACGCCTGGAACCACCCCCGCCCGCCCGGTGTAAGAGTTCCATCGACCAAGGAGGCGGAGAAATGCGTAGGTCACGAACGCTCGTGACAGTCGTCGTCATGCTCGCCGCGATGTCGGCCGCAGCCGCGGCGCTCGCCGTCGGCCCCTGGCCTGGTCTGGCGCCGTCGGTCTCGTCGCCGTCCGGCGACGTCCGCTACACCGCCGCCCGCGCCGGTGGGATGACGACGGTGAAGGCGATCCAGTCCGGCCGCGTGGTCGCCTCGACGAAGATCGCCGGCGCCTTCGGCATTCCTGCCGTGACCAGCATCGGCATGCCCGGCGGACTGTCCCCGGACGGCCGCCTACTCGTCCTCGTGCAGCCGCCGGTGTACAACGGCCTGCGGACGCAGAGCCGGTTTGTCGTCCTTTCGACCGACGGGCTCCGCCGGACCGCGTCGATCGCGCTCCCGGGCGAGTTCGGCTTCGACGCGATCTCGCCGGACCGGCGCACGCTCTATGTGATCCAGCACGTGTCGAGCCGCGACCTCGTGCGTTACGTCGTTCGCGCCTACGACCTGACCGCGCGGCGGCTGCTCCAGCGGGCGATCGTCGACAAGCGGAACCCGAGCGAGGTCATGCGCGGCTATCCCGTCGCCCGCGCGGCGACGCCGACCGGCGACTGGGTCTACACGCTCTACACGAAGAACGCCGGCTCGTCGCTCACCTTCGTGCACGCACTGAACGCGGCGGGACGGTCGGCATTCTGCATCGACCTTCCGGGCTGGTCCGGTGGTGAGAACATCTGGGAGGCCCGGCTGGAGCTTTCCGGAGACACGCTGCTGGTCAAGGGCAGCTCCGGCGCGACCGTGGCGCGGATCGACACCGGCACGCTGAAGGTCGCGTCCTAGTGGCCGCTCTCGGAGAAGTGCATGTAGTCCTTGGTCGAGCCCGACCAGGCACCGCCCCAGCCCCAACCGATCGACCGGAAAGCGGCCACCACCGCCGGCGTGACCATCCCCTTCCGGAGCCGTGACCGGTCGATGTATGCCCGCGACTCCTCCTCCCGCGACATTCCGCAGCCGACGTACGGGTTCTCGATCGGGTTGAGGTCGATCGCCTCTCCGTAGGCGTGCTCCGACCAGTGGCCGGTGCCCGTCCCCCCGGTACAGGGGGACGGCACCGCCTGCCTGCACTCGAACGACCCGGTCAGGTCGTGGTCGGCAGGCTGGGTGCCCGCCGGCCCGTACATCGCCAACGTCATGTGGCGGATCGGGAAGCGGATCGCATAGAGCTTGCGGAAGACCTTCGCCAGGTCGGCGGCGTAGCGCGCGCTCACAACCAACTGCCCCGTGTGAGCGCGGTCGTCGAAGCCCCAGTACGACACCGTCAGAAGGCGCAGTCCGGACAGTGGAACCGGGCACCCCGGCTGCCACGCGTGAGCGGCGATGACGCTCTTCTTCACCGCCGGCGGCAACGGCTTGATCGAGGACTCGAACCCGTGGAGCGCGAGCACCGCTAACGGAACGGCGAGGATCCGCACCAGGCCAGGCTAGCTTAGGGTTCCGGGTGTGTCGTAATCGGATCGGAGGGTCTGATGCACGCAGTGGTCGTGAGAGTTTCGATCTCGGATTTCGAGAGCGCGGAGAAGGGGCTGAAGGAGCAGGTCGTGCCGCGGGCGTCCCAAGCGTCGGGCTTCATCGCCGGCTATTGGACGCGCGCCGACGACAGGACCAACGGGCTGTCGATGCTCGTCTTCGAATCGGAGGACAACGCCCGGGCGGCAGCGGACATGATCCGCGAGGGGGCCGTCAGGCCTGAGGGAGTGACGCTCGAGAGCGTCGACGTTCGGGAATGCGCTAGGGCTCGTCCGTCGTCCGGAGCTCACCGCCCCACGACGCCGGGTCGACGTCGGCGAGCGTTTCGGAGAAGTCCATCGGTGACCGGCGCCAGGGTGCGTCCGAGTTTCGTCAAGTCCTCCTACAGGAGGTTCGCGCGGAGCCGGGCTAGGGCTCAGCTCCGCCGACACGGGCGTCCAGCTCAGCGAGCGTGTCGTCGAGCGCCGACAACGCCGCTTCCAGCTGAGCGTCCGTGAGCGGCAGGCTCAGGTTCATCATCCCGCGCGGCGCCGTGTAGATCCCGCGTTCGTAGAGGCCGAGAAAGAGGAGCTCCTGCAGCGCGGGATCGCGGCGCGCCGACTCGGCCCCGTCTACCGGAGGCGCCGGCAGTGCGTGCAGCGCCAGCATCGAGCCGTAGCCGGACACGCTGACCGGAAGCCGGTGCCGGCCGATCACGTCGCCGACACCCGCCCGGAACCGCTCGCCGCGGGCCGTATGGGCCTCAGCCGCATCCGCCGTGTAGAGCTGCCGTAGCACGACGCAGCCGGCGGCCATGGTGGCGACGTTGTTGTTGAACGTGCCTGCGTGCGGGATCGATCCTGGACGCGTGGTGTCGAACTGGTCGAGGAGCGCCGCCGTGCCGCCGAATGCTCCGAAGGAGAAGCCGCCGCCGATGTACTTGCCGAACGTCCGGAGGTCCGGTTCCACGCCGAGCAGCGCAGCGAGGCCCGAGCGCCCGTGACGGGAGGTCATCACCTCGTCCGCGATGCAGACCGCGCCGGCCGACCGGGCGGCTGCGAAGACCTCGGCGAGGAAGTCGGGCTCGGCAGGAATGCAACCGCCGGAGCCGAGCATCGGCTCCACCAGCACCGCTGCGAGATCGGCACCATGCTCGTCGATCAGCGCGGTCGTCCCGGCAAGATCGTTGTAGGGCGCGACGACGAAGTCGTACGGGGCATTCCAGGGCGCGACGCCCGTGGCAAAGAAGAGAACGCCTCCGTGGTAGCCGCCGTAGAAGACGAGCACCTTCGACCGACCGGTGAAGGTACGGGCAGCGGTGATCGCCATCAGGTTCGCCTCGGTGCCCGAATTCGTGAAGCGGACGCGGTCGAGCCCGAACCGCCTGCACATCAGCCCGGCGAGCTCAGCCTCGCGTGGATGCAAGCCCCCCACGCTCGAGAGCTCGCGCATCGCGGCGTCGACCGCTTCGAGGACGCCGCGCTCGCCGTGCCCGAGCAACCCGGCGGTGTAGTCCCCGAGCAGGTCGATGTATTCATGTCCGTCCACGTCGACGAGTACGGCGCCGTCACCGCGGACGAAGGTCAGCGCGAACGGCTCGTGGGCGAGGATCGTGCGGGTGTGTCCGCCCGGCAAGAAGCGACGGGCTTTATCGTGGAGACGCTTGCTCTCCGGATTCCGCGCCGCAAACGCACCGCGTTTCTCGGCGACGAGCGGCGCCAGGTCGGACACGACGACCGTGCTCACGGAATCGATAATAGGGTTCGCTCCGTGGCCATGCCGACGTTCGGGATCTTCGACCACATCGAGGGCATTCCGGGCACGCCGACGGACAGGCTCTTCCAGGACCGGCTCGACCTGATCAGGTTCGCCGACGAAGCCGGGTTCGGCGCGTACCACCTGGCCGAGCACCATGGCTCCGACCTGTGCCTGGCTCCCAACCAGGAGCTTTTTATCTCGGCCGCCTCGCAGATCACCACCAACATCCGCCTCGGCCCGATGGTGAAGCTGCTGCCGCTCCACCACCCGGTCCGGATCATCGAGGACATGTGCGTGGCCGACCAGCTCACCGGTGGGCGCCTTGACTTCGGTGTCGGCCGCGGCGTCGCCCCGATCGAGCACGCCTGGTTCGGGAGCGTCTGGACCGAGGGCCGGGACCGCTTCGAGGACACGCTCGGAATCATCTGCAACGCTCTGGCGCACGGGGAGATCTCCAGCGAGGGCAGCAAGTACCACGACTTCCCGACCGTTCCGCTCGCGACCAGGCCGGTCCAGGATCCGATCCCGTTCTGGTACCCGGGCAACCCCGCCGTCGCCGGGCGGCACGGCATGGCCCTGATGTGGCCAGGCCCGGTGCCGCAGGAGGTCTACGAGACGTACGTCGAAGCCTGGGAGACGCACAGGGGCGACACGCTTCGCGTCGACGGCCCCGATTCCCGGCCCCGGGTCGGGATCACGATGCTGGTCGCGATCGCGCCGGACGAGAAGGAGGCGCTCGAGATCGCCCGCCGCGGTATGAGCGGCGTCGTCAGGCGGGCGGAGGCGGTTCACGCCCACGACCACCAGATCCTGTCCGAGGAGGACTGCCAGGCCGCGCTCCGGCCACTCCACACCATCCTCGCCCATATGGAGGACGCGATCGCGGCCGGCGCGGGCACGAGCGAGCAGATCGCCGAGCGCTTCGCCTCCATCCTCGAGCCCGGTCTCGTCGACCACGTCGATCTCCAGCTGCCGGTCGGCGATATGACCTACGAGGAATCGAGGCGCACGCTCGAGCTCTTCGCGTCGGACGTGAAGCCGCAGCTCGAGAAGGCATCGCTTGCCGCCTAGACACTTCGAGGGCGAAGTCGTCACCGCCCGGCGCGGCTTCTTCTGGGTCGGTGACGAAACGGTCTCGCTGCCGGCGGGGACCGTTCCGCGAGGGCAGATGTTCGTTCAGTGGGAGGCACCCGCCGACGTGACGAAGCCGTACCCGATCGTCCTTGTCCACGGCGGTGGCGGCCAGGGCACGGACTGGCTCGGCACGCCCGACGGCCGTCCTGGGTGGGCGACGTTCCTGGTGCAGGAGGGGTATGCGGTCTATGTCGTCGACCGGCCGGGCCACGGCCGAGCGCCGTTCCACCCGGACGTGCTCGGGCCGATGGGCAACCTGTTTCCGTACGAGCTGATCTCCGCCCTTTTTGCGAGCTCCGACGGCGGCCACACCCAGTGGCCCGGGAGCGGCCACCCGGACGACCCGACCGTCCGGCAGTTCGGGGCCGGGGCCGGTTGGTTGCTGGCGGACTCGGCGGTGGCGCACGCAATGGAACGCGACCGGGGTGCGGCACTGCTCGACGAGATCGGCCCGTCGATCCTGATGACTGCTTCCGCCGGCAGTCCGATGGGCTGGCTGATGGCCGATGCCCGCCCGTCGCTTGTGAAAGGAATCGTCGCGCTGGAGCCGGTCGGGCCCCCCTTCCTGGTCAATCGCGACCTGCCCCTATCCCTCGATTGGGGTCTCACCGCGGCGCCGATGACCTTCCATCCGCCCGCCGCGACGCCCGAGGAGGTTCAGAACGCGCCACGGAGACTGCCGGCGCTCGCGGAGATCCCGATCGCGATCCTCGAGGCCGAGGTCTCGCCATTCGCTGCGTCGTGCCCGGCGACGGCGGCGTTCCTCGAGCAGGCCGGCTGCCGCGTCGACCGGCTCGTCCTCGCCGAGCACGGGGTTCACGGCAACGGGCACCTGATGCTGCTGGAGCGCAACAACCGCGAGGCGCTCGAGCCGATTCTGCGCTGGTTGGACGACACCGTCGTCGCGGAGAGCTGATCGAGGTCGGCTAGGTTTCGCGGCGATGTCGACTCGCGAGGCCGCCTGTCACTGCGGGCAACTTCGCCTCGAAGTTTCGGGCGAGCCGCGCGCGGTCTCCATCTGCAACTGCCTCGCCTGCCAACGCCGCACCGGCAGCGCCTTCGGTATGCAGGCCGGCTTCAAGGCTGACCAGGTCAAGGTCTCCGGCCGCTACAGGGACTACACCCGAGTTTCCGACGAGGCCGACAGAAAGCCGCACGTCTTCCATTTCTGTCCCGACTGCGGCTCCCAGGTCTTCTACACGGAACCGGACGAGCCCGACCTGATCGTCGTGTCGGTCGGCTCGTTCGCCGACCCGTCGTTCACGCCGCCGACTTCGTCGGGCTACGACTCCCGCCGTCATCACTGGGTGGGACTGCCGGACTCGATTCTTCGATTCGCCCCCGAGCTCTGGGACCCGGTCCGACCTCTCCACGAGGCGGGCAGGTATGCCGACGCCGCCGACCTGGGTCTCGAGCTGATCGCGGCCAACCCAGACCAGGCCTTTCTCTACTACAACGTCGCGTGCTGCGAGAGCCTCGCGGGCCGGCCGGCCGACGCCGTCGAGCACCTGCGCCGGGCGATCGACATGTGGGGCGACTTTCGGGAGATGGCGAAGGAGGACTCGGATTTCGATCCGATCCGCGAGGAGCCGTCGTTCCAGGACTTGGTCGGCCGCTGAGCGCCCTGGTTGCAGTTCCCGAGTTGGACGTCTCATCGGCGCCCGGCTGGAATGCGGGCGGGCCGCTGGAGGTCCTGGAGTTTTCGCCGCCCGTCGTGGTCGATCGGCGGTCGGCGCTGGTGGAGGCGAGCGTCCAGCCCGGCGTCACTTCGAGTCCGGCGAAGACTGAGCCGAGCGACGCGTTCGTAGCTCCGCCGGCGCGCCTGGTGCGGCTCGAGGACGCCTTGCTGGAGACCCGGATGTGCGTCGCGATCAACACACAGTTCGGATTCGTCCGGGAATCGGTGCGTCAAGGACGGAGAAAGCTGGAACGGGCCGGGTACGTGGCACACGAAGCGGGCGAGCTGACGTTTCCCGAGCGGGAGACGGTGTCAGTCGACTTTTCCGCGATCCACGTCGCCCTGCCGTACGAACAGCACAACTACTTCCACTGGACGTTCGAAGCGCTTGCCGGGCTCCTGATCTCGAAGGAGCACCTCCCTTCTGATGCGCGCGTCGTCGTCAGGCTGCAACCGGCGCCGTTCGAGGCCGAGACGCTCGCCGCACTCGGGATCGAACCTGAATCGGTGTTCGTGCTGCCACCGGAACGGGTCGTCCGTTTCCCGGAGCTCTACGTGCTCCCGAGGCCGTTCGGAAAGAGCGTTCCGGCGCCGATCGCGGCGAAAGCG
Source organism: Actinomycetota bacterium (assembly GCA_046733845.1). Lineage (GTDB taxonomy): Bacteria > Actinomycetota > Thermoleophilia > Gaiellales > Gaiellaceae > DATBLE01. The sequence continues at coordinate 4,922 of JBKPPY010000173.1, read as the reverse complement.
CTCCGGGCGCTGGTGCCGATCCAAGACTCGGCGGAGCATCGGCGGCTCTACGTCTCGCGGTCGTCGCGGAGACGGATCGTCAACGAGGACGAGCTGCGAGCCACACTCGAGCGACATGGCTTCTCCGAGGTCTCCGCCGAGGGTCTGAGCGTGGCGGAGCAGATCGCGCTCTTCTCCGAGGCTGAGGCGGTCATCGGCGTGCACGGGGCCGGGCTCGCAAATGCTGTGTACTGCGTGCCGGGGACGCTGCTGATCGAGCTCCAGCCCGAGCGGCGCGAGGGGCTCCAGCTCCTCTACTGGAACGTGGCGGCGATCTGCGGACTTCGATACATCCGGGTCGTCTGCAGGTCTCTCACCCGACGGCTCCACTCCGACCTCGAGGTCGACTGCGCCCACCTGGACGCGGTACTGAGACGGAGGCTTCCCGCGGCTGGAGAGCTCCTCTCCAGCAGTGCCTGACCGGTCCCAGTAAGGTCGCAGGACATTCATGGCTGCCTACTCGATGGCGCAGTTGGACGAGATCGACAAGCTGGTTGACGGGAGCTGCCTCTACCGGCCCGTCCGGCACCACTTCGGAATAACGTCCTTCGGTGCCACGGCATGGACGGCCGATGCCGCCGGCGACCCGGTCATCAACGAGCACGACGAGGGCGATCCGACGGCAGACGAGGAGCTCTTCGTCGTTCTGCGGGGCCGTGCTGCCTTCGACCTCGACGGCAACCGAGTCGACGCGCCTGCTGGGACGCTCGTCTTTGCGCCTCCGCAAACCAGGCGAACGGCGCTCGCCGAGGAGGCGGGGACCACGATCCTGCTGATCGAAGGCACGCCCGGGAAGGCATACGAGCCGCGCGGTTGGGAACTGTGGGCTCCGCTTGCCCCGCTCTACGAGTCGGGCCGACACGCCGAGGTCGCCGAGCGGCTGCGCGCGGTGGTCGAATCCGAAGCCCACCCCCAGTACCCGATGCTGCTGTACAACCTCGCCTGCTGCGAGAGCCTGACCGGCCAAACGACCGACGCGCTCGACCACCTGCGGCTCGCGATCGAGATGGCGGAGGAGTTTCGCGCAAACGCGGAGCTCGATTCCGACCTCGACCCGATCCGCGACGATCCCGCGTTCCGCGATCTGATCGGCCGTTAGCAGGCACCTACCCGCTTGTGCGGCGGAACCCCAGGGATGGGCTAGGTTGAGACCCCATGGGCCTCCCCGTCATGGTCGCCGTCGACGAAGATCCGGACGTCCTCGAAAACGTCGCTGCTCAACTCGACCAGCGCTACGGACGTGACTATCGGGTCGAGCGCTTTCGAGACCCGGACGAGGCGCTGCGGGGGCTGACGGGGCTGAGGGACTCCGGAGCGGACGTCGCGCTGGTGCTCGCAGGGCAATCTTCGTCGGGGACCTCGGACGACGAGCTCCTCGACCACGTCCGCCAATTGCACCCCCACGCCAAGCGCGCGCTGCTTGTCGGCCCGCAAGCGTGGGCCGACGAGTCGACCGCAAGGACGCTCCGCGCGTCGATGGCGCTCGGGCGCATCGATCACTACGTGCTGCGGCCGGCGGCGTCGCCCGACGAGGTGTTCCACGAAGCGGTGTCGGATTTTCTGCTCGAGTGGGCGCGGGAACGGCGTTTGGTTCCGCAGACGGTACGCATCGTCGGCGAATCGTGGTCGGGTCGCGCCTACGAGCTCCGGGAGGTGTTCACGAGCTGTGCGGTGCCGCACGTGTTCTGTCTGGCGGATTCCGACGAGGGACGCGAGCTCGTCGCCATGGCCGGGCCGGACGCGACGCTGCCGTTCATGATGCTCCCCGACGGCAGCGTCCTCAGCGACCCGTCTGACGCCGAGATCGCAGAAGCCGCCGGGGCACCTCCACGCCTTGACGAGCAGACGTTCGACCTCGTGATCGTGGGCGCCGGGCCTGCGGGCCTGTCCGCCGCTGTCTACGGCGCATCTGAGGGCCTGCGCGTCCTCGGCGTAGACGCGGGTGGCATCGGTGGGCAGGCCAGATCCAGCTCGCTCATCCGCAACTACCTCGGCTTCGGCCGGGGCGTCAGCGGCGCCCGTCTCGCCGAGGAGGCGTTCGAACAGGCGTCGTCGTTCGGGGCGAGCTTCTTGTTCATGCATCGCGTGACTGAAATCGGTCGCTCGGGCGAGTTGTTCGACGTGTCGCTTTCGGATGGCCGGCACATCGGTGCGAGCGCCGTGATTCTCGCCACCGGAGCCAGCTACCGCCGCCTGCGAATCGACTCGCTGGAGGAGCTGAACGGGGCCGGGGTCTTCTACGGCGGGCCGACCTCGGAGGCTCCCGGGTTGACCGGGAAGGACGTGTACGTCGTCGGCGGAGGAAACTCCGCCGGCCAGGCCGCACTCCACCTCGCGCGATACGCCGGGCGCGTAACCGTCGTGGTGCGTGCGCCGTCGCTCGAGGCCGGGATGTCGCACTACCTCGTCAAGGCGGTCGATGCGGCGCCGAACGTCGAGGTCCGAACCGGCACCAGCGTCGTCGGCGGCGGAGGCGAGGGGCATCTGCAGCAGCTGGTGCTGCGCGGCACCGGCGGCGCCGACGTCACGGTCGGAGCGGATGCCCTGTTCGTCCTGATCGGCGCCCGCCCGCAGACCGAGTGGCTGCCGACGGAAGTCGAGCGGGACGAATACGGGTTCCTGCTGACGGGTGACGACGTCTCGGCCGCAAGCTGGCCGCTCGAGCGCCGCCCGCTCCCGCTCGAGACCAGCCTGCCGGGCATCCTCGGCGCCGGTGACGTTCGTCACGCCTCCGTCAAGCGGGTCGCTGCAGCCGTCGGCGAGGGATCGATCGCGGTGCAGCTGGTGCAGCGCCTCTTCGCCGACGGGCAACTGCGACCCGCCGCGTGAAGAAGATCGGGTTTCTGTCGTTCGGCCACTGGGGGCCGTCGCCCTCGTCGCGGGTGCACACTGCCTCCGATTCGCTGATCCAGTCGGTCGAGCTGGCCGTCGCCGCCGAGGAGGTAGGTGCCGACGGGGCGTACTTCCGCGTGCACCACTTCGCACGACAGCTCGGGTCGCCGTTCCCGCTGCTGGCCGCGATCGGGGCGCGGACGTCGACGATCGAGATCGGCACCGCCGTCATCGACATGCGCTACGAGAACCCGCTGTACATGGTCGAGGACGCGGGCGCCGCCGACCTCCTCGCCGGCGGTCGGCTGCAGCTGGGCATCAGCCGGGGATCGCCGGAGCAGGTGATTGACGGCTGGCGCTACTTCGGCTACCAGCCGGCGGAAGGCGAGTCCGACGCCGACATGGCGCGCCGCCACACCGAGGTGTTCCTGGAGGTGCTCAAGGGCGAGGGCTTCGCAGAGCCGAACCCGCGGCCGATGTTTTCCAACCCACCGGGGCTTCTCCGGGTGGAACCGCACTCTCCGGGACTGCGCGACCGGATCTGGTGGGGCGCCGGGTCGGCCACGACCGCCGCCTGGGCGGCCCGCCTCGGCATGAACTTGATGAGCTCGACCCTGGTCGACGACGATGCGAGCGGCGACCCCTTCCACGTCGTGCAGGCTCGCCACATCAGCGCCTTCCGTGCGGCGTGGCAGGAAGCCGGCCACGAGCGCGAGCCGCGCGTCTCCGTCAGCCGCAGCATCTTCCCGCTCGTGACCGACCTCGACCGCCGCTACTTCGGTCGCGACGATGACGGCGGGGACCACGTCGGGTACATCGATGCGACGACGCGGGCGATCTTCGGCCGAACGTACGCCGCCGAGCCCGACGTGCTGGTCGACCAACTCGGCGAGGACGAGGCGATCGCCGCTGCAGACACGCTGCTGCTCACCGTGCCGAGCCAGCTCGGCGTCGAGTACAACGCGCACGCCATCGAGAGCGTGCTGAAGTACGTCGCGCCCGCACTCGGCTGGCGCTGATCATGTGGGCGGCCGCAGAGCGTCGATCGTCGCCGTCTCGATCAGGCCGGAGACGGACCGCGCCAGATCCTCGTTGGAGGTGACGAAGGCGTCCGCCTGCAGCTTCGTCAGAGCCACATACTCGGCGTCGTAGGTCGTCTCCCACCCCAGCTCGTCTGCGACCTTCCACGCCTGTCGTTGGAGCACCTTGTCGCCGAGGAAGCGAACCTTCAGCGAGTTGATCCTCGTCACGCGCTCGATCCCCTCGGAGGCAGTGATCTCACCCCGACGGGCCGCCTCGTAAAGCGCCGACAGCGCCTGCGAGCGAACGAGCGTCGGCGCGACGAGCTTGTGCTCAGGAGCGACCCCGACCTCGCCGGCGGCGATGCGGAGCAGCGTCTCGCAGTCGACGACGAACCGGGTCACCCCGCAGACGCTATATGCGATCTGGAAATGGTTCGTTTACGGACAGGCGGCGCCGATCACGATCGGCGCCGACGGGCCTGCCTTGGCCGCCGTCTTCGTCGGGTCGCTCGGAGACTTCGCCATGACGCAGTAGGTGGTGGCCGACAATGTGCCGAGCGAGACGATGCTCGCGTTGAGCGACTGGTCGTAGGAGGCCTGGAGCGCAGCGACGGTCATCCCCGCGTACGTTCCGTGGTCGGAGTGCCATGCCTCGACGGAGTCGACGGCTGCCCGCAGGTCGGCGCCGGCTGCGTTCTTGTTCGCGCGATCCCCGAACCCCAAGTACGAGGGGATCACGAGCGCCGCCAGGATCAGAAGGATGGCCATGACAATGACAAGCTCGATCAGAGTGAAGCCCTTCTCGCCCTTCAAACGCTGCCGCATGGTGCTCCGCACGTAGCTGCTCCTTCGATCCCAAGGAAGGTCGGGTGGTCTCTCTCCTATAGGTCGGAAATCCGGCCCGATTTCCGGGCCCCGAACGAGGGATCGCAGAGCCGAACGTGAAGGATCGTGGGCGCCTCTCCGGTCGACGGCGCGATGCAGAGCACCGGCGCGGCTGCCGATAAGGGCTCCATGCGCGTCTCACTC
>JBKPPY010000172.1:0-12834 GCA_046733845.1 Actinomycetota bacterium | reverse complement strand
CGGCTGGACGGCGTGCGGCTGCTGGTCGCGGGCGACCCGGTCGAGTCCGTCGACGCGTTCCGGGCGACCGCGGGCGACCGGGCGGACTGGCGGCTCGGCTACCTCTCGGAGGCAGACGTCGACCGCGCGCTTGGGGACTCGACGCTCGCCGTCTTTCCGTACCGGGCCGAGCTCGACCAGTCGGGAGCGCTGATGCGCGCCCTCGGCGCCGGCGTGCCGGCGATCGTCTACGACGTCGGCGGACTCGGCGAGCCGGTGCGCGAATTCGGGGCCGGCCTGGTCGTTCCGCCGGGCGACGTCGATGCGCTGACGGCGGCGATCGGCGGCCTGCTCTCCGACGCGGAGGCGCTTGCGGAGGCGCGGGCAGGTGCCGCTCGGGCCCGCAACGAGCTCACTTGGACCCGGTCGGCGGACGCCCATATCGCCCTTTATCGGGAGGTCCTCTGAGCGTCGGTGTTGAGCCTGTCGACCCATTGAAAACGACGGACGGCCCTGCCATCCTGAACCGGTGAGCCAGGGTCTGCTCTTCTTCGCGATCGTGTCGATGATCGTCCTCGAGATTCAGCATCTGCGCTGGATCTGGTGGGAGTACTGGGAGTGCAAGACCTGCGGAACGAAGAACAAGGACTGCGGGTGCGAGCGGTTCCGCTGGCAGCTCTGGCTCTGACGTAACAGACTGCGCTCCGTGCAGATCGAGGACTACGGTCTGGTCGGCGACCTCCAGACCGCGGCGCTGATCTCGCGGGCAGGCTCGATCGACTGGCTGTGCCTCCCTCGCTTCGACTCCGGAGCGTGCTTCGCGGGGCTGCTCGGAGACTCGACGCACGGTCGGTGGCTGCTCGCGCCGACAGCCGAGCAGACCGGCTCGAGCCGTCGCTATCGGCCGGACACCCTCGTCCTCGAGACGGACTTCGAGGTGGAAGGCGGAGCCGTGCGGGTGATCGACTTCATGCCGCCGCGAGCAGAGAACCCGGTCGTCGTGCGCATCGTCGAGGGGCTGCGCGGAGAGGTCGAGCTGGCGACCGAGCTCGTGATCCGATTCGGCTACGGCAAGGTCGTGCCGTGGGTTCGCCGGATCGACGACGCGCTCTTTGCGATCGCCGGCCCGGACGCTCTACTCATCGACACTCCCGCTGACCTGCGCGGCGAGAACTTGACCACGGTCGGCGAGTTCGTGGTCTCCGAGGGCGACCGCGTGCCGTTCACGATGACGTGGTTCCAGTCGCACCTCGACCCGCCCGAGCCGGTCGATGCGGAGGAGGCCCTGGGGGCGACCGAGGCCTTCTGGCGCGAGTGGGCCGACCGCTGCACGGACACGGGCGAGTGGCACGAGGTGGTCCACTCGTCGCTCTTGGTCCTGAAGGCGCTCAGCTACGCCCCCACCGGCGGCCTGGTCGCGGCGCCGACGACCTCGCTTCCGGAGTGGCCCGGCAGCGTGCGCAACTGGGACTACCGCTTCTGCTGGCTCCGCGACGCGACTTTGGCGCTCATAGCCCTCATCGACTCCGGCTACCTGGACGAGGCGAGCGCATGGCGCGACTGGCTCCTCCGCGCGGTCGCGGGCGACCCGTCCGACCTCCAGATCATGTACGGGGTCGCGGGTGAGCGGCGCCTGGCCGAGTACGAAGCCGACTGGCTGCCGGGTTTCGAGGACTCGCGACCGGTCCGCGTCGGAAACGCTGCGTCGGAGCAGCTACAGCTCGACGTCTACGGCGAGGTGATCGACGCGTTCTATACCGCCCGCCTGCACGGCCTGCCCGCCTCGCCCGACGCCTGGGCGCTCTCGCGCAAGCACTTGGAGTTCCTGGAGACCGGCTGGCGCGAGCCCGACGCCGGGATCTGGGAGGTGCGCGGGCCGTACCGGCACTTCACGCATTCCAAGGTGATGTGCTGGGTGGCGTTCGACCGTGCCGTTCGCACGGTTGAGGAGTGGGACAACGAGGGTCCGGTCGAGCGGTGGACACAGCTTCGCGACGAGATCCACGCGGACGTCTGCGCAAACGGCTACGACCACGATGTCGGGGCATTCGTGCAGTCGTACGGCTCGCAGCGACTCGATGCCAGTCTCCTGCTGATCCCACTGCTGGGGTTCCTCCCGGCGGAGGACGACCGCGTGCGGAGCACCGTCGAGGTGGTTGGGCGGGAGCTCTCGTGCGACGGCCTGATCGCGCGCTACCAGGCGGACGGGGAGAACGTCGACGTCGACGGGTTGCCGCCCGGCGAGGGTGTCTTTCTGCCGTGCACGTTCTGGTACGCGGCCGACCTCGCGCTGCTCGGCCGGCACGACGAGGCCCATGCGCTCTACGAGCGCCTACTCGCGTTGCGGAACGACCTCGGCCTCCTCTCCGAGGAGTACGACCCGGTCGCCAGGCGGATGCTCGGGAACTTCCCGCAGGCGTTCACACACCTCACGCTGGTCGCCTGCGCACACGTGTTGGCGCGCGGAACGAAGCTCCGGGCAGAGGCCTAGCGATGCCCGAAGTGGTGCGCTCGCGGCAGTGCCGCCTGGACCTCCGTTAGCCCGGCGACCTCGCGGGCCAGCGGGCCCAGCGTTTCGAGCCCGGCGACGAGCACGTTGAGGTTCCGCCCCGAGCGCTCCAGCCGCCCCCGGGCGAGGAGGAGCGGTTCACCTCTGACGAGCGGGCGGTAGCGCTCGTAGATCGCCGGCGGGACGATCAGGTTCACCTGGCCGACCTCGTCCTCGAGGAGCATGAAGACGACCCCGTTGGCGGTTGCCGGCCGCTGGCGCGCGATCGCCATGCCCGCGACGGCGACCTCGCTGCGGTCCGGTAGCCCCGACAGTTCGCCGGTGCCGACCGTGCCGACGGGCAGGTGCTGGCGGAGCAGCTCGAGCGGGTGCGGGCCGACGGAGAGGCTGGTCATCCCGTAGTCGGCGAGCATCCGCTCCCAGTCGGTCTGTGGCGGGAGCTCCGGAACGGGGGCGGTCGGCTCGAGCGGGAGTGCAAGCTGGACGACGCCGCGGGAGACGGTTTGCGGCCGCGCGACGACACCCGCCCGCCAGAGCAGCTCGCGCCGCGGACCAAAACGGTCGCATGCCCCCGATGCGACGAGCGCCTCCAGTGCATTCCGGCTCACCGGCGCCCGCCGGGCGAGGTCGGCGACGTCGGCGTACGGCTGTCCGGCGGCAATCCCCTCCGCCTCCTCCTCGCCGACCGAGCGCACGTAGCCGAGCCCGACCCTGACGGCACCGTCCTGGTTCGAGCATTTCCCAGCGCTGAGGTTGATGTCGGGCGGGAGCACCTCCACCCCGCGCCGCTGTCCGTCCCGGACGAGGCTGGCAGGCGGGTAGAAGCCCATCGGCTGGGCGTTCAGCAGCGCGCAGAGGAACTCGGCGGGGTAGTGGTGGCGGAGCCAGGCGGACTGGTAGGCGAGGAGGGCGAATGCGGCCGAGTGCGACTTCGGGAAGCCGAATCCGGAGAAGCCGGCGAGCTTGTCGTAGATCAGGTTGGCGAGCTCGGCGTCCACCCCTTGCGCCAGTGCACCGGCGACGAAGCGGGAGCGCAGCGCCTCGATCGCCTCATCGCTTCGCTTCCGGCTCATCGCCCGGCGCAACCCCTCGGCCTCGCCGACGGTGAACCCGGCGAGCGCCATCGCAACCTCGAGCACCTGGTCCTGGAAGACGACGACGCCGAGCGTCTCACGAAGCGGCTCCGCCAGCGACGGGTGATCGACCGGGGGAACGAACGAGGGGTCCTCGCGGAGCTTCTGGCGGCGCTCGATGTAGGGGTGGACTGCCCCGCCCTGGATCGGCCCCGGCCGGACAAGTGCGACCTGGATCGTCAGGTCGTCGAGGTTCTCCGGACGCGTACGCAGCAGGCTCTGCATCTGCGCTCGGCTCTCGATCTGGAAGTCGCCGATCGTGTCGGCACGCTGGATCTCCGCGTAGACCTTCTGATCGTCGAGCGGGATCCGGGAGAGGTCGATCGTCGTTCCACGCAGGCGGGCGATCTGGTCGACACAGTTCTCGACGGCGGAGAGCATCCCGAGGCCGAGCAGGTCGATCTTCAGGAAGCCTGCGTCGGCGCACGAGTCCTTGTCCCATTGGCAGATCTGGCGACCCTCCATCGCCGCCGGCTGCACCGGGACGAGCTCGACCAGCGGTCGGCTGGAGATCACCATCCCGCCGGGGTGCTGGGAGATGTGCCGCGGCAGGCCGGCGATCTCGTGCGCCAGCATGCCGAGTGCCCGCCAGCGGGCAGAGGCGTGGTCTCCAGGCAGCCGGTCGACCTCCTCGGCCACGCGGTGTGGGTTTCCCTCGGTGACGCGGGCGAGCCGCTCGAGCTCGGCAGCGGGCAGCCCGAGCGCCTTGCCGAGGTCACGGATCGCCCCGCGGGAGTGGTAGGTCGAGAAGGCGGCGACGAGGGCGGCGTGCTCGTGGCCGTACCGCTCGGTGACCCGGACGATCAGCTTCTCGCGGATGTCACGGGGGAAGTCGAGGTCGATGTCCGGAGCGGAGACCAGCTCGCGGTTGAGGAAACGGCCGAGCGAGAGGTCGGCCTCGACCGGGTCGACGTGGGAGAGGCCGGTCAGGTAGCAGACGATCGAGCCGACAGAACTGCCGCGCCCACGCCCCGGCGGGAGCGCGTGGCGGGGGGAGCCGGGGCCGCGCACCTCGACGGCGACCTCGCGGGCGAGCTCGAGCACCTCCCAGTGGAGGAGGAAGAACCCCGAGAGCCGCAGCTCCGAGATGAGAGCGAGCTCGTCCCGCAATCGCGCTTTCGCGCGGCTGCGATAGCGCGTGTTTCGGTATCGGTCTTCGAACGCCATGAGGCAGACGTCCCTCAGCTGACCATCCGGAGTCTCGAAGCCGTCCGAGAAGTCGGGGTAGCGGTAGCCGAGCTCCTCGGTCAGGTCGAACGTCAGACCGGCGGCGATCTCGGCCGTCCGCAGCACTGCGTCCCGATCGCCGGGGAAGCGGTCGATCATCTCCTCGGGCGGGAGGAGGACCGACTCGTGGTTGCCCCGCCGCTCCTGCTCGCAGCCGTCCAGCGACGTGCGGCAACGGATCGCGACGAGTGCGTCCTGGAGAGCACTTCGGCGCTCGTCGTGTACGTGGACGTCGCCGGTGGCGACTGTCGCAACGCCGAGGTCGCGGGCGAGGTCGCGGAGGACGGCGTTCCGACCGGTGTCGCCGCGCTCGAACGGGCGTTGGAGCTCGACGTAGAAGCGGTCAGGCCCAAATGCCGCTGCAACCTGCGCAGCAGCGTTTGGGTTACGAATCCCCAGGCCGCGCCGAGCACAGCCGGACAGGCAGACCAGTCCTTCGGTGTGCTCGAGCAGCCTGTGGAGCGGTAGCTCCGGGGGGAGCGGGTCGGCGCCTTCCTTCGGCCGGGTCCCTGCGTGGGCCTCGGTGATCAGCCGGCAGAGGTTCGCGTAGCCCTTCGGCGTCTCGGCGAGCAGCGTGACGTGGGCCCCTCCTTCCAGACTGAGCTCGGCGCCGGTGATCGGCCTGACGCCGAATGCCTTCGCCGCGTGGGCGAACTCGAGCGAGCCGCAGACGCCGTCGTGGTCGGTGAGCGCGAGCGCCTCGTAACCGAGGTCGGCGGCACGGGCGGCGAGCTCCTCGGGTTGCGAAGCTCCGTCGAGGAACGAGTACGCTGAATGGCAGTGGAGCTCGATGTAGCTCAGCCGCGCCTCCTAACCGTTCACGAGGGCGAGGCGATCACCGACACGCCGAACCGCGAGCTGCGCGTCCTCTGTGAGCACGACTGGCTGCATGTGACCTGGACACGTCACGCGGTCGGAGAGCGCGGTGCGGAACCTCACGTCCACCTGCACCACGTCGACACCTTCTACGTGCTCGCAGGAGACCTCAGCCTGCAGGTCGGCCCTGAGCTCAGCCGGGTGACGGCCCCCGCGGGGACGCTCGCCATGCTTCCGCCCGGGGTCGTGCACGGCTTCGCCAACGACGGTCCGGGAGAGGCGCGGTTCCTGAACTTCCATGCGCCCGGCAGCGGGTTCGCCGAGTACCTCCGCGGGCGCAACACCGACTTCGACCAGCACCACCCGCCCGCCGACGGCGGCCGCCCGGCCTCGGACGCGATCGTTACGCCGCCGGACGGAGGCGAGCGGTTCGAGCGCGAGCATCGCGTGAACACGATCCTCGGCGAGCTCTCCGAGATTTCCGCGTTCCGGCTCGAAGTCGAGCCTTCCTGGCCGGGCGTCGGGACGCATGATCATGACAACCAGGTGGACACGTTCTTCGTGCTCGAGGGTGAGGCCGGGTTCGTCGTCGGCGATGAGGTCGTTCGGGCCGGCGCGGGGATGTTCTACGTCGCCTCGCCGGGTGAGCGGCATGGTGTCCGCAACGACCCCAGTGGGCATGCCGTCTTCCTCAATGTGCATGCGCCCGATGCCGGCTTCGCCGACGGCATCCGTCGCCGGTAGCCGGCTCATCATTTGAATGTCCAGTGCTCTGGGTGAGCGCGGATCGCCGCCCGCGCGAAAACGATCCGGCCGATCGCGTGAACGTGGAACGCGAGCTCGCCGAGGTCGGAGGGATGTGCCTGCGGGAGCTCCTTGAACTTCAGGTAGACCTGCCCGGCCAGCTTCGCGACATCGATCTCCGCGGGCGTGAGCCCTCGAACGTCCATGTCCGCCAGTTCGGCCAATCATGCCCCTCGCTGTGTGAACCAGCCGCCCTGGTCCTCGTCGCGGAAGACGACGACGTTCTGGCCGCTCTCGAGCACGACCTCGAAATAGCGGCGGCTGATCGGCTCCTCGGTCCACCACCGGTCGAGCACCCGCCACTCCTCGCGCACGACCGCGACCTCCTCGCGGTTCACGAGCCGAGGCGTCCCGTCGAAGCGCTCCTCGACGACCACTGCCTGCGGCTGATTCAGCCTTGCCAGCAAGAAGCGTGGCTTAGCAGTCGCGCGGAACGAGCAGTGCGCGCTGCTCCGGGATCCGCGACCACGGCGCGACCTCGACGACGGTTGCGACTGCTCCGGCCCCGGCGCGTGCGCGGACCTGGCGCAGGCCGTCCCGTAGGCGAGTCTGGAGCTCGTCGCCTTCGGGGCGGACAAGCGCAAGCTGGCGACCGGCGGACTCGGCGAGTGTTAGCAGCTCGACACCGAGGCTGAGAACGGGCGCGGGGAGCTCCGCGAGCTTCGGCCCGAGCGCCGCCCGCAGGACCCCCCGCTCTCCGCTCGGCTCGCGGAGCGTCAAAGTGCGACGCCACGAGCCCCCGCCGACGAGTCGCGCCGAGAGCGCGACCTTGCGGATCTCCCGTCCGCCGCGCTCGGGGCGGGCGAGGATCCGGTCGAGCAGTGCCGTCAGTGCCCGTCGAAGAGTCAGCTCGTTGGCGACCGCTTCGGGAAACTCGAGCCGCTCGGCAAGGTCAGTCGCCGGCGGGCGTGCGGTGACTTTCGCTGTGTCCTCCGCCCTCGCCAGGCTCCAGGCGCGCCGGCCGTCCGGCCCCAGTCGTTCGGCAACGGCGCTGCCCGGTAGCCCGGCAAGCTGTCCGATCTTCTTGACGCCCAGGCGAGCACAGTCCTCCTGCAATGAGTCCTGAACAGGCAACAGCGACAGCGGGAGCGGAGCGAGGAACTCCGTCGACCGGCCGTCGTCGACGACCACCGCCTGACCCGGCCGAGCGATTGCGGCCGCGGCAAGGGCGGCGAAGCGGCGGTCGGCTGCTCCGGCGGAGGCGTTCCAGGCCGCTCCGACCGCGGTGAGCGCCCGTTTGAGCGCAGGCTTGACGCCGCCGTAGAGGCGCTCCACCCCGCGCGTGTCGAAGTAGAGGCAGCCGGGCTCGACCGGCTCGATCGCGAATCCGCAGTCCTCCAGCCGCTTGAGGATTCCCTCCCACTCCTGCTCGACCCCATGAGGATCGCGCTCGATGAGCGCGATGGATGGACAGACCGCGAGCGCCTCTCCCAGCCGCATGCCCGGCCGGACGCCGGCCGCCTCCGCCGCCGCGGTGACGGGCCCGAGCAGCGGCTCGGTCCCCGGCTCCGGCGCGAGCGCTGCGGGGCGCAGTCCGACCCGCGGGCGGCTGTGCAGAGCAGCCTGGAGCTCGAACCCGGGGACGAGGATGCAGGCGACCATGGGAACATATGTTCTACACGAACACGTGTTCCCCTGTCAAATTGTCCTAACCAGGCGAAGTGGGGCCGAGCGCAACGTGGTAGTGCGTGACGCGCTCGTCGAAGCCGCGGAGGGCCCGTCTCGCGGCGTCCGGGACGACTGCGGTCTCGTAGTCGTCGCCTGCGAACGCGCGGATCGCGTCGAGCGACTCCCATAGGGTCAAGACGGTGAAGTCGACACGATCGCCGGAGTCGCGGCGGAGCAGGTAGCCGTCGACGTAGCCGTCGATGTCGCGCAGCCCCGGAAACGTCTCGTCGCGGAGATGCTCCTCGTACCGGGGAGCGTCGTCGACCGTCGTCCACCCGTGCCAGAGCCGTCCGATCATCGTCGGGGATTAGGTACCAAAGTCCGGGGTACCTCGCCGTCGGATGCCTCTCTCGAGGAAGGTCGCACGCTTCAACGAGCGGGTCACGAACCACCTGACCCGACCGCTGGCCGGTCACTTGCCCGGCTTCGGCATCGTCGTCCATACCGGGCGGACATCGGGCCGCGTCTATCGAACGCCCGTCAACGTGTTCGCTCGCAACGGTGGATTCGCGGTCGCGCTGACCTACGGACGGCAGGCGGAGTGGGTCAAGAACGTACTGGCCTCCGGCAGCTGCCAGCTGGTGACCCGTGGCCGCCGCCACCAGCTCACCGATCCGAAGCTCGTCCACGACAATCAGCTCGCGCGGATCCCGGCGCTTGTCCGTCCGGTGTTGCGCCTGATCGGCGCAGCTGACTTTCTCCTGCTTCGGGATTCGCAGCGGGTCGGCAGCAAAGTCGGGTAGCCTCGTCCGTCGATGGGAGAGCACCTCACCCGTGATCAGCACGCGCAGCTCGAGGCGGAGCTCGCCGAGCTCGAAGGGCCGCGGCGGAAGGAGATCGTCGAGGCGATCGCGGTCGCGCGTGGACACGGCGACCTCTCCGAGAATTTCGAGTACCACGCGGCGAAGAACGAGCAGGGTCTGCTCGAGCGCAAGATCTCGATCCTCCGTGCCCGGCTCGAGGACGCGGAGATCGTCGAGGGCGGCGATCCGGACGTCGTCGCCGTCGGCTCGCGCGTGGTGGTCGAGGACGAGACCGGCGGGCGGCTGGAGGTCGAGATCTCCGGCCTGGGCGGCAACGGGACGACCTCCCCCTCCTCCCCTCTCGGCGCCGCGCTGCTCGGACGCCGGGTCGGCGAGACCGTCGACGTCCAGGCGCCGAAGAGCACCTGGCACGCGACGATCGTCGAGATCGCCGCGGCCGGTTAGATTCGGTCGAGCTGGTCCACCGTCCGCTCGTTGCGGACGTTGCCGGTGTTCAGCGTCGTCTTCGGCTCGATCAGGACAACGTGTGTCTCACCCTCGGCGACCGGCCGGTGCTCGACGCCCTTCGGCACGACGAGCAGCTCGCCCGGCTCGAGGATCACATCGCCGTCGCGCAACTCCATCCGCAGCCGCCCGGAGACAACCCAGAAGAGCTCGTCCTCGTCGTCGTGGTGGTGCCAGACGAACTCGTCCTCGAGCTTGACCACCTTGACGTAGGTGTCGTTCAGCTCACCGACGATCTTCGGGCTCCACGACTCGTCAAAGAGCGTGAACTTCTCTGCCAGATTGACCTTCTCGATCATGCCCCGATCGTACGCGTCCGGTGCCAGTCGCCGGGCGTGCCTGCGATGGGCACGTCAGATCCCGCCGGCGTGGCCGTCCTTGCGCGGATCCGACCCTCCGACCAGGGCCTCGCCGACGACGAGAATCACCTGGCCGCCGCCGAAGCACGACGTGTCGGTCTCGCGGACCGTCGCGTAGCCCAGCCGCTGGAGGTCCGGCTCGTGCTCCCAGAGGCCCTCCTCCAGCCGCACGCAGTCGCGCTCGACGCGGAACCGCGGGCGGTCGAGGGCGGCCTGTGGGTCGAGCCCATCGTCGACGATCGCCGACACGACCTGCGCATGCGCCTGCGCCTGGATGAACCCACCCATGACGCCGAACGGGCCCAGCAGCTCGCCGTCGCGCAGGAGCATCCCCGGGATGATCGTGTGGTATGGCCGCCGTCCCGGCTCCACCGCTCCGGTGACCGAGAAGCAGGCGCCGCGGTTCTGGAGCACGACGCCCGTTCCGGGAGCGACGATCCCCGATCCGAACGGGTCGTAGAGGCTCTGGATGAAGGAAACGCCCATGCGGTCGCCGTCGACCGCGCACAGGTACACGGTTCCGCCGCGCGGCTCGCTCGCCGCCGCCGGGCGTCCGCGGCGAGTGTCGAGGTAGGTGGGCGAGATCAGCTCGCCGACGTCCGCTCCGTCCCGGACCCGGGCAAGCGAGTCTTCGAGCGCCAGCTGGACGCAGCGGATCTTTCCGGCCAGCCCTGGCGACGACCGCTCGAGGAGGCCGAGCGCCTCGAGCGCGCACACGCCTTGCGTCGGCGGCGGTAGCTCGCAGACCTCCACGCCCTTGTACTCCAGCCGTAGCGGCTCGACCCAGCGCGGCTGGTACGACGCCAAATCGCCCTCCGCGAGCCACGAGACCGAGCAGATCGCTTCCGCGACTTCGCCGGCGTAGAACGCGGGAGACCCCTCGTCGGCGATGCGCCTCAGGGTGACGCCCAGCTCGGGCTGGTAGACGACCTCTCCGACCGACGGGGGCGGCCCCAACGGACCGCCGTTCCTCCGCCACGACTCCGCCGTCCGCGGAGCGACCGCGAAGCCGCGCTCGGCGGTGTCGATCGCGTCGGCAAGGCAGGCGTCGAGCCCGAGCCGCCCATGCCGTTCCGAGAAGGCCGCCCAGCCTGCGACCGCGCCGGGGACGGTCACCGACCGCGGCCCTTTCTCCTCGACCGGCGCGGCCGGGTCGGCCTCGGCGGGCGCCGGTCCGGCAGCGTCGAGCCCTTCGAGCCGGCCGTCGATCCAGACCTGCGCGAAGCAGTCCCCGCCGATGCCGGTCGACATCGGTTCCGTCACGCAGAGCACGGCCGCCGCCGCCAGGGCCGCGTCGGCCGCGTTCCCGCCCCGTTCGAGCATGCGGAGACCCGCGCGCGTCGCCAGCGGCTGGCTGGTCGCCACCATTCCCTCGGCAGCGACGGCGGGCGGCCGGCCGAAAGCAAACCGGTAACTCATGCCACGATCTCGGCCGCCGGTCCGGTCACGCCCGCGAGCCGGGGCACGACCGCGAGCACGCTCTCGCGCGAACAGAACAGGATGTCCTCCTCCAGTCCGGCCGGCCCGTACGTCCGCGCAAGGAGCGCGGCGTGCGCATCGGAAAACGACCGGGCGACGAGCTCCGCCGCGATCGCCGCGTCGCTGCGCTCGGCGCCGAGCAGCGCCACGATCCGCCCGGCGCAGTAGGCGTCGTCGAGCGCAAACGCTCCCTTGAACCCGGCGCAGAAGACCGCGACATCCTCCCCGCGCCCCCGCACCTCGTCCGCGATCGCGGTCAGGTTGAGCAGGGAGCCGAGCAGGACGACCCGGCACCGGTCGGCGGCGCGCAGGATCGTCCGCGTCCCGTTCGTGGTCGAGAGGATCAGCGTGTCGGCCCGCGGCTCCAGGAACTCTCGCGGCGAAGCCCCGACGTCGAAGCCCTCGATCCGCGCCGCTTCGCGCTCGCCGCCCACCAGCGACCCCTCGATCTCTCCCCGTAGCCGCCGTGCGTCTTCGATCTCCGCGCAGCACAGGACACGCCGATAGCCCGAGGAGATCGCCTGCGCGATCGTCGACGTCGCCCGCAGGACGTCGACCACGATTCCCACCGGAGCGGCCGCCTCCTCGTCCGGCGTGAATGCGACATGGACGCGCATGGAGTCCGTACGCTAGCTTCGACGTGGCGACCTGTTATCGCCATCCCGACCGGGAGACGGGGTTGTCGTGCTCCGAGTGCGGCCGCCCGATCTGCACCGACTGCGTGACGTTCGCGCCGGTCGGCCTCCGCTGCCCGGATCACGCCGCAGCGAGCGCAAATCCCGGTGTCCAGCAGCGGGCGCAGCGCGTCGTCCGCCGGACGACCCGCGTCGGGCCGACGGACGCGATCGTCACGAAGATCCTCGTCGCCGCGAACGTCATCGTCTACTTGATCACGGTTGCGCAAGGGGCGGGGCTGAACGACCCGGGTGGATCTCTGTTCAACAACTGGGCCCTCTTCGGCGGCCGAGGCATCATCGGCACGCACGTGTACGGGGGTGTCGCGAACGGCGACTGGTGGCGTCTGATCACCTCTGCGTTCCTGCATGGCAGCGTGCTGCACATCGCCTTCAACATGCTCGCGCTGTGGTGGCTCGGCTCTCCGGTCGAGCTCGCACTCGGTCGGGCACGCTACCTCGGGCTCTACGTCGTTTCCGGTCTGGCCGGGTCGGCCGGGGCACTCCTCGCCGATCCGCACTCGGTGACGGTCGGCGCCTCCGGTGCGATCTTCGGTCTGCTCGGCGCCGGTCTCATCCTCGAGTGGCAGGCGACCGGCTCCCTCGCAGGCAACTACCTGATGCTGATCGTGATCAACCTGGCGATCAGCTTCGCCGTCCCCGGCATCTCGTACGGCGGCCACATCGGCGGCCTCGTCGGCGGGATCGTCACGACGCTGGCGTTCACGCACGGCGGGCGGCAGCGGACGACGTTCGCCGGGATCGGGACGACCGCGATCGTGACTCTGCTCGCCGTCGGCGGCCTGAGTGTGCTGATCGCGTACTGGAAAGTCCGCGGCCTCGCCTGACGGTTCGTTGTACGCTGCCGGCCGATGGGCCGGGTCGCAGCCGTCGCCGCCCTCGCACTGGTCGTGGTGT
>JBKPPY010000171.1:0-13900 GCA_046733845.1 Actinomycetota bacterium | reverse complement strand
GGCAGCGTCAGATGTGTATAAGAGACAGCAGGTGGCCGTCACCGCGGCGGCGATCCAGACTGTCCGCCAGATCACGCCCCGGAACGCACCGCTCTTGAAGATCTGGCGGAAGTTCTCGAAGTTCCAGGAGTGGACGACCTTGCCCGTGAACGAGTCGACGCCCCAGAAGGCGTAGATGAACAGGGCCGCAAGCGCGGCGATGTAGATCAGCGTCATCCAGGCAACAGGCGGAATGAGTTCCGCGGCCGTCCGGAGCCAGCCGTGACGCCAGAACGGAAGCGACAGGCGGCGACGGGCCCTCCGCAGGGAGGACCCGCCGCCGACGACGTTCGTCGCTACGAGACCACCTCGTTCCAGGCGGTCACCCACTTCGAGTAGTCCATGCACTCCTTCTTGCCGTTGCCGCAGTCGGCAACCGGCGTCTTCCAGAACTTGATCGAGGCGTAGTACGACTCGGGCGCATTTGCGTGGTAGAGAGCGCATGAGCCCTTGCTGAGCTTGTTCATGAAGCCGCACGCGAGCTTGTTGACCGGCGTCTCACCGTAGGTCGTCGCCTGCATCGCCTGCACCTTCGGGCTGGAGATGTACGAGTACCAGGCGTAGGCGCAGTTCGGATGCTTGGCCTTCGCCGACAGCATCCACGTGTCGAGCCAGCCGGTCGCCCCCTCCTTGGGGATGACCTCCTTGACCGGCACCTTCGCCGCCTGCAGCTGGCCGGTCGTGTACGGCCAGGAAGCGCCGACGGTCACGTCGCCGTTCTTGAACAGGCTGATCTCGTCCGAGGCGAGCCCCCAGTACTTCTTGACGAGCGGCCGCTGCTGCTTGAGCAAGGCGATCGCCGCGTCGAACTGGGTCTTGTTCAGCTCGTACGGGTCCTTGATCCCGAGCGACGGCTTCGTCTTCGACAGGTACAGCGCCGCGTCGGCGATCTGGATCGGGTTGTTCGGGACGGTGATCTTGCCCTTGAACTTGGGGCTGTACAGCACCGAGACGCTGGTCGGGGCGGGCGTCACCTTCTTCGTGTTGTAGAGCAGGGTGTTCGGGCCCCACTGCAGGGAAATGCCGTAGTGCTTGCCCTTCACCGTGTTGTTCGGGGGGCCCTGGAAGGTCTTGAAGAACTGCTTCCAGCCAGGAACCTTGCTGACGTCGACCGCGGCCACGTCGCCGCCGTAGATCAGGCGTAGGCTCGCGTCGCCGGAGGCCGAGACCATGTCGTACTGGCCGCCGCCGCCGGAGCGCATCAGGGTGACCATCTCGTCCGACGAGCCGGCGTACTTCGCCTGCACCTTGCAGCCGGACTGCTTCTCGAACGGCTTCACCCACTTCGCGTCGAGGTAGCCCTCCCACGCGATCATCGTCAGCTTGCCCTCGTTCGCACCGGCTTTCGGCGTGCCTGCCGCCGGTGCCGCGAGCGCGACCGCCACGAGCGCGAGCGCGACGTAGCGGAGCTTGACCTTCCTCATCCGTCCTCCCTCCTCCTGTGCTCGATGTCGAATGTCTGGTTGGGGTCCCAGGCGACCGTCACCGGCCGGCCTTCTTCGTCGACCGGCAACGGGCCGGACGTGTTCTGGCGGACGACGACGAGGTCGCCGCCCTGGTCGAGGTCGATGACGTACCGGGTGATCATCCCGGCGTATATGACGTCGCGAATCGTTCCGCGTTCGGAGTGGTCGTTCGGTTCGGCCGACTCGCCGTCGCCGAGCAGCCGGATTTTCTCCGGCCGGATCGTGAAGCGTCGGCCTTCTCGTTCGAGCAGGTTCGAGATCCCGACAAAGGCGGCGACGAATTCGTTGGCAGGCCGCTCGTAGACCTCCGCCGGCGTCCCGATCTGGTCGATCCGGCCCTGGCTGAAGACTGCGATGCGGTCGCTCATCGTCAGCGCCTCCTCCTGGTCGTGGGTCACGTAGACGAACGTGATCCCGACCTCGCGCTGGATGCGCTTCAGCTCGGTCTGCATCTCCTGGCGCAGCTTCAGGTCCAGCGCGCCGAGCGGCTCGTCGAGCAGCAGCACCCCCGGGTGATTGACGATCGCGCGGGCGAGCGCGACCCGCTGTCGCTGGCCGCCGGAGAGCTGCACCGGCCGTCGGCCCCCGAAACCTTCGAGGCGGACGAGAGCGAGCGCATCCTCCGCTCGCGCGCGACGCTCCTGGCGCTTGACCCCCTTCACCCGCAGCCCGTACTGCACGTTGTCCGCCACGGACATGTGCGGGAAGAGCGCGTAATCCTGGAATACGGTGTTGACGTCGCGGTCGTACGGCGGCTTGCGCGTGACGTCGACGCCGTTCAGCTCGACGCGGCCGCTGTCGGGGCGCTCGAAGCCGGCGATGATCCGGAGCGTCGTCGTCTTCCCCGAGCCCGAGGGCCCGAGCATCGTGAAGAACTCTCCGCGGGCGATCTCGAGGTCGACCGAGTCGACCGCGACGACGTCGCCGTAAGTCTTCCTGATCCCGCCCAGGACGACGTCAGCCGCGGCGGTGGCCGAAGGCGTGTCCGGGTGGGGAGCCCGCTGGGTCCGCTCCTGCAACGTCACGGAGGGGTTGGATTATCGTCGTCCAGGGGTCCGCTCGCATCGTCAGCCGGTGCGGATCAGCGCCCAGGCGTCGGACCAATCGAACCAGTCCGCACACACCGCACCCCGCCGGCTGTCGTGGCAGTCCTTCTGAGGTGTGCGCCAGAACGTGAGCCGCGACCACCACGCATCGTCGCCCGCGTGCACGGCGACGCAGCGCATGTACGCGCACGCGGCCGGGGTCGCCGGCGCCTCGTGGAGGTATCGCGCGGAGGCGGCGTTCGCCTTGCCGGAGACGATGTAGTCGAGCCACCGGTACATGCACCCTGGGTGTCTGGCCCCGGCGAGCAGCATCCAGGAGGCCGAGTGCGCGGTCGATCCAGGCGGGACGGTCGTCGCCACCGGGACCTCGTCCGCGCGCAGGAGCGCGGCGATCCGCGCGGTGACCTCCCCGACGATCGCATTTCCGCCGGTGTAGTCGGCGAGGGCCCTGACAGAGTCCTGCCAGTAGGAGCCCGCGCTCGCGCTCTGCCGGGCGGCGCCGCGGACGACCCGGCGGAACTGCGCAGGACCGAGCTCGTAGGGATCTCGGTAGCCGAGCCGGATGGCGGTCATCGCGAGCGTCACCGGACCGTCGTACAGGCCGATCCGGCCGGCGTAGCGGGGATCGTCGAGCACCCCCCAGCTGGTCGGAGCCGGGCGCACGAGATCGGTCCGCCAGAGCAGCACGTCGGGACCGCGACCATGCGGGATGCCGACGACCCGGCCGCCTTCGACGTTCTGCGGCAGCCGCTTCAGCGCGTGATAGACGGCGCGGTAGCTCGGGATCAGGCTGGTGTTGATCCCCTGCACCTTGCGTCCCCCGGTCAAGACGTGCGTGACATCGCCGAAGGCGGCGACGCCGTCGTAGCCGCCGCCGTCGACGGCGGAGAGCAGCTCGGTCGAGCTGTGCACCGTGCGGACGTGCACCTTGCAGCCCGTTCGCCGGACGAACGGCGTGACCCAGTTGACGCGGGGATCGTCTCCACCCGCCTCGGCGTAGCCGGGGAACGCGACGAGGTTCAGACGCCCTTCGGCGTCGGGCAGCTTGGGGGCGCCCCGCGCGCCGAGCGCGGCCGCCGCAGACACGGCGACCACGGCGAGCGCACAGGCGGCGAGTCGGCGCATCGGCGGCGATGCTAGCTCGGCTGGATCAACCCGGTTGCCGCGAGCCGGGTCGGCACCTATCGTTCGGCCTGAGGACGACCCGAAAGGAGACCATGGCCAGAACCCCGCTCGCCTCCCAGCTGCAGAAGGCCGCCGCCGACGGCGGGAACCGGCTCGATCGCAGGCGTCTGCTCCAGACCGCCGGTGTCGCCGCCCTCGGGGCGAGTGCGTTCGGCCGCTTCGCCCCAACCGCACGCGGCGCGACCCCGCCGAAGATCGTCGTGGTCGGAGCCGGTCTCGCGGGCCTGACCTGCGCGTACCGGCTGAAGCAGGCCGGCTACGCCGCCGAGCTGCACGAGGCGTCCGACCGTATCGGCGGTCGCTGCTGGACGATCCGCGGCGCCTTCCAGCAGGGTCAGATCGCCGAGCACGGAGGGGAGCTGATCGACACCGGCCACCGCGACCTCCGCAACCTCGTCAAGGAGCTCGGGCTGACTACCGTCGACCTGCTTGCCGCCGAAGCCAACGGGACCGAAGAGACCTACTACTTCGACGGCTCGTTCTACTCAGTGGCGCAGGCGACGAACGACTTCCAGGCCGTCAAGCCGAAGCTCCAGAAGGATCTCAGCGGAGCGGGCTACCCGACCCTCTACAACAGCTACACGCAGCGCGGCTACGAGCTCGACCACATGTCGATCATCGACTGGATCGAGGAGAGCGTTCCCGGCGGAATGGACTCGAAGCTCGGCCAGCTCCTCGACGTCGCCTACAACATCGAGTACGGCGCCGAGTCGAGCGTCCAGAGCGCCCTCAACCTCGTCTACCTCCTCGGGTACGCGACCGGCGGGACCCTCGCGCTGTTCGGCGCGTCGGACGAGCGCTACCACGTCGTCGGCGGCAATGATCAGGTGGCGACGAGGCTCGCGGCCCTGCTCGACTCGCAGCTGACGACCGGGTCGGTCCTGACGTCGATCGCGCTCGCCTCGGGCGGGCGGCTGCGGCTGACGTTCAAGGAGGGCTCGTCCACGAGGACGGTCATCGCCGACAAGGTCGTGCTCGCGCTGCCGTTCTCGCTGCTGCGCTCGGTCGACTACTCGGGAGCGGGGTTCTCGCCGGTTAAGCAGACCGCGATCCAGGAGCTACAGATGGGCACCAACTCGAAGCTGCAGCTCCAGTTCACGAGCCGCCTTTGGCAGACGCAAGGATCGAGCGGGACGACGTACGCCGATACCGGTTACCAGAGCACGTGGGAGGTCACCCGCGGCCAGTCGGGCAGCGCCGGCATCCTCGTCGACTACACCGGCGGGAACATCGGAGCGAGCTTCGGCTCCGGCACCGTGCAGAAGCGGGCGAAGACCTTCCTCGGCCAGATCGAGCCTGTTCTGCCAGGGATCACCGCGAAGTGGAACGGCCTGGCGACCCTGGACTATTGGAAGGGCTACCCATGGACGAAGGGCTCCTACTCGTACTGGGGTGTCGGGCAGTACACGAAGTTCGTCGGCGCCGAACGCGAGCAGCAGGGCAACTGCCACTTCGCCGGCGAGCACACGTCGATCGACTTCCAGGGCTACCTGAACGGCGCCGTCGAGACCGGCGAACGGGCCGCCGCCGAGGTCTTGGCCGACCTGAAGTAGCCGCTACGCGGCGCCGCGGCGCTGCTCCGGCTCGGCGCGCTCCGCGATCTCGCAGAAGCGCTCGACAACAGCCGGGTCGAACTGCGTTCCTGCGCAGCGCTGGAGCTCGACGAGCGCCTGCTCCCTGGAGACCGGAAGGCGGTACGGCCGCTGTGAGGTCATCGCCGAGAACGCATCGCACACCGCGACGATCCGGGCGGCCAGCGGGATCTCCTCGCCGGCCAGCCCGTCGGGGTAGCCGCTGCCGTCCCAGTGCTCGTGGGTCGCCCGGACGATCACACCGATGCCGGCCCAGCCGGGCGAAGCGACGAGGATGCGCTCTCCCATCACCGTGTGCTGCTTGATGAAGTCCCACTCGTGGACGTCGAGCGGACCCGCCTTCTGAAGGACGGCGTCGGGGATCGCCAGCTTGCCGACGTCGTGCAGGCGGGCGGCGAGGCGCAGCTCGTCGAGATGGTCGCCGCGCAAGCCGAACGACCGACCAAGCTCGGTGGTCATGTCCAGGACCTCGTCGACGTGGTCGCGGAGGCCGGGCGAGCGCTCGTACAGCGCTTGCAGCAGCATCTCGTGGGGCCGCCCCCGCTGGCCGGAGCGGGCGCGCTTCTGGACGTACAGGCGCTGGTCGGCGAGGCGGAGGGCGTCCGTCGCGTTCGAGACCTCCTCCGGCAGGTAGACCGCTCCAAGGGAGCTCGTGACGCTGAAGCCCTGGCCCGACTCCGACAACGCGACCGCCGTCGCTTCGAGGAAGGCCTCCTCCGAACCCTCGGGAACCTCTGCCAGCACGCAGAACTCGTCACCGCCGAGCCGGTAGCAGGCCCCGTGCGGGGCGACCACCTCCGAAAGCGAGGCGGCGAGCCGGCTGAGAAGGGCGTCACCGGCGGGATGGCCGAACGAGTCGTTGTAGAGTTTGAAGCCGTCGAGATCGTAGATCGCCAGGAGCTTCTTCGACTCGACGTCGTTTACGAGCGCCCGCTCGAGGTCCTCAACGAGCTGCCGCCGGTTGGCGAGCCCTGTGAGCGAGTCGGTCACCGCCTGGATCCGAAGCAGACCGAGGATCCGCCCGTTCTCGCTGAACGTGAGAACCATGCGGATGGTGACGGCGATGATCGTCGCCCCCGCGAGGCTTAGCGCGAGGACGTTGACCCGGTGGAAGTGGTCGTAGACCAGGATCGACAGGCCGATCGCGCCGCAGACCACCGAAGTGGCGAGCAGAGGCCGGCCGTCCAGCCGGACGTCGGCGCGCCTTGGCCGCTGCCAGAGAGCGGCGCCGAGCAGCAGCATCGACGCGGGCCAGAGCGCATCCAGAATCGTTCCTTCGTGGTAGGTGTCGGCTGCGCTCTCGAAGAGGAAGATCGCGTCCGCGACCATGGTCGTCAGAAGCGCTACGCCGATCAGCGCCCAGGTGCGGTCGGGCTTCCAGCCGGTCAGCGCAAACACGCCGACCACCGCCGAGAGCAGGAGAATGTCGCCCAGCGGGTAGGCGAGGTTGGTGACGATCACCCCCGCGCTGCCGTCGGTATGGCGCAGTACCACTTCGAAGAGAACCGCGGCCCCGAGCGCCGCCCCCGCAATCGCCGCCATGACCCCGTCGAGCCAGACCATCCGGCCGAACTGGGAGACGCGGTACTTGACGAGCATCATCATCCCGACGTAGCAGGCGGGGTAGAAGCCGATGTAGAAGACGTCCGCGGAGGATGGAAAGGGCGGGTCGCCGGCGTAGACGAAGTCGAAGATGATCTCCGCCACCGCCCATGAGGTCATGCCGGCGGCGAAGGCAATCCAGGCGCCCCGCTCTGACCGAGCCGTGACCGCCCGCACCACGCCCGCGAGCGCCGCGAGCAGGATCAGGCCGTTGTACCAGAATCGGTTGAAGAAATCGTCGAAGCCGATGCTGCCCGAGAACAGCGTGTACGCCACGAAGACCGAGATTCCGACGATCGCGACCGTCGACCAGGCTTTTCTTGCCCTTCTCCAGACGCGGGCGTCGGTGGCCGAAGAGGCAGACGCCACCAACATGCGCCTGATATCGGCTATTCGGACGGTTGGGCTTAGCCCTTCAGCGCCGGGATGATCTCCCGGCCGTACGTCTCCAGCGTCTCCTCCTGGCCCTCGGTCATCAGGTAGATGTTCCACTGGTCGACGCCGGCCGCCTGCAGGCGCCGGAGCTTCTCGACGTGGGCCTCGGGAGAGCCCAGGATGCAGAACCGCTCGCAGGTCTCGTCGGCGATCTGCTCCCCGTGCTTCGCGCCGACACGGCTGTGCTCGGCATAGTCGTACGCAGCCCGCTGCATGCGGGACACGTACTCGGTGAGCGCCGGCGGCAGGTCGGCCGGGTCGTGCTTGGAGATGACGTCGAAGACGTGATTCGAGACCATCGCCGGGAACCAGCGCACCTGTTCGCAGCCGGCGGGCACGTCGTCGCCGACCACGGCGGGGGCGCAGGCCATCACCTTCACCTCCGTCGGGTCGCGTCCTGCCTCCTCGGCTGCCCGCCGCACCTGGCCGACGATCCACTCCACGATCTCCGGGTCGGCGAGCTGGATGATCACGCCGTCGGCGACGCGCCCGGCGATCGCCAGTACGCGTGGGCCGTATCCCGCGACGTACAGAGGGACCGGCGACCGACCCTGCGCCCACTTGAGCTCGATCTCGGTGCCGTTCCACTCCACCGGCCGGCCGTTCATCAGGTCGCGCATCATCCGGCACGCGGCCTCGAACTCCGCGACCTTCACCGGCTGCTGGCCGATCACCCGGCGCGCCGAGTCGCCGCGGCCGATACCCATGATCATCCGCCCGTCCGAGACGTCCTGCAGCGTGGCGAACGCGCTGGCGGTCACGGTCGGCTCACGGGTGCCCGGGTTCGTGACGTTGAGTCCGAGGTGCAACCGTTCCGTGTTCATCGCCGCGAGCGTCAGCAACGGGTACGGCTCCTGCCAGAGGACGTGCGAGTCGTACGTCCAGCCGTAGTCGAAGCCGTTCTGCTCGGCCAGCTGCATCAGCTCGACGAGCCGCTGCCAGGGCGGATCGGGAAGAACGGTGACGCCGAACTCCATCGCCGGCTGAGGATAGGGCTTCGGAGGAGGTGTCGTGGCCGCGACCGACATGGCGGTCGCGGCACCGAACCGCATGCTGGGAACTGATCGCGAACGCTGCGGGCACAGCCGGCAGCGGAACTCGGAAGGGGTCCACGGCGGAAACCGGCTGTTTCCCCCGTGAAACACCGGCCGCCGCGGGGGCTCGTTGACGGGAGGCGGCCGCGGCGGCCGGGTACTGCAACGCGCCGGATTCGGGGACGGAGGATGAGGAAGCGTCCGGCGTCTTTGTCGTTCGGTTGCACTCATACAGTGCCCGCCGAAGCTGAAAACAGCCTGAGAGCGCGGTTCGCGTTCGGTTAAACCGCTGCCGCGGCGAGTGCCTTGTCGGCGAGCCGGTCGAGCGCGCGGACGGCGAGCTCCAGATGCTCCGGCTTGGTGTCCTCGAGCTTCGTGTGCGAGAGGCCGCGCAGGCTCTGGACGAACAACATCACCGTCGGGACGCCCGCCCGAGCGACCTCGGCGGCGTCGTGGAGCGGGCCGCTCGGCAGCCGGTGCGAGGTTCCCGCCACCTCCGTGACCGCCTCGTCGGCGAGCTCGATCAGGGCTTCGTCGAACAGGATCGGCTCGATATTCCAGATCCGCTCCCACGCGACGTCGATCCGCTCCTCGGCGGCGAAGGTCTCGGCCGCGCGCTTCGCCTCGGCCAGCATGGACGCCAGCTTCGTGGCGTCGAGGTGCCGCTGGTCGAGCAGCTGCCCGGCCGTCTCGACCACCGAGGTGACGATCCCCGGCCGGCAGACGACGTCGCCGCTCGTGCAGACGGCACCGTCTCCGGTCTCGGCGGCGATCCGGCGGATGTCGAGCGCGAGCTTGGCCGCCCCCGCGAGCGCGTCACGGCGCCTGTCCATCGGCGTCGAGCCGGCGTGGGCCGCCTGGCCGGTCCAGGTGATCCGATGGCGCTCGACGCCGAACGTGCCGAGCACGACCCCGAGCGGCAGGTCGAGCGATTCGAGCACCGGCCCCTGCTCGATGTGGAGCTCGAGGTAGGCCGAAGCGTTCTCCAGTTGCGCCTGGGCGCCGGCCGTACGGTCGAGGTCGACGCCGTGGGCGGCGAGCGCCTCCGGCAGCGAGACGCCGTCGCGGTCGACCAGCTGTCGCAGCTCGTCCTGATCGCGCATGGAACCGGCGGCGGCGCTGGAACCGAACAGCGACCGGCCGAAGCGCGCACCTTCCTCGTCCGCCCAGTTCACGAGGCGGACGGTTTGCGACGGCGTGCCCTCCTCGGCGATCCGCCGCAGAACCTCGACGCCGGCGAGGACGTTGAGGCAGCCGTCGAGCCAACCGCCGTTCGGGACCGAGTCGATGTGTCCGCCGATCAGGAGGGCGGGATCCGAAGCGCCCGCGAGCGTGAACCACTGGTTCCCCGACTCGTCGATCTCCTCCGTAACCGGGACGCCTTCGAGCTTGCCGCGCAGCCAGTCCCGCGCCGTCGCCCAGGTGTCGGTCCAGGCAACGCGCTGGGCTCCGTTCTCGTCCCCGGTCAGCTCCTGGAGCTCACGCAGCTCGGCGACGGTCCGGGACGGGTCGAGCGGCACGGGTCCGACTCTACTCTGTGGTCATGGGCGACGTGGCGATCGTCGGCGGCGGCGCGGTCGGCGTCTGCTGCGCTCTGGAGCTTGCCCGCCGCGGCGCCTCCGTGACGCTCTACGAGCGGGGCCCGTCGCTCGCGTCGGGCTGCTCGGCCGGCAATGCGGGCCTGATCTGCCCGAGCCACTCGACGCCGATCGCCAACCCGACCTCGCTGCGCAACGGCCTCCGGTGGATGTGGAAGCGGGACAGTCCGTTCTACCTCCGACCGCGGCCGTCGGTGTTGCCCTGGCTTGCGCGGTTCACGCTCGCTTCACGCCATCCGGAAGAGGGAGCGCGCGTCATCCGCGAGCTGTCGGTCGCGAGCCTGGAACTGCACGCACAGCTCGGAGCGGAGCTTGGCACGAGCTTCGAGCGCACGGGCACGCTGAACGTGTACGCGACGCAGGAGGCGCTCGAGGCCGAGATGCGCAATGCCGCCCGTGGAGGACTTCCGTTCGAAGTATTCGACGGCGACGGAACCAGAGAGGTCGAGCCGGCGCTCGTCGGGCCGATCGCAGGCTCGGTCAAGTATCCGACGGAAGGACGCGTCGACCCGAAGCGATTCGTCGAGGCGGTGGGACACGCGGCAGCTGAGGCCGGCGCGGACATCCGCACCGGCGTCGAGGTCCGCTCGCTCGGTGAGCTGACCGCCGAGGCCGTCGTCGTCGCCGCCGGCGCCTGGTCGAGGCAGCTCGTGCGGCTCCCGCTCGAGGGCGGGAAGGGCTACCACCTCGATTTCGAGCGAAGCGACGACGATCCCCGGATCCCCGCCTGGATCCAGGAGACGTGGACGATCGCGACGCCGCTTCCGGCGCTGGAAGCGTGGCCGGCAGAGCCGGCCATGCCCGGCGTGAAGACCGGGACGCCTTCGGCGTCCCCGGGCCGGCTCCGCCTCTCTGGCACGCTCGAGCTCGCCGGTCTCGATCTGTCGATCTCGGAGCTGCGGGTGAACACGATCCGCACGGGCGGGGAGCGGTGGTTCCGGGGCCTCCGCCACCGGCCGGTACTCGAGACTTGGGCAGGCCTGCGGCCCTGCCTTCCGGACGGCCTACCTGCGATCGGTCTGCTCGGCAGAACCGTCGTTGCCACCGGGCATGCGATGAAAGGCGTCTCACTCGCCCCGGTGACTGCCCGACTCGTTGCACAGGTCATCGCCGGGGAGGAGGCCGATCACGACCTGGCCCCGCTCGACCCAGCGCGGTTCTAGCGTGCATCGGCGAGGATGGTCGCGGCCGTGCCGACACCAGAACTCACGTGAAGATCGCCGTCGTCGGCGCCGGCGCCATGGGATCGGTGTACGCGGGCCTGCTCGGGAGTGCAGGCCACGAGGTCTGGGTCGTCGACCGCTGGGCAGAGCACGTCGACGCGATCCGCGAGCGCGGCCTGCGCGTTGAGGGAGCGAGTGGAGACCGCCTCGTCCGGCTCCACGCCACCACCGATGCGGCTGAGGCGGGCGAGGTCGAGCTGGTGGTCATTGCGACCAAGGCCATGGACGTGGCGGCGGCCGCCGAGGAAGCGCGTCCGTTGGTCGGTGCGACCACGCTCGTCCTCTCGATTCAGAACGGCCTCGGCGGACCGGACGCCGCAGCGACCGTACTCGGCGACGAGCGGGTAGCCGTCGGCGTTGCCGGCGGGTTCGGGGCGTCGGTGATCGCGCCGGGGCACGTCCACCACAACGGCTTCGAGCTCATCCGGCTGGGCGAGCGTGCCGGGCCCGTCACGCCGAGGATCGAGGCGGCTGCCGAGGTCTGGCGGAACGCGGGCTTCAACGTCCGCACCTACGACGACGTCGACCGGCTGGTCTGGGAGAAGCTGGTCTGCAACGTCGCCTTCAGCGGCACCTGCACCGTTCTCGGCCGCACGATCGGCGACGTGATCCAGTCAGAGCCTGCCTGGGCCGTCGCCTCGCGCTGCGCGCCCGAGGCATTACAGGTCGCACAGGCACGAGGCGTGGTGCTCGGATTCGACGACCCGGTCGCCTACGTTCGCGAGTTCGGCCTCGCGATTCCCGATGCCAAGCCTTCGATGCTCCTCGATCTGGAGGCGCGGCGGCGAACCGAGGTCGACTTCATCAACGGCGCCATCCCGCGTGAAGGCCGGAAGGTCCGAGTCGATGCGCCGTGGAACGAGACCGTCAGCATCCTCGTCCGTGCGCTGGAGCAGGCCTAGGATACGCCGGTGCCGGCCGTAACAGTCGAGGGCATCCTCGAGGATCTGCGAGTCGAGCTCGGCGCCGACCGCGTCACGCTTCGGCAGGACGTTCCGGGCGAGTACGCGTTTCCCGTAACCGACGAGGCGTTGGCCCCAGGCGTCGACTCGCTTCGGGACGAACGGACAGTCGACCTGCGGACGCAACCCGTCGTCGTACTTCTCCGCCAGGGGACCCAGGTCGTGCAGGAGGACACCCGCTCCGCCTTCGACGACCCGGCGTTCCACCGGATGCTCGAGCGGTACGGAGGACTGGCTGCGCAGATCGTCACCCCGATTTTCGTCGACGGCCGGCTGACGGCCATCGTCTCACTACACGTGCTGGGCGAACGCCGCGTTTGGACCGACGACGATACGGCCGCATGCCGGGACGCGGCCGACCGGGTGAGGATGCTGCTCTGATGCACAACCGCTGGCACCCCGACCTCGAGCCGGTCGCCGAGGTCGCACCGGGCGAGGAGATCAGGCTCGAGGCCGCGGACGGCCTCGACGGCCAGCTCACCCGCGAGAGCTCGCATGCGGACGCGGGCACACTCGACCTCGGGCTCGGCCACCCGCTCACCGGGCCGGTGTACGTGACCGGAGCGGAACCGGGCGATCTCCTTGAGATCGAGCTCCTTCGGTACGAGACCGACGATTTCGGCACCACCGCGGTCATTCCCGGCTTCGGCTACCTCGCCGACCTCTTCCCCGACCCGTATCTGGTCAAGTGGGAGATCGCCGACGGGCTCGCCCGTTCCGACGAGCTGCCAGGCGTGGCCGTGCCGGAGGACGCGTTCGCTGGCGTGATCGGCGTCGCCCCCTCGCACGAGCGGCTCGACGCCGTCCGCAGCCGCGAGGAGGCGCTGGCCGCAAAGGGCCAGCCGGTCGCGGACTCGATGCCGGAAGGCGCAAAGCCGCCCGAGGCGGCCGACGGCCTGCGCACGATCCCGCCGCGCGAGCTGGGCGGCAACCTCGACGTCCGCCAGCTCGTCGCCGGAAGCCGCCTCTGGCTGCCGGTGGACGTGCCGGGGGCACTCTTCTCAGTGGGTGACCTCCACTTCGCGCAGGGCGACGGCGAGGTCTGCGGAACGGCGGTCGAGGTTGCGGGAGCGGTCACCGTCCGCTTCGGCGTGGTCAAGGACGCAGCGCATCGGTCGCGCTTCCCGACGTTCGAGACGCCGGGACGTCCGGCGCGGCGCTCGTTCGCCACCACCGGCATCCCGGTCGACACCGGGATGGACCTGAACGTCGCCGCCCGTGAGGCCCTGATCGAGATGATCGACCACCTCGAGCGCACGTACGGGTTCCACCGCCCCGCCGCTTACGCCCTCTGCAGCGTTGCGGTCGATCTGCTCATATCCGAGGTCGTCGACGTGCCCTACCCGGTCGTGTCGGCGCTCCTTCCGCTCGACGTGTTCGACTGACGCCTCCCGTTCACTCGCCGTCCTGCTCGGGCCGAGCCCCCTCCTCCTTGGCCCTCCGCTTCGCCTCCTTCTTCTCCACTCGCTTCTCCTTGCGCGCCGCTTTCGTTTCGGCGACCTGAACCTTCGCGTCGGAGTAGGCCCCGCCCACGAGCTGCTTGCCCCCGGTCCAGCCGAAGACCCAGAGTACGAGCACGATGGCCACGATCTGGTTCCACGCCGTGGTGATCAGCTGCTGGGCCGTCGAGTAGTCGACCGCGACGCTGTTCTGGACGTCACAGCAGGTCTTGAGCGCGAGTGCATTCGTCGCCTGTGTCACGCCGACCGCACCCGGTG
>JBKPPY010000170.1:0-20371 GCA_046733845.1 Actinomycetota bacterium | reverse complement strand
GGTTGAGCGAGTTCCGGGAGAAGATCGAGTCTCAGCGCACGTCGAATGCGAAGCGCTTCACCAGCTTCAAGACGAAGGCGTCGGCGGCGATCGATGCGCGCAAGTGGTTCACGGACGCGGGCGGCGGTCTGATCGGCTTCGCGCTCGGGCTGTTCGTCATCGCCGCGGTCGTCCTCCTCTGGATAGGCATCGACGGCTGGCGGCCGGGCACGCCGCGCTGGAGCGACGTCGTGCTCGTCGCCCTCGGCGGCTGCGCGATTGCGAACGCCGCCCTGATGCTGCTGGCGCTCACACGGGTGCGGCTCTGGCGGCGCCGGACGAAGGCGGGCGAGACCGAGGCCGAGCGCTGGGATGCCTTCCGCCGCTACCTGACCGACTTCCCGCGGCTGCAGGACGCCCCGCCGGCCACGCTCGAGCTCTGGGAACGCTTCCTCGTCTACGGGATCGCGTTCGGCATCGCCGAGCGCGTCCTCCAAGGCGCGCAGCTGCACATGCCCCAGGAGCTGCACGACCAGAGCTCGATCTACTGGATCACGC
The DNA here is from genome assembly GCA_046733845.1 of Actinomycetota bacterium. GTDB lineage: Bacteria > Actinomycetota > Thermoleophilia > Gaiellales > Gaiellaceae > DATBLE01. The sequence continues at coordinate 19,834 of JBKPPY010000170.1, read as the reverse complement.
CGTACGGCGACCTCGGCTCCGGCGCGACCTCGCTCGGCATCAGCGACCTCTCGGCCGGTTTCGGCTCGGCGCTGACGCCGCCGTCTTCGTCCGGCTCAGGGGGCGGATTCTCGGGCGGCGGAGGCGGTGGTGGCGGCGGAGGCGGCGGCGGCGCGTGGTGAGACGCCGGGCCTAGGCCCAGCCCATGTCGGTGTAGCCGGAGGTCGTCGGCGCGGAGACGATCAGCAGCGTCACGGGCTGCTCGTTGTCGTTCCGGACCGTGCGCACGAGCGTTGGGGCGACCCGCACGAACGTCCCTGCAGGTGCCGGGTGGTCCGCGCCGTCGATCACCATCACCGCCTCACCCTCGAGGATGATGAAGACCTCTTCCTGGTCGCGCTCGATTTCGTTGTGCTCCGGGATCGAATAGCCCTGCTCGATCTCGACCACGTTCAGCCCGAACGACTGGACGCCGAGGCCGCGCCGGACGAGCTGCCAGCGCCCGTTCGTCTCGAACGCGCCCAGCTGCCCGATCGTGAAACCCTCGGCCACGGGCGGACCATACGACAGGGACAGACCCCGTGTTCGGGGTCTGTCCCTACCGAAACGAGCTATGCCAGTCCGTTCGCCTTCAAGAAGGCGCCGGCGACGGAGGCGGCAGTCTTCTTGTCGACCGCAACCGCCTTGTTCATCGCGATCATCGCCTTGTTGGTCAGCTTCGCGCTGACCGCGTTCACGGCGTTCGTGAACTTCGCGCCGTACGCGGCGACGAGCTTCTTCGACACGATCGGCGCCACGTTCTGGAAGCCGTAGATGTGCTTGTCGTCGATCAACGCCGTGTACTTCGGGTTCGCCAGGGCCGGCTCGGTGGTAAAGACGTCACCGCCGGTGACCTTCCCGGTGTCGATCAGCTTCGTGACCGGGATCGTGCCGAGCTGGACGAACTTGATCTTCTTCAACCCGTAGATCTGCTTCAGCCCGAGCAGGCAGGTGATGCGCTTGTCGCACTCCGGGTAGCCCCCGTACGACAAGTTCGGCACCTTCTTCAGGTCGGAGATCTTCTTCAGGCCGTACTTCTTGGCCGTCGAGGTGAGGACTGTGAACGAGTCCGCGTCGAAGAACGGCGTCTGCTTGAGGAGCGTGAACCCCCGCTTCTCCTCGAACGCCTTCGCCGCGGCATAGGTCGCCGCCGCCGTCTTCGGCGCCGGCTTCACGCCCGCGATGTTGAGGGCGAGGATGCCCGTGTACTCCGGTGCGAAGTTGACCTTCCCGCTGGTCAATGCCGTGTCGAGGAGCTCCGAGCTGCCGATGTTCTCCTTGTAGGCGACCTTGAAGCCCTTCGCCTCCAGCGCCTGCTTGTAGAGCTGGCCGAGGACGAATGCCTCGGTGAAGTTCTTCGTGCCGACCGTGATCGTCGGCGTCGCAGTTGTCGTCGCGTTCGCGGTCCCGCCTAAGACGATAGGGATTGCGAATGCCAGTGCGAAGGCGGCCTTGACGGCGCGCCGTGCGTGCTTGCGAACCACTGCTGGCTCCTTTCTGGGAGAGGACCCGGGCACCCTATGCGACTTGATGCCCTTTGCGGCACTAGTCCGCCGAAACGTACGGACGAGTCAAAAGCTTCCTGACTCCCGCCAGGAGCAGCGCGGTACCGAATGCGAGCAGCGAGACGACCAGCGAGGCGCCGACCACACCGGCGAGGCGGTATGTCGCTTGGTTGACGATCACGTCGCCGAGGCCTCCGCCGCCCGCGACCGCGGCGATCGTCGCGGTCGCGATGATGAAAACGGCTGCAATCCGGATCCCGGCGATGATCAGCGGTAGCGCGAGCGGAAACTCGATCCGCCACAGGATGTCGCGGCCACTCATCCCCATCCCACGCGCCGCCTCGACGATGTTCCGGTCGACCCCCTCGATCCCGAAGTAGGCGTTCGTCAGGATCGGCGGAACGCCGAGCACGACGAGGGCGGCCATGTTGTTCACGAAGAAGTGCTGGGAAACGAGCAGCGCGAAGGCGATCAGGACGAGGCTCGGCAGCGCCCTGCCGAGGTTAGACACGCTGATCGCGACGAAGGATCCGCGGCGCACGTGACCGAGCACGACGCCGAGCGGAAGAGCCAGCAACAGTGCGATCCCGAAGGCGGCGCCCGACAGCTTCATGTGCTGCACCGACTTGTGCCAGAGCAGGCCCGGGTGGTCCACGATGAACCTGATCGCGTCTGGGAACGTGCCCCAGCTGAACGAGTCGGCCAAGACGCGAATCACGCGTTCCTCCACGGCGTCAGCGCCCGCCCGAGCAGGACGAGGAGTGCGTCTGCGGCCAGCGCCAGGAGGATCGCGAGGCCGCCGGCGGCGATGATCTCCGTTTTGAAGATGTCCTGCGTGATGCCGATGTAGATCGGCCTCCCCAGCCCTTCGGGGATCACGAACGCCGCGATCGTGGCGATCGAGATGGTCGACACGGTCGCGATCCGCACGCCCGCCATGATCGACGGCACGGCGAGCGGGATCTCGACGCGGACGAGTGTCTGCAGGGGCGAAAGTCCCATCCCACGGGCAGCCTCGCGGACATCCGGCGGCACGCCCTTCAGCCCCTCCAGGATGTTCCGGTAGAGGATCAGCAGCGTGTAGCTGACGAGCGCGACCTCGACCGTCGTCACGGTCAGGCCGGTGAGCGGGACGAGCAGCTGGAACAGCGCGAGGCTCGGGATCGTGTACAGGAAGTCGGAGAGGAGGCCGATCGGCTGGTCGGCGCGGCGGTACCGGTTGGCGACGAGCGCGGCGGCGAATGCGAGCACGAAGCCGATCGCGACGGCGATCAGCGCCAGCTTGATGTGTTGGAGGAGCGCCGGCTGGAGGGTGTCCGACCAGTGGTTGGAGACCCACCCTGTGCAGAAGGTGTGGTTCTCGGTCTCGCATTTCGACCCCTCGCCGAAGTTCGGGATCACCGGGCCGTCCGCGAGGACGAACGGGTTCATAGCTCCGAGAGGACCCGGCCGACCCGGGCTACGGAGAGCAGGCCGATCGGCGACCCGGCGGCGTCGACGACGACGAGCGGATCGGCCCCTTCGGACATCATCAGCGAGAGCGCGTCGCGAAGCGTGGTCGAGCCCGGAGCCCGCGGGCCGGCCGGCGGCGTGCCGTCCAGCGGCTCCAGCTCGATCTCCTCCAGGCGCCGGAGGGCGAGTCGTTTCAGCCCGCGGTCGGCGCCGACGAACCGTGCAACGAAGTCGTCGGCCGGGTGGGCGAGGATCCGGTCGGGCGTGTCGTACTGGGCGAGGTGACCGCCCTCGCGGAGGATCGCGATCCGGTCACCGAGCTTGATCGCCTCGTCGATGTCGTGAGTGACGAAGATCACCGTCTTGCGCACCTCGTCGTGCAGGCGCAGAAACTCGAGCTGGAGACGGTCGCGGGTGATCGGATCGAGCGCACCGAACGGCTCGTCCATCAGCATCAACGGCGGGTCGACGGCGAGCGCGCGGGCCAGCCCGACCCGCTGGCGCTGTCCTCCCGAAAGCTGCGCCGGGTAGCGGTCGGCATAGTCCTGCTCGAGACCGACGAGCTCGAGCAACTCGGAGATGCGCTCCTTCGTGCGCTTCTTCGGCCAGCCGAGCAGCCGAGGGACGGTGGCGATGTTCTCCGAGATCGTCATGTGCGGGAAGAGCCCGACCTGCTGGATCACGTACCCGATGCTGCGGCGCAGCTGGACCACGTCCTGGTCGCGGATGCTGCGGCCGTCGATCCGGATGTCTCCCTCGTCCAGCTCGATCAGGCGGTTGACGAGCTTCATCGCGGTCGTCTTGCCGGCGCCGGACGGGCCGACGAGCACGCAGATTTCGCCGGCGGGGATGGTCAGCGAGAGACCTTCGACTGCGGCCTGCTCGCGGCCTTCGTAGCGCTTCGTCACCCGGTCGAAGACGATCTCGGCGGCCGCAGACGAGCTCATGACCGGAGCCTAGTCGGCTAGTCGATCCAGCCCGCACGATCGTCGTCGGTGTACAGGCGTCACGCGCCGTTCATCTCGCGTTCCTAGCCTGGCCACACCAATCGGGAAGGAGAAGGAGATGACGAGGACACAGCGGATCGGCTGGGCCATAGGCGCCGCCGCGGTGCTCGCCTCGAGCTGTGCTTTAGCGCTCGGAGCCGCAGGTGCGGACTCGAGCTCGCGGCTCGAGCCGTGCGGCACCTACACCGGGCGCGGCTGCGCGCCGGCGGGCAAGCGGGTTGATCTGCAGCGGCCGTCCTTCAGTCATCCGACCGCAATCACGAACCCGCTCTTCCCGATCGCCCGACTTCGATCGGCCGTTCTGCTCGGGCGCGTCGGCGGACGGTCGTTCCGGTCCGAGACGACACTGCTGCCCGGCACGGCGACGGTCGCCTGGAGCGGCCGGCGGATCCGGGTGCTGGTGTCGCAGTACATGGCCTTTGTTGACGGACGTCTCGACGAAGTTGCCCTCGACCGATACGCCCAGGCGGACGACGGCTCGGTCTGGTACCTGGGCGAGGACGTGTTCGACTACCGGCGAGGCACCATCGCCGTGACCGAAGGGACGTGGCTCGTCGGTCGCGATGGTCCTCCGGCGATGATCATGCCGGCCGAGCCGAGGGTGGGAGACGTCTTTCGCACCGAGAACATCCCCGGCGTCGTGTTCGAGGAGGTAACGGTCACTGCGACCGGCAAGTCCGTCCGCGGGCCCCATGGACTAATCGGAGGAGCGATCCTCGGCGAGGAACTCCATCTCGACGGCTCTCGGTCGCCGAAGACGTTCGCTCCCGGTTACGGCGAGTTCCTCACCGTCGACGGCCGCGACCGCGAAGCCCTCGTGCTTGCAGCTCCGACCGACCGCCTCCGGCGGCCTCTACCGAGCGAGCTCCGATTACTCGTCACGCGAGCATTCGGGATCCTCGAGAACGCACGGCTCGCAGACTGGGAGGCGGCGACTCCGACTGCGAAGCGGCTGCTCGACGTGTGGACTGCGGTGAAGTCGGTTGCGCCGCCGCTGATCGCCCAGCGCCTCGACCGCAGGCTGCGTGCGCTTGCGCGCGAGATCGCCGCCCATCGCGGCAGCGCCGTCTCGCAGATCGCGGTCGACCTCGCCCGTTACGCCCTCGACGTCGAGCTCCGCTACCGCCCTGTCGCTGCCGTCGACGTCGAGCGCTTTCACCTCTGGACACAACAGCTCCGCGTACACGCCGCCCAGGGTGACCTCGCAGGTGTGATGGCAGACGTCGCCACGCTCGAGTGGGTCCGCGACCGCCTGGGCGACGCGCTCCCACGCCTCAGCCTTCGGCAGGTCGACGCGAGCCTGCGCGACCTACGGGACGCTGCCGACGCACGCAACCTGCCCGCGGCCGCCGACCACGCCGCCCGGCTCGGGGCGCTCGTGCGACGTCTGACCGGACCCGGGTAGCCGGCCGAGACCTCACCCGCCTCGCCTCTCCCGCTCCCAGTCGGCACTGGCCTGCTCGGCGGTCGGGGGGTGGAGCAGGGTATTGATCGCATCGTCCGCGTTCGGCTGCCCGGAAGCACGCACGGCCGCGGCGGCCGCCTCGACGTCGTAGTCCGTGCGGAGGAGCTCGACGTCGGGGCCGAGCAGCGCCCAGTATGCGCCCGGCCGGCCCTCGTACGGGCGGCCGACGGCGCCGACGTTGACGTAGCGCCGGCGGCCGATCCGGCGGTCGAACTGGACGTGTGTGTGGCCGCCGATTACGACCGACTCCTCGATGCCGCGAGATCGGCGTCGAAGTCGGCCTCGGGAGTGATCCGGGTGAGAGGGCGCTCGTCGTCATCCGGAAGCGAGTGGCAGCAGCGGACAGGGCCGAGGCCGTCGACCTCGATCGCAAAGGTGAGCGGCCATGCCCGGATCGTCTCGATTCGTTCCGGTCCCAACCGGTCTCGCACCCAGCCGAACCAGTCCGCAGGGTCCTCGAGGGCAAGGCGGTCGGCGTTGCCGCGCAGGAAGAGGACCGGCCCGGGCAGTGCGGTCACCCGGTCGAGCGTCTCGGCGGGGAGGGTCCCCGTAACGACGTCGCCGAGTACGACGATCCGGTCCGCACGCGCCAGCCGAGGATCGGCGAGAACGGCCTCGAGCGCATGGCGGTTGCCGTGGATGTCCGCGAGCGCAGCGGTCGTCATCTACCGCCGAGCGTACTCCCACCGGCATTCCGCACGCTCCGGACGTCGTAGTGAGCGTGAGAGCTTCGATCCTCTTTGCCGCCGCGCTCCTGTGCCTTGCGGCTGCCGCGCCTGCTGCCGATCGGACGATTGTCGTCGCGGTCGTCGACTCGGGGGTCGATCCGTCGGTCCCGGGCCTCGTCACCGGCTGGAATGCGATCGACGGCTCGACCGACACGCGCGATACAGGCGGTCACGGAACCGGCGTGGCCCAGGTCGTCGCCGCAGGCTGCGGCGGCTGCCGGATCCTGCCCGTGAGGATCACCGACGACGGCGGCTCGTCGACGCAGGGTGTGATCGCGTCCGGGATTCGCTGGGCTGCCGAGCACGGCGCCAGAGTGATCAACCTGAGCTGGGGCCTCGCCCTCGGCGCACGGTCGACCGGGCAGGTCGAGCGGGCAATCGCGGCGGCCACCGCCCGCGGCGCGGTGGTCGCGACGGCGGCCATGAACGACGGCTCGCGCGACCCGAATCTCAATCCGTGGGCGAGCCACAGCCCAGACGCGGTTCGGGTTGCGGCCGTCGACGACGCCGGGCGGCTTGTGTCTGCTTCCAACCACGGCGTCTGGGTCGATCTCGGCGCTCGTGGAACTGCGACCTCGAACGCGGCACCGAGAGTCGCCGCGGCAACGGCCCTGGTGCTGGCCTCCCACCCCGGTCTGACCGCGCTCCAGGCTCGGGCGGCCCTGCGGCGCGGCTGCGCGCCGATGCCGGCGCTCGACGTCGGCTGGCACTGCGTCCTCGACCCGGACGGAGCCGTCAGGGCCGGGGCTGCGCCCGTCCCGCTCTACCGCTTGACCGTCGCAAAGGCGGGCGCTGGGGCCGGGACTGTCGGCGGTTCCGGCGCGGAGATCCAGTGCGGCCTCTTCTGTACCGACCGCCTCGACGCGGGAACGGTCGTGACCTTGACCGCCGCGCCTGCCCGTGGAAGCCGCTTCGCGGGCTGGCGCGGAGCCTGCCGCGGCGCGAGGCCGTTCTGCGTGGTTCGGGTGGCCGCGCCGGCAACCGCGATCGCCGTCTTCCAGAAGACCAGGTCGTAAGCTCTCCACCATGCCGGGAGTGGTGGTACTGGGCGGAGGCTCGACGGGCGAGCACTTCTGCGGCGCGCTGCGCCGCCTCGATCCCGATGTCGAGATCACGCTCGTCGAGCCGGCGCTCGTGGGCGGCGAGTGCTCCTACTTCGCCTGCATGCCCTCCAAGACCCTGCTCAGGTCACCCGAGCTCCACGCCGCCGCCGAGCGTTCGCCCGGCATCGCAGCCGGCGAGCTCGACACAGAGGAAATCTTCGCCTGGCGCGACTGGCAGGTGTCTGACTGGGACGATGCCGGCCAGGTTACGTGGCTCGACGAGCACGGCGTCACGCTCGTTCGCGGCAACGGTCGCGTCGCCCGGCCGGGCGTGGTCGAGATGAACGGTCGGGAAATCGAGTACGACCGGCTGGTGATCGCCACCGGGTCCACTCCGGTCTCGCCGCCGCTCGAGGGGCTCGAGGCGGTCGAGTCGTGGACGACGAGGGAGGCAACGTCGGCGCACGAGGTGCCGGCGAGCCTGATCGTGCTCGGCGGAGGCGTCGCCGGCTGCGAGCTCGCCCAGCTCTACGGGCGTCTCGGAGCCCACGTCACGATCGTCCAGCGCGGCGACCGCCTGATGCCGCGTGTCGATCGCGAGGCCGCGGAGCTCCTGCAGACCGCGTTCGAGGAGGAGGGCATCTCGGTCCGGCTCGGTGCCGCCGCGGAGCGGGTCGAAGCGGGCACGCGCCTGGTTCTCTCCGGGGGAGAGACGCTGGAGACGGAACGGCTGCTCGTCGCCACCGGGCGCAAGCCGAACGCGGAGGGACTCGGTCTGGAGCAGCTCGGCGTGGAGATCTCCAGGCGCGGGATCGAAGTCGACGAGGGCCTCCGCGCGGCCGACGACGTCTGGGCGATCGGCGACTGCACCGGGGTGGCCCTGTTCACTCATGTCGGCAAGTACCAGGCCCGGGTGGCAGCGGAGAACGTCGCCGGCGGAACGGCCCGAGCCGACTACCGCGCGATCCCGGCGGTCGCCTTCACCGACCCGCAGGTGGCGATGGTCGGCGACACGCAGCGCGATGACCTGGTCACGTCGCGCTGGGAGCTGACCGCCACCCCGCGCGCTTCCACCTACGAGAAGCCTCGGCGCCCGGGATTCGTAAAGGTTGCCGTCGACCCGGCGCACCGCGTCGTCGTCGGTGCGGTCGCGATCGGGCCCGAAGCCGGTGAGTGGTGCCAGCAGCTGACGCTCGCCATCCGGGCCAGCGTGCCCATCGACGTGCTCCGCGACGTGATCCAACCCTTCCCGACGTTCTCCGAGGCGGTGTTCTTCGCGCTCCGGGAGCTCCCGCTGTGATCGAGCGGGTTGTGGTCGCGTCAGACCGGTCGGAGACGGCCTCGTACGCCGTCTCGTGGGCGGCCGAGCTCGCCCAACGGTTCGACGCGGCGCTGACGGTCGTCCAGGTGTTCGTCCCCGGGCCGCCTCCGGACGGGGCGGAGACCGATCTCGCCGTGTACGCCGAACAGGTCGCCGGTCGCGGGACCCGGGCACGTGTCGCCTCCGGCGAGGATCCGGCCGCGCTGATCGTCGCCGCCGCCGAAGCCGAGAAGGCGGACGTCCTCGTCGTGGGGAACCTCGGGATGAGCGGCCGCAGGGAGTTCCTGCTCGGGAACGTCCCCAACCGCGTGTCGCACAGCGCCCGTTGTACGGTCGTGATCGTGAATACCGCCGACGGGCCGAAGCGCCGCCGCCTGTGGAGCAGATCGTGACGGAGCTGGCCGGTGGGCATCTGACTGCTCGGGCGACGCAGATCGCCGCGATCATCGCCAAGCACGGCCTGAAGGCGGCGAAGGAAGACGATCGGGCGCGCCCGGCGCGCCTGCGGGCCGCGCTGGAGGAGCTCGGCCCGACCTTCTGCAAGCTCGGTCAGATCCTCTCCACCCGCCCGGACCTGATCCCACTGGAGGTGGCCGACGAGCTCTCCCGTCTCCAGGACCGCGTCCCGCCCATGACCGAGGCGGAAGTCGTGCGGGTGATGGAGGAGGAGCTCGGCGTCCCCTGGGAGGACGTCTTCGAGAGCATCGAGGCGGAGCCCCTCGCCGCGGGCACGATCGGGCAGGTCCACCGGGCGCGTCTCGACGGGGGTGAGCGCGTCGTGGTGAAGGTGCAGCGGCCCGGCGCGGCGGAGGAGATCGAGCGCGATCTCGGCCTGTTCGCGCTCTTCGCCGAGAAGGCGGAGGGCCGCGAAGCGCTCTCCGGTCTGGTCGACATTCCCGCCGTCGTCGAGCACCTCTCGTCCTCGCTGCGGCGCGAGCTCGACTTCCGTGAGGAGGCAGCGAACCTCGAGCGCATGCGCGACGTGCTGGCGGACTTCCCCCACCTCGGCGTCCCGGCCGTCCACGAGCAGCTGTCGACCACGCGGCTTCTGGTCATGGACGAGATCCAGGGCGTCCCGCTGCGCGACGCGCCGCCGGGGGACGACCGCCGCCGGGCGGCGAAGGAGCTGCTCGACGCCTTCTACCGCCAGGTACTGACCGAGGGCTTCTTCCACGCCGACCCCCACCCCGGGAACCTCCTCTGGGCGGAGGACAGGATCTTCCTGCTCGACCTCGGCATGGTCGGAACGCTCGACGAGGAGACCCGCAGCCTGCTCCTCCTGCTGCTGCTCGCCTTCTGGCGCGAAGACGCAGACTTCCTCGCCGACATTCTGCTCATCCTCGGCGAGGCGCGGGACGACATCGACCTCGAGTCGTTGCGGGCCGACCTGGCCGAGTATGTCGCCCAGTTCAAAGTTGGCTCCTTCGGCGACATCGAGCTCGGCCCCATGCTCGACGCACTGATCGAGATCGCCGCCAGACACGGTGTCCGCCTACCCGGGTCGCTGGCGATGACCGGGAAGGCGTTCAGTCAGATGCAGCTGGCCGTCGGCGAGCTCGACCCGACGCTCGATCCCTTCTCCGCCGTGAGCGGCTTTCTGTTCCGCACGCTGCGCACGCGCGTCGGCAGCGCTGTGGATCCGCAGAAGGCGATCTACGAGGTCCAGAAGCTGAAGCTGCGGACGACGCGTCTGATCGAGGGGATCGAGCGGCTGACCGGCGCCCGGCCCGGCCCCGGCTTGCAGATCGAGTTGCGCGGAAGCCGCAGCCTGGAGGAGGCGATCAAGCGCGCCGGCCGCCGGATCGCGCTCGCGTTCGGCGGCGGCGCAGCGCTGCTGGCCGCGGTCCTCGCGGCCGCGGCCTCCTCGATCGACCTCTGGGTTCCGATTACGCTCGGCATCGTCGCGGGGATCGCGGGCCTCGTCTTGGCCTTGGATCTCGCCAAGAAGAACTAGCGCAGCCGCGCGCGGACCCGGCGCTCGAGCACGAGTGCGAGCAACGACATCAACGCCCCGATGATCACCCGCTCGATCGGCCGCACGATCCTGCGCACGGGATAGAGCCTACGCGTTGCCGCTTGTGCATACGCGGGCGGCCGAGTAGAGTCGACACAGCTCTAGCCCAGCCCTCTCCCGGTTCTCTGCGCGGCCTTTCGGCCGCGCAGCGTTTTTTTGATGAGCACGGAGAGGGACAGGTCTGACAGACCTGTCCCCGGTTCCGCTCTACCCTTGTTCCCGTGAAGTTCGTGGTCGGATCCGACGACGACGGTCCAGCGCTCGACGCGGCCGTCGACCAGCTGCGCCACGCCGGGCATGAGGTCGAGGTGCTCGAGCGCGACCAGTGGCCCGACATCGCCGCGCGGGTCGCCGAGGCCGTTGCAGGCGGCGACGCAGATCAGGGCCTGCTCTTCTGCTGGACGGGGACCGGGACGGCCATGGCGGCGAACAAGGTGCGCGGTGTCCGGGCGGCCCTCGCCTGGGACCCCTGGATCGCAGAGGGCGCACGGCGCTGGAACGACGCGAACGTCCTCGTCATGAGCCTCAAGCGCACCGAGCCCGAGACCGCCCGGGCGATCGTCGACGCGTGGCTTTCGGTCGAGGCGCCGGACGAGGACGAACGCGAGAACATCGAGAAGCTCGACAGGGGATGACGCTCGTCGCTACCGACTGGGTGACGATCTCGGCGCTCGCGACCGCGGCGGGGACACTCGTTCTGGCCGCGGCGACCTTCGCGTCAGTCCGGTCCGCGAACCGAGCGGCGCGCGTCGCCGAGCGGTCGCTGCTGGCGGGGCTGAGGCCCGTGCTGATGCCGTCACGGCTCGACGATCCACCGCAGAAGGTCGGCTTCGCAGACGACAAGTACCTCCTCACCAAGGGCGGGTACGGTGCGGCCGAGACGACCGATGACGCGGTCTACCTCTCGATGTCTCTTCGCAACGCCGGTACGGGAATCGCGGTGCTGCACGGCTGGTATCTGCATCCCCAACGGCGTACCGGAGCGGACGAGCGGCCGCCGCCGATAGAGGACTTCCACAGGCTCACACGCGACATCTACGTGCCGGCCGGTGACATGGGGTTCTGGCAGGGCGTCCTCCGCGACCCGTCGGCACCGGATTTCGCCGAGGCGGCCGAGTCGGTGCGGGCACACCGGGCGATGACTGTCGACGTCCTCTACGGCGACCACGAGGGGGGCCAGAGGACGATCACACGGTTCGGGTTCATGCCGCGCGGGGACGAGGAATGGCTCCTCGCCGGCGCGCGGCATTGGAACGTCGACCGCGACGATCCGCGCTAGACCGTCGTTCGGAGGGACGAGGTCGAGAATCGTCCTCGCGGACGAGGCGGCCGGCAGATCCCGCGAGTACCTTCAGAACATGAACAGGCAGAGGCTGTGGCCGCTCGCGCGCACGTACTGGTTCGACGCGCTCCTCGTCGTCGCGATCGGGGTCGGCATCGCGGAGGTCGTCCTCACCCAGGACAACAAAAACGGACCGCAGGGTCCGCTCTGGTTCGACGTCCTCGCTCTGCTGGGGATGACGGTGCCACTCTTCGCTCGTAGGCGATACCCGTTCGGCGCGCCGCTTGCCAGCGGCGTGGCGTTCGCCGCGAGCTCGTTCGTCGACGGACGGCTGATCCCGCACAACGTGATCCCGTTCCTGACGGCGCTGGCCGTGTTCATGCTGTTCGGCCTGCTCCGCGACCGCACCCAGGCGATCGCGGGGCTCGCGTTCGGGATCGGCGTGACCGGGATCATCTTCCGCAACGACCCGAAGAGCGGCGGTGCCGCCGGCTTTGCGTTCACGTGCGTCGTCTTCGCAGTCGCTTGGACGATCGGGTTTGCGCTCGGCCGCAAGTTCCACGAGGCGGACGAGGCCAGGGAGCGGCTTGCACGCGCCGAGCGCGAGCGCGTCGAGCGGGCCCGGTTGGCGGTCGCCGACGAGCGGACACGAATCGCCCGCGAGCTCCACGACGTCGTCGGCCACAGCGTCAGCGTCATGACGGTGCAGGCAGCGGCGACCCGGCGGCTGTTGCGGCCGCACCAGGAGAAGGAGCGTGAGGCGCTGCTGGTGGTCGAGCAGACCGGCCGCGAAGCGCTGGCCGAGATGCGGCGGATGGTCGGCGTGCTCCGCCGGCCGGAGGAAGCGCCGGCGCTCGCTCCCCAGCCAAGCCTCGTGCACCTCGACCGATTGATCGCCCAGACCCGCGAGGCCGGACTGCCGGTCGAACTGCGGGTCGAGGGCGATCCCGAACCGCTCCCGGCGAGCGTGGATCTCACCGCGTACCGACTGGTCCAGGAGGGCTTGACGAACGCGATCAAGCACGCTCGGGCAGACCACGCCGAGGTAGTCGTGCGCTACGGAGAAGGGAGCGTGGAAGTGACCGTCACCGACGATGGCAGCGGAGACGGAGGCGGAGAAAGCGGTGGCCACGGCCTCGTCGGCATGCGCGAGCGAGTCTCGGTCTACGGCGGCAAGCTCGAGGCAGGGCCGTTGGCGGAGGGCGGCTACCGGCTGCGGGCGAGGATTCCGATCACGTGAACCGCCTCCGATCGCTCGCCCTCCGCTTCTGGGTCGATGCCCTGATCCTCGCTGCCATGGCCGGCGCGACGTCCGTCGCCGTGAGGAGTCACGGAAAGCCGAACGGACCCGAGGGGCCGCTCTGGCTCGACCTTCTGATCGTCCTCGGCTTCTACGGTCCCCTGTTCTTCCGCCGCAAATTTCCGATGGGGGCGCCGCTCGTTTCGATCGCGGTCGTCGCGGCCTCGTCGTTCGCCGACCATCGCTTCGCCCAGGTCCAGTTCGCCGCCTTCCTGACGGCGCTCGGCGTCTCCGCCTGGTTCGGGATGCGGCCCGATCGCCGCCAGGCTCTCGTCGGGCTCGCTTCTTTGCAGCTCGTCTCCGTGATCGTCAACCTGAACGATCCAAAGAATCCGCCGATCGGCGACTACGTCTGGTCGGCGATCACATTCTCGGTCGCCTGGGTGCTCGGCTTCGCGCTCGGCGGTCGGTTGCGGGAGACAGATACCGCGAGACGCCTGGCCGAACAGGCCGAGCTGGAACGCGAGGAGCAGGCCCGCCTCGCCGTCGCGGAGGAACGTGCGCGCATCGCCCGCGAGCTGCACGACGTCGTCGGCCACAGCGTCAGCGTGATGACGGTGCAGGCGTCCGCGGTGCGGCGCCTGCTCGAGCCGGATCAGGACAAGCAGCGCGAGGCGCTGCTCGTCGTCGAGCAGACGGGTCGTGAGGCACTCGCCGAGATGCGGCGCATGGTCGGCGTCCTCCGCCGGCCCGACGAGGCGCCGGCGCTCGCACCGCAGCCGAGTCTGGAGTACATCGAGAGACTCGTCGCGCACACACGGGAGACAGGGCTCCCGGTGGAGCTGCGGATCGAAGGCACGCCGGCCGAGCTGCCACCGGGGATCGACACGACCGCCTACAGAATCGTCCAAGAGGCGCTGACGAATGCGGTCAAACACGCCCGGGCCACCAGAGCCGAGGTCGTCGTCCGCTATGTGGACGGGACGGTCGAGCTGACGATCAGTGATGACGGCCAAGGCGGCGGTGACGGCGGCGGAAGTGGGCACGGACTCGTGGGGATGCGCGAACGGGTGTCCGTGTACGGGGGTGAGCTCGAGGCGGGACCGCAGGCGAGCGGCGGCTTCCGTCTGCGTGCCACACTCCCCGTCACGTGAACCTGGACGAGACCGGCACCACCACACTCACCTTCCTGTTCAGCGACGTCGAGGGCTCGACAGCGCTCCTGCGCCGTCTGCGCGAGGGCTACAGGGCCGTGATGGGCGACCACGAACGGCTGCTGCGCTCGGCGTGGTCCGACGCCGACGGCCGAGAGCTCGACGCGGACGGGGACTCGTTCTTCGTGGCGTTCCGGCGACCACGGCAGGCGGTCGAAGCCGCGATCACAGCCCAGCGCGCCCTCGCCGCGCACGAGTGGCCCGAGGGGGTGGACGTCCGCGTCCGGATCGGCGTCCACACAGGGGAGGCCACGCCCACAGGCGACCAGTACGTCGGCCTGGCAGTCCACCGGGCGGCGCGGATCTGCGACGCCGGTCACGGCGGCCAGATCCTCATCTCCGAGACCACGCGCTCGCTGCTCGATGACGAGGAGGCCGAGTTCGAGGGCCTCGACGTGCTCGACCTCGGCCCGCACCTGCTCAAGGATTTCGACCGGCCCGTGCGCATCTACCAGCTCGCGATCCACGGCTTGCGGGCCGACTTCCCGGCACTGCGAACCGCCACGGGCGAGGGGGCGACGGAGCTCGCGGACCGCCAGGACGAGCTCGCCGCGGCGACGCCCACCAAGGCGGCCGACGGCTCGTGCGTGCGGGTGCTGATCGTCGACGACCAGGCACTCGTCCGCACAGGTTTCCGGATGATCCTCGAGGCCGAGCCCGACCTGGAGGTCGTCGGCGAGGCGGCGGACGGGCAGGAGGCGCTGTCCCAGGCCCGCGCACTCTCGCCAGATGTGGTGCTGATGGACGTCCGCATGCCCGAGATCGACGGCATCGAGGCGACGCGGCGGCTCCTGGGCGAGCAGGACCAGACAGCCAAGGTGGTCATGCTGACCACGTTCGACATGGACGAGTACGTCTACGAGGCGCTGCGGGCCGGTGCGAGCGGCTTCCTGCTCAAGGACGTGCCGCCCGAGCAGCTCGTCACCGGCATCCGCGCCGTCGCGAGCGGGGACGCGCTGCTGGCTCCATCGGTCACGAGGCGGGTGATCGAGGAGTTCGTCAGGCGTCCGCCCGACTCGGTCAGGACCCCGCCGGAGAAGCTTGCCGAACTAACCGCCCGGGAGCTCGAGGTCCTGCAGCTGATCGCGCGCGGCCTCTCGAATGCCGAGATCGCGAAGGAGTTGTTCGTCAGCGAGACCACCGTCAAGACGCACGTCGCGCACGTCCTGATGAAGCTCGGTCTGCGTGATCGAGTGCAGGCGGTCGTGCTCGCCTACGAATCAGGGCTCGTCCAGCCGGGCGAGTCGTAGTCCTCCTCGAGGAGGAGAAGGCCGTCGCGAAGATCGCCCGCCGCGCGGAGCCCGAATCGCCCGCGCAGCCGACGATTTTCGACCCCCGCGGAACCAGCATCCGAGGTGTCAATCCCGACACCGAAGGAGGCAAGGATGATCCGCACAGGCGACACAATCGAGAACACCGCGACCGGCGAGCGCCTCACCTTTCTCGCCACCTCGGCTGACACCGACGGCGAGGCGGTCGTCGTCGAGACGGTCGTCCAGCCCGGCGGCGCGGTCGCCGCGGCGCACGTCCATCCCGCCCAGCGCGAGCGTTTCGCGGTGAGCGAGGGAACGCTGGCGATGAAGGTCGGCCGCAAGAAGCTGACCCTCCGTCCCGGCGAGGTCGCCGTGGTCGAGCCGGGCACCGCGCACAAGTTCTGGAATGCCGGCGACGAGCCTGTCAGGTTCGTCTGTGAGATCCGGCCGGCACTGCAGTTCGAGTCGCTGGTCGAGACGATGTTCGCGCTGGCCGCCGACGGCAAGACCAACCGCAAGGGCATGCCGATGAACCCGTTCCGGCTCGCGGTGATCGCGAAGGCGCACTTCGACACCGTCCGCCTCCCGTTCCCGCCCGCATGGATGCAGAGCGCGGGACTGGCGATCGGCTCACCGCTCGGGAAAACGCTCGGCTACCAGGCAACGTACGCCTCCGAGCAGACCGTGCCGGCCAGGGCTGCGATCGCATAGGTCGCAGCCGATCCGACCGACCGACAGGCACCTTCGGGTGCCTGTCGACGTTCAGCGGAAGAGGGCGCTGTAGGCGTTGAGCGCCGGCTGACCGCCCAAGTGCGCATAGAGGACGGTCGCGTCTTTCGGGATCTCGCCGCGCCCGACCAGATCGATCATCCCCGCCATCGACTTCCCTTCGTACACCGGGTCGGTGATCATCCCCTCCAATCGCGCCGCCAGTCGAATCGCGTCCAGCGTGCGCTCGTCCGGGATGCCGTAGGTGCCGGCGTGGTACCGATCGTCGAGCACGAGCTCGTCGCGGCGCAGCTCGCGGCCGGCGTCGATCAGCTTCGCGGTCGCCTGCGCGATCCGGGTGACTTGCTCGAGCGTCTCGCGCGGCTTGGCGGACCCGTCGATGCCGATCACTCGGCGCGGGCGGTCCTGCGCTGCGAAGCCGGCCGCCATCCCCGCATGGGTCGAGCCGGTCACCGAGCAGACGATCACGGTGTCGAAGAAGACGCCGAGCTCGGTCTCCTGGTCGGCGACCTCCCGCGCCCAGCGTGCGTAGCCGAGTCCGCCGAGCGGGTGGTCCGAGGCCCCGGCCGGAATCGCGTAAGGCTTGCCGCCCCGTGCCTCGACGTCCTCGATCGCCCGCTCCCAGCTCTCCTTGAAGCCGATTCCGAAGCCGGCCTCGACGAGCCGGACCTCCGCCCCGAGGATCCGCGAGAGCAAGATGTTCCCGACGCGGTCGTAGACCACGTCCGGCCAGTCGACCCAGCTCTCCTGGACGAGCACGCAGTCCAGGCCGGCGCGGGCGGCCGCGGCCGCTACCTGGCGAGTGTGGTTCGACTGCACGCCGCCAATCGAGACCAGCGTGTCGCAGCCCTGCGCGAGCGCCTCAGCAACGAGGTATTCGAGCTTGCGCGTCTTGTTGCCGCCAAAGGCAAGCCCCGAGCTGACGTCGTCGCGCTTCGCCCAGAGCTCCGCGCCGCCAAGGTACTCCGTCAGCCGCTCGAGGCGGTGGATCGGCGAAGGCCCGAGCAGGAGGGGGTAGCGCTCGAACCGATCGAGCGCTGCGGTCACGGGCGCTCCGTCGCGAGCCGGAGCCCGAACGCTACGAGCACGAGGCCGGTGACGGCGTCGAGCGCGCGCCGGACCCGTGGGCGTCGCAGCACGTTGCCGGCGCGCGCGACGGCCGACGCGTATGCCGAGAGCCAGACGAGTGTCATCGCGCTGAAGAGAAGGCCGAGGCCGAGGAGCCCCACGAAAGTGTCGGCGAACTGCGGCAGGAGGCTGGTGAAGAACACCGCCATCTTCGGGTTCCCGAGGTTGCTTAGCAGGCCCTGGCGGAACGGTGCGCCCTTCTTCCGGGGAGTGATCGTCCTGTGCCCACCCTGGTCGCCGCGGAGCGCCGACCACAGGGCGCAGGCGCCGAGATAGACGAGGTAGGCCGCCCCGGCAAGACGGAGCGCGAGGAATGCCGGCTCCGACGCGCGGAGCAGCGCGGCGAGCCCTGCAGCGGCCGCCAACGCCCACACAGCCTGACCGGACGAGACGCCGAGTGCCGTGCGCCGACCACCGCGACGTCCGCCCACCAGCGTGTTCCGGATCGTCAGCGCCGTGTCTTGCCCGGGCGTCACGATCAGGAGGACAGAGACGCCGAGGAAGGCCAGAAGCGAGGCCATGCGCGACTCAGGCGCGAGCCGGCCGCGGATCCGGCAGCGGCGTGAGCAGCGGCTCGACCTGCGCGCGGAGGTGCTCGAACGCGGGCGGCAGCGAAAGGCGCTCGCCGAGATGCTCGAGCGGCTCGTCGGTGGCGAACCCGGGGCCGATGGTCGCGATCTCGAACAGGACGCCGCTCGGCTCGCGGAAGTAAATCGAGCGGAAGTAGAAGCGGTCGATCACCGGCGTCGGCCGTGCGCCCGCCTCGAGGACGCGCTGCCGCCAGGCTTCGTGCTCGTCCATGGGCGAGGCCCATGCGACGTGGTGGATGGTTCCCGCTCCGCCCACTCCGGCTTGGTCGGTCACGTCGTAGACGTAGTGCGAACCGCGCTCCTCGCCCCGCGACTCGTAGAGTGTCTCGGACTCCGGCCGAAAGCCCATTCCGCTCTCCAGGAACGCCGCACTCCGGGGCGGGTCGTCCGTGTAGACCCGGACCGAGTCGAAACCCTGAAGAGCCAGCTCGGAGGAAATCTCCGGGTGCTCGGCGACGAGCGGCTCGTCGGACGTCTCGACCACCGTGAGCTCGAGCTCGAGGTCCTCCGGATCGCGGAAGAGCAGGCCGGTGTCGCTGCGCTCCGAGCCAACGCCGGCATCGCCGAGGCGCTGCTCCCAGAAGTCGAGCGCCTCCACCGAAGCCACCCGCCAGACAACCCGGTAGACCATGCCCGCACCGGCCCGGCCGCGGCGGGCACCCGGGTACTCGAAGAACGTGATGTCCGATCCGGCCGAGCCCACCTCGTCGGCGTAAAAGAGGTGGTAGACGGTCGGATCGTCCTGGTTGACCGTCTTCTTGACGAGCCGCAGTCCGAGCGTCCCGGCGTAGAACTCGACGTTCCGTGGCGCGTCGGCCGTGATCGCGGTGATGTGGTGGATTCCTTCGAGCCGCATGTGTCCAAACGAACCGGGGACAGGTCTACAAGACCTGTCCCTCTCTGTGCTCATCATTGCATGCCCGACGGGACCACTCGTAGAGCGCGATCGCGCCGGCGGCGCCGACGTTGAGCGACTCGGCGCCGTCCGCGAGCGGGATCGACGCGACGGCGTCGCAGGCGGCGATCAGCTCCTCCGGAACGCCCTCGCGCTCGGCGCCGAGCACGAAGACCGTGGGCTCCGGCAGATCCACGCTGCCGAGCGGGTCGCCGGCATGTGCGAGGAGGGCAATCCGCCGGCCGGCGGCCTGGTCGAAGCGCCCGATCGGAACGCGGAAGATCGCGCCGGCCGTGCCGCGAAGCGCCTTCGACCCGGTTGGATCGGCACATCCCTCGGAGAGGGCGACGGACGCGCCGAACGCGTCCGCGCTGCGGACCAGCGTGCCGACGTTGCCGGGGTCGGCGACGTGCCAGAGCGCGAGCGTCGCCGGCCGTTGCGCCCAGGCCGGTAGGTCGCCGCGGCGGTAGACGCCGATCACCCGCGGGGGATGCGCAAGGGTCGAGACGGACGCGAGCAGCTTAGGCTCCACGTCCTTGCCGGCGACGAGCAGGTCGACCGGCTCGATCCCGGCGGCGTCCGCGGCGTCGACCAGATCCTCCCCCTCGCACACGAAGAGGCCGAGATTCGCGCGCTGCCGCCGGCTCTCGAGTCGGCGAATCAGCTTCAAGCGCTGGTTGCTCGCTGAGGTGATCACGTGCCGCAGCTTAGGGTCTGACCTGAAGGGGTCTGACCCTGCAAACCGAGACGCGCTTCGCTTCGATGGGGACAGTCCCCTGCGGGGACAGTCCCTAGGATCGCAATCCATGGCCCGCTTCGTCCTCGTCCACGGCGCCTTCGGCGGCGCCTGGTCCTGGGAGCCGGTGATCGGCCAGCTCGAGGCGGCGGGCCACACCGTCGAGGCCTTCGACCTTCCCGGCGCGGGTGACGACCGCACGCCGATTGCGGAC
>JBKPPY010000169.1:0-10295 GCA_046733845.1 Actinomycetota bacterium | reverse complement strand
AGCTCGAGGCGAACTCCCGCGCGAGGATCAGGACGAGATGCTTCTGACGCTGCGTGTCCACGTCGCGAGCCTGGGTGGCCGGCTCATCCGGCGATTCGGAAGATCGGGTGGTCGGGCGCGATGCGCTCGAGCTCTGCGCTCGAGCTGTCGGGGCCGACTCCCGCGAAGAACTGTCCAACCTCCCACTTCCAGCGGCGGAGGTACGCACGAAGGATCTCCTCCTTCTCGGGGTCGGCGACTTCGGTGGCGTGAAAGTGCTCACGACGCCGGCCCAGCAGGAGGTCGCCCTCGCCTGCAGCACGGAGGTTCCGAACCCACTGCGTGTGACCCCGCGGGGCGACGAGATATCGGACACCACCGAGCCCGAGCAGGTTGACGGGCGTGCGGCGCGGGACGCCGGTCTTGCGGCCCCGAACTTCGAGGATCCGCGAGCCCCAGACGCTGATACCGGCGCGAGTGAGGGCGGCGACGATCCGGTTGAAGACGTTGCGGGTGAACCAGCCAGGAGCTCGATAGTGCGGGTCCGAACTCATGCGGGCCATGCTACGCCGCCACTGGTACTGCGGGCGGCGATCGCTATTCAATAGGCATATCTGGCGACGTCGACACCGCTCTCATCGCGAAGCACCGCCCTGTCGCCCGTGTTGTTCCAGACTGCTGAACGGCGGCCCCAGAAGAGATTCTCGGCATCGTTGACTCCGGCTTTCGTCCACACCTTGGCGCTGGACCCGGCCGGCAGCGAGAAGTCCGGGAACGTGAACACGTGGTTCTTGGCATCTCGCAACGTCCAGCTCGCCATTCCGACTTCGACCGCGGTGTCGTTCTCGATCTCGACGTACTCCTGATCGATGTCGCGCCCGGGGGGATTGAAATTGATCGCCTTGATCAAGACGACTTCCGCAGGGGCCTGGTAGAGAAAGTCGAGGATCTGGCCGGCGAAGAAGACAGGGCGCTCCGTTGGTATCGAGTGCCCGGTGTCTTTTACGAAGAGGGTCGTGCCGTCGACCATGGTCATGGCGTCGGCGAGCGCCTTGGTGTTGCTGAAGATCTTCTCCGGCATCTCGTCATCGTCGTGCGCCGTCGCCAGCAGCATCCTCGACATGATCTGCGTGTAGCGGGCCGGCCCGGCGTGGGCGTCGTTCCTGGGATCCGGATCGATGTGCGGGTCCGTGGTGTCTGAATCCCAGTGGCTATAGATCAGCTGCTCGTGGGCGACCCGCCAGTGCCACCGCCGGAACGTCTTGTTGTAGATCTCGTAGATGCCGCGGTGGGATGATTCCTTGGCCGTCTCGCGGCAGGGCCAGTTCTTGCTGTACCAGTGGTCCGACTGCGCGATCCGTCCGATCTTCTGCCCGGCGAACTCCTCGTAGAAGAACTTGTTGATGGAGGACTTGTAGAAGGGAGCCTCTACCTCCTCCTCCACGCTGTGGCCTCTGGTTCTCTCCACCCCCATGTACTTCACCAGGTCGTAGAAACGCCCATGCCCCGGAATACCGATGACGGCGCGGGCCCAGGAGAGCCAAGTGGATGCCGGCGACCAGCTCACGACGGTGTGCAGCCAGGGGTGGGTCGCGGGATCCCGCCGCGCGAGGCGTAGCCCCATGTTCCCGCCCAGGCTTCCGCCGATGACTCCGACGATCTTGTCCTTGAAGCCCGGCTGCAGCGCCTCCAGCTGATCGACGAAGGCGATGATGAAGTTCTCGATGAAGTCGAGGACTGGGTAGCCGGTATTCCAGAGGGAGTCCTCGATCATCGCGAAGTCGGTGTGCTCGATCATCGAGGCGTAACCGTTGGACGGCAGGTCGAGGGAGATGAGCGTCACCTGCCGTCCTCTGTTCTCCGCCTGCTGGAGGAGCGGCCCGACCAGCGGCAGCGCCTCTTCGGCCAACGAGCTGTGGCCATGGATGAACAGAACGACGTCTCCGGTAATGGGCGGGATCGCGCGCTCCGGGGGCACCTCCTCGAGCTTGACCGGGTACTCGTCCTCGAACTGGCGGGACGCGACCATGAATCGGGTGGTGACCGGGGTGACCGGTATGGCGGGTACCTGCACGGTCAGGTCGAACTGGGGAAACAGCGCCGAGCCGACGTTGACTGGTCGGTCCGGCGGGTCGTCCTCCGCCGTGACAGCGATCCAGCCCAGAGCGTCGCGCTCCGCGCGGCGGTGGCTGACTGGCCCGCGGAGCGCCCAGGCGACTTTGTAGGCGCGTTCCAGCGTCTCGGTGATCGCATCACTCAAGTCGGCGTCGACGACGTGATGTGCGGGGTAGGCCGCGGCCAGCTTCGACGTCACCACTGCTCCCAGATCTGCCTCGACTGGGGCGAGCGCGCGGAAGGAGGCGTAAGCGGATCGACCGGTGACGGCCAGATCGGAGAGCGCGTCCTGGATCGCTGACGAATTCGGCTCGGGACTCGTGAGCTCCGTGTGCCGGTCTCGGTAGCGCGCGACCGCGGCGCGGGCGAGGATCTCCTGTGCCTTCTGGGTTCTGGCTGCGACGCGCAGTGGGTCGATCAGGCGACCGCAGTAAGGATCGGGACAGTCGATGACCGCTGGCGGCGGCGAGAACGTGCCCGTCGCCTCCACGACCATGTCCTCACACGATTCATGGGGCGGCGTGACGGAGTCGGTGATGATCATGAAGCCGCTGCGGTCGAGTCGTCCCGCTGAGACTGCGGCAGCACCTGCCTTGCGTCAAGTATTCGAACTCAGCGTCACCGCCACGTCACCGAATCGTCACCGCGTCGGCCGGGGCGAGCCGGCCGGGGCGTTACCAGCGGTCGCGGCGGACGACGTCGTCGAACGGTCGCCGGTTGAGCTGCCGTAGTGGCCGAAGTGGCCCATCGGCGGGATAGCCGAGGGAGACGAGGTACGCGAGGAAGTAGTCCTCCGGGAAGCCGAGGATCCTCCGAGCGAGGTCCTGATCCTGCACAGAAGAATGGCAAGTGCCGATCCCGAGGTCGGCCGCCGCGACCATCATCAGCATCGTGGTGTGACCGAGGTCGTACTGCAGCAGGCCCGCCCAACGATCGTCCGGCGGATTCGACGCGACGATGGCGATCGCGGCTGCCGCACCGCCGACGTGCCACGCTCCCTGCCAGACGCCGGTGAGGTCGCGGAGTTGGTCTTGGTCGGTGACCAGCACGAAGTTCCACGGCTGCCAATTCTTCGCCGACGGCGCGAGCCTGCCCGCCTCGAGAACCTTTGCCAGGTCCTCCTCGCTCACCGGAGCAGACGAGAACTCGCGCACGTTGCGACGTGACCTCAACGCGTCCCAGGTCTCCACGCCGGCCACCTTACGACGCCCGTGCGCACGCTGTCCAGGACCGGCTCAGTAGGTTCGCGAGTCCCTCCGTGGCTGGGAGGGCCACGCTGTGGCCCTCCCAGCTATCTGACTAGGCAGCGAGGTCGAACGCCGGCTCGTCCTCGCGCTCTTCGTCGGGGACCTGCGTCGTCTGCCGCCTGTTCGGAGCCAGCATCGCGACCGCCCCACCCGCGAGCACGATGCCTGCCCCCGCGAGGAGCGCCCGGCCGTAGCCTTGCGTCGCCGCCTGGGCGACCGTGTCGCCACCGCGCAACAGCGCGTGGGTGTGCGCCGTCGCGAGGGCGGAGAGGATCGCGAGGCCGAGCGCGGTGCCGACCTGCTGGCCGGTGTTCAGGAGGCCTGCGGCAAGACCGGCCTTCTCCTCGCCGACGCCCGCGTTGGCGGCGGTGGTCACGCCGACGAAGACACCTCCCCCGCCCAGCGAGACGACCAACAGACCCGGGAGGATGTCGGTCGTGTACGAGCCGTCGACCGGGATCCGGGAGAGCCAGTACAGCCCGCCGGCCACGATCACGGCGCCGGCGACGATGACCGGCTTCGTGCCGATCCGTCCGAAGAGCTGCGAGGCGATGCCCGAGGAGATGATGAAGCCGGCGGTCAGGGGCAGGTACGCGACGCCGGTCTGGATCGGCGAGTAGTGGAGCACGGTCTGCATGTAGAGCGTCAGGAAGAAGAACATCGGCACGAAACCGCCCACCGCCACGAGCTGCGTGGCGTCCGCCACCGCGACCCCTTTGATGCGCAGGATCGAGAGCGGGATGAGCGGGTTGGCGACGCGCAGCTCGTTGACGACGAAGGCGGCGAGGATCACGGCCGCCGCGGCGAGCTCGGCGACGGTTCGCGTCGTCCCCCAGCCGACGTCGGGCGCCTTCACGAGCGCGTAGACCAGAAGCAGCATGCCGCCGGTGACGAGCAGGGCTCCCAGTGCGTCGAAGTGCGCCAGCCGTGCACGAATGCGATCGCGCTTGAGGAGGACGAAGGCGCCGGCTAGGGCGATCGCGCTCAAAGGAACGTTGACGAACAGCACCCAACGCCAACCCGCCGCCTCCGTGAGGATGCCGCCGAAAAGGACGCCGGCGGCGCCGCCGAGCCCGGACACGGCCCCCCAGACGCCCAGCGCGGTGTGGCGCTCGCGGGCGGAGCGGAACGTGGTCGTCAGGGTCGACAGTGCGGCCGGTGAGAGCATCGCGGCTCCGATCCCCTGGGCAAAGCGGGCGCCGATCAGCAGCGAGCTGGTATGCGCCAGGCCGCCGATCAGCGACGAGCTCGCGAAGACGACGAGCCCGGTGACGAGCACCAGGCGGCGGCCGAGGAGGTCGGCCATCCGGGCGCCGAGGAGGAGGAAGCCGCCGTAGGTGAGGATGTAGCCGTCGACCACCCACTGCAGACTCTGCTGGCTGAAGCCGAGGTCGCGTTTGATCGAGGGCAGGGCGATGTTGAGGATCGAGGCGTCGAGGATGTCCATGAACTGGACGAGGCTGAGCAGCAGCAGGATCGCGATGCCGCGCCGCGACGAGAGCGACGGCGGCGCCTGCTCTCGGTCGGGCAAGACACCGGTGTGGGACTGGGCGGTCATGAATCTGGCCTCTCTTTCTCTCTTCAACGGGTCGCTCTCCATGACGAGAGCCGGCCCGCGGGTGTGACAGCCGGCGGGCCGCGCGCGTTACGGGCGGTCGCGGATCGCGCGCTGAGCGCGGTCGTTCCGCTCCTTGGCGCTCTGGGCGTCGGCGACTGCGCGGCTCACTGCCGCGTCGTCCATCTGCACGAAGAGCCAGCAGAGCCATACGAGCGGAGCCGTCATCGCCACTAGCGCGAGCGCCGAGCCCGCCGCCACGATCCACTCGCCGGTGGTCAGCGTCCCGATGATCAATGTCGTCATGCCTCTATGACGGATGCGCGGCCGTAGCTGTGACGGCCTCGACGCGCGACGTGTCACATCGCCCGTTCGGGGTTCGTCATTCCTGATGACGGCTACGAAGGAGATGCACGATGAGCGACCGCGACTGGCTCGCAGCGCAATTCGAGGAGCAGCGCCCGCACCTGCGGCGGGTCGCCTATCGGATGCTCGGCTCCCTCGACGAGAGCGATGACGCGATCCAGGAGGCGTGGTTGCGGCTGAGCCGCACCGACGACGCTGCGATCGACAACCTCGGCGGGTGGCTGACCACCGTGGTAGCGCGTGTCTGCCTCGACATGCTCCGGGCGCGCCGTGCCCGACAGGAGCAATCTGCCGACGGCTGGCTCCCCGAGCCGATCGTCAGCCTCGACGACCAGGTCGATCCCGAGCAGGAGGCGCTGCTCGCCGACTCCGTCGGCCTGGCGCTCCTCGTCGTCCTCGAGACGCTCAACCCGGCCGAGCGGCTCTCGTTCGTGCTGCACGACATGTTCGCCGTCCCGTTCGACGAGATCGCCTCGATCCTCGATCGCAGCCCTGACGCCGTTCGCCAGCTGGCGAGCCGCGGCCGCCGCCGCGTTCGCGGAGCCAGACTGGAGCCGGATGCCGACCTCGCCGAGCAGCGGCGCGTGGCGGAGGCGTTCATGCGAGCAGCCCGTGACGGGGACTTCGAGGGTCTGCTGGCCGTGCTCGACCCGGACGTGGTCGTTCGCGCCGACCGCGCGATCCCGAAGGACGCGCCGCTCGAGGTCCGCGGCGCGCGCAACGTGGCGGAGCGCGCGCTCTACTTCCGGGAGCTCGCCCCGTTCGCGCGGCCGGTGCTCGTCAACGGCGCCGCCGGTTACCTCGTCGCACCGCAGGGACGGCTGTTCGCGGTCGCCGCGCTCACCGTCGTCGGCGGGAAGATCACCGAGATCGACTTCGTCACCGACCCGGACAAGCTCCAGAAACTCACCCTGGGCTAGCTCTGCGGTCGGTTGGGCTCGGCGGCGTCCGCGTTGTTCGGACAGACCTGCCGATGCTCGGCAAGAAGAGCTGGGCCGCGGTGTTTCTCCGTGACAGCGACCCAGCCACAGGCCTCGCAGACGACCTCTCGCTCCGCAGCCTTCACAGCGCGCCGCTTACGGGCTGCCTCGCCCGCCGGGCAATCATGCTCCTCGAACTCGCGAAGGGCCCACCGCAGCGAGGGCCGCTCCCAGCGTCGACCGCAAACGCCGCACGACGCAACGCCGGGGTTGTCGAGAGCCGCCTCAGCCTCCTCCCGACGTTTCGCGCTGCCCCAAGCCACCCAACCGACTCTACCGACCGGGAAGGGCTCCGCCGATTCCGTTGCTCCGGCTAGCCTGAACTCGTGGAGCAGGAGTCCGACAAGCGGAACGACCCGACCCGCTCCAGCTACGACCGCGGGTACTGGCTCCGCCGATGCGAGGGCTTCGTCGTCGAGACCCCGACCAAACGCATCGGCCGTGTCACCGGCATTCGCTACGGCGAAACGACGAACGAACCCGAAGCGCTCGAGGTTCGCGCCGGACTATTCGGGCGAACGCGGCTCCTGGTCAGCGTCGACGACGTCATCGACATCGACCCGGAGCAAGAGCGCCTCGCCCTCGCCGATTCGTCCAGCACGGTCAGCTAGCTCGTCGGGGCAAACGCCGGAACCGTGGTGGCTTGGGGTGCTGCCGTGGTCTCGGCATCGCGTGTCACGAGGGCGGCGTATCGCCCGCCTGTCCGGATCAGTTCGTCGTGGCGACCTGTTTCGACAATGCGGCCGTGGTCGAGGACGATGATCTGGTCGGCGTCCTGGATCGTCGAGAGGCGGTGTGCGATCGCGATTGTGGTGCGACCTTCGGAGAGACGGTCGAGTGCGTCCTGCACCAGACGTTCTGTGTTGGTGTCGAGCGAGCTCGTTGCTTCGTCGAGGACAAGGATCGGCGGGTTTCTGAGGATCGTGCGGGCGATCGCGATCCGCTGTTTCTCGCCGCCGGAGAACCGATAGCCTCGCTCGCCGACGATCGAGTCGTATCCGTCGGGGAGCGAGGAGATCAGGTCGTGGATGTGGGCAGCATTGGCGGCGGCCTCGATCTCCTCGTTGCTCGCGTCCGGCTTTGCGAAGCGCAGGTTCTCACGTACCGACGCGTGGAAGAGATATGTCTCCTGCGAGACGACGCCGACGAGGTCGCTCAGCGCCTCGAAGCTCAGGTCGCGGATGTCCACGCCGTCGATGGCGATGCGCCCCCTGTCGGGCTCGTAGAGCCTGGCCGCGAGGTAGGCGAGCGTCGTCTTACCGGAGCCCGTCTCGCCGACAAGCGCAGTCGTGGTGCCGGCCGGCACCGTGAAGGACACGTCCTGCAGCGTCCATTCATCGCCGTACCTGAACCAGACGTCCTCGAAGACGACGTCGCCGGGCCTGCCGGCAGCGAAGGCGTTCGGCTTCTCGACGATGTCGATCGGATGGTCGAGGTACTCGAAGATGCGGTCGAAGAGCGCGAGCGAGGTCTGCACGTCTAGACCGACCCCCAGCAGTGACCCGACCGGGAAGAACAGGCGCGTCTGCAGGGTCGTGAACGCGACCAGCAGCGGGATCGACACGGCCGAGGATCCGTGCGCCAGTGCTAGGCCTCCGAACCAGTAGACGGCCGCCGGCATGACGGCGAAGCTGGTCTGGATGAGCGCCATCACCCACCGGCCGGCCATGCGCTGGCGCACTTCGAGCTCGGACAGACGGAGTGAATCAGCCTCGAACCGGTCGGCGAGCTCGTTTCCGCGACCCATCGTCTTCCCGAGCAGGATCCCGGACACCGAGAGCGATTCCTGCACGAGGCTCGAGATGTCGGCGAGGCTCTCCTGGGTGGTCTTGGCGATCCGCCGGCGCTCGTTCCCGACACGCCAGGTGAGGAAGACGAAGATCGGCACCAGCGCGAACGCGAACAGGGACAGCTGCCAACTGAGCAGGAGCATCCCGATCACCGTTGCGACCACGGTCGTGACGTTCGAGGCGATCGACGTGGCGGTGTTGGTGAGGACGTTTTGGACGCCGCCGATGTCGTTTGAGATTCGCGACTGGACCTCTCCGGTCCGGGTGCGTGTGAAGAACGCCAGCGACAGTCGCTGGAGGTGGCGGTAGACGGCTGTGCGCAGGTCGTGCATCACGCGTTGTCCGACCTGATTCGAGAGCAGCGTCTGGTAGACGCCGAGGACGCCGGTCACGACCGCGATCAGGATCATTCCGCCGGCTGCGAGGGACAGGGCGGTCGTGTCGTTGCGGCCGATCGCCTCGAGCGCGCGCTCGAGCAGGAACGCGGGCAGCACGCCGAGGGCCGCGGAGGCGACGATCAGGATCAGGACGCTGCTGAGCCGGAGCTTGTACGGCCCGAAGAGCCTGCCGATCCGGCGCAGGTTGGCGCGCCGGACGGCGGGATCCGCTGGGCGTTCCGGCGCCTCTTCCGCTGAGTGAAAGAACATTCCCACTGCGCTCAGGGTACGTACGCGCGCCGGTCAGGGGGACACGAGCGATGCCCTGATCAACTCGGAGACGCCGAAGACGAGGAGGCCTGACGTCCCGCCCGTGAAGTATCGAATCTCGGCCCCGACTCCTAGGCGGCGCGGTACCGTCTCGACATGGCGACGCGGCGCGCGTCCTGCTCGTGTGGGCAGCTCACGGTCGAGACCGAGGGCGACCCTGTCAGGATCTCGATCTGCCACTGCCTCGCCTGCCAGCGGCGCACAGGGAGTGTGTTCGCGATGCAGGCGCGCTGGCCTCGCGAGCAGGTGCGGATTGAGGGCGACGCGACGGAGTACGTGCGGATCTCCGACGAGGGCGAGGAGCGCTCGTTCTTCTTCTGCCCGCACTGCAGCGCAATCGTCTACTACTGGAGCGACCCAGAGCGCATCGCAGTGCCGGTCGGCGCGTTCGCCGACCCGAACTTCCCCGCGCCGCGCGTCTCGGTGTGGGAGGACCGCATGCACCCATGGGTCGTCCTGCCCGACGGGATCGAGCACATCGGCTGAGTCTCTCTTCGGATCTATGGGCTGAACGCGAGGAGCTCGGGTCCGTACTCGCGCAGCCAGGCGCGCTGTTCGCGCCAGCCGGGGCGGTGTCGCTCGACGAGCGACCAGAACGACGGCGAGTGGTTCGGAACGAGCAGGTGGCAGAGCTCGTGCACGACGACGTAGTCGACCACTTCGGGCGGAGCCAGCACAAGCCGCCAGTTGAAGGAGAGCGTTCCGCGCGCAGAGCACGAGCCCCACAGCGTCCGTTGGCCGCCGATCCGGATCCGCCGGTAGCTGACCCCGAGCGTCGCGGCCTCGCGATCGGCCAGGGCCGAAACGAGCTCACGGGCGCGGCTGCGCGCGTCCGACTCGATCACGGCGAGCTGATCGAGCCTGAGCCGCGGAACCTGCTGCCGCCGCTGCTTCTCGATCCACGACCGTCGTTCTGCGAGCACGCGCTCCACGTCCTCGCGGGTGGCCGAGCGCGGCACGGTCAGCCGCGCCGGCGCGCCCCACGGCACCTCAAGGCGCCACCGCCGGGCACGCGAGGATCGCCGTACCTCAACGGGCTCCACCGGGCGAGACTAGCCTCCGGCGAGGACAAGGCTAATAGGTCACCCCTTCGCCGCACCTCGGCCCATAGGATCCCCGGACCCGACGAAAGGAGCACCGGTGGCAGTCGCATTCATGCAGGAGTGGCCGATCCAGGACGGCGACACGAGCACGACCAACTACGACGCCGTCTCAGCCGAACTGAACCTTCAACAAGCACCCGACGGCTTGCTCATCCATACGGCCGGCTTCGATCACGACTCCGGCGTCTTCCGCATCTTCGATGTCTGGGAGTCCCGAGAGCAGGCCGACAGGTTCATGTCCGAGAAGCTGAACCCGATCCTCGAGCAGATGATGGCCGAAGCGGCTGAGAGGGCGGACGACACCTTCACGCCGCCGGCCAGAGAGGCGTGGTACGAGCTGCACGACTCGATGACCGGCTGAGATCTGTTCGCGCGACGATGCCGAGAGGCGGGACGGCTGCGGCATCCACCCCGCCTCTGACGGCAGACGGAAGACTTACAAATACGGCGCGG
>JBKPPY010000168.1:0-11045 GCA_046733845.1 Actinomycetota bacterium | reverse complement strand
GAGCTGAACAGCCGCTTGCTCGGCGGCGAGCTCGATGTCGCGCCGATCTCCTCGATCGAGTACGCACGCAACGCCGACCGGCTGAGGCTCCTTCCGCGCCTCTGCGTCGGTTCGGAGGGTGCGGTCGACTCGATCCAGCTCGTCTCGCGCGTCCCGATCGAGCAGGTCCGCCGGGTGGCGGTGACACCAGAGAGCGCGACCTCGGTCGTCCTCACCAAGGTGCTGATCCCCGAGGCCGAGCACGTGCCGCTCGGCGAGGAGGCCGACGCGAAGCTCCTGATCGGCGATGCCGCGCTGAAGAGCGCCTTCGAGGATCCCACTCCGCATTACGACCTGGGCCGCCTCTGGCTCGAACGCACCGGTCTGCCGATGGTCTTCGCGGTCTTCGCGGCACCGGAGCCGGTCGCGGCCGGGATGTCGGGACTCGAAGACGCGCTGGTTGCCTCCGTGCGCAGAGCACGGGCGGAGCCGGAGCAGCTGGCGTACGAGGCCAGCGACCGGTACGGCTACCCGGCCGGCTTCCTCGCCCGCTACTTCGAGAAGCTCCGCTACCGCTTCGGGCCGCGGGAGCGCGCCGGGCTGTTCACGTTCCTGGAGATGGCGCGGGACGTGGGGGAGCTTGCCGAGGTGCCGGAGCTCAGGTTCGTGCACGACGAGGTCGCGGCATGACACGCTCCGAGCTGGTCGAGTCGCTGATCGAGCGGTATCCGTCGGTCCCGGCCGAGGCGGTCGTGAAGGAGGATCTGCTCCGGACCGGGATCGCGTTCGACGACTCGGCGCTGAGCGACAACCTCGACGGCGAGGTGAAGCCGAAGTCGTACTTCATCTTCTCGTTCGACCAGAGGCCGCTTGCCGAGCTCGGCGAGGCGGCCAATCGCCGCCCACCGGAGGAGGTCGCGCTGTCGGGTGGGCCGTACGGGTTGCGCCGGACGATCGTCTCGGTGCGCGTCAACCCGGCCTCGCCCTGGCGGGTGGTCGGCGGTGAGCTGACGCTCGAGGGACGTGCGATTGCAGAGATCGAGCTGCCGACGATGCCGGCCTACTACCGCCACACGCTGGCGAACGGGAAGACGGTGATGGAGACGGCACCGACGATCCAGTGGGGCTACCTGATCTACCTGACCGTGCTCCGCCTCTGCCAGTACTTCGGCGCCAAGGAAGAGTGTCAGTTCTGCGACATCAACCACAACTGGCGCCAGCACAAGCGGGCCGGGCGACCGTATACAGGGATCAAGCCGGTCGAGGACGTGCTCGAGGCGCTTGCGATCATCGCCGAGCACGACGACGGTGCCTCGCACGCGTACACGCTCACCGGCGGCTCGGTGACGAGCAGCGTCGACGGGCTTGCGGAGGCGGACTTCTACGGTCGGTACGCACAGGCGATCGAGGAGCGCTTCCCGGGGAAGTGGATCGGGAAGGTGGTGGCGCAGGCGCTCCCTCGCCGTGAAGTCCAGCGCTACAAGGACTACGGGATCCAGATCTACCACCCGAACTACGAGGTCTGGGAGCCCCATTTGTTCAAGATCATCTGCCCCGGCAAGGAGCGCTACGTCGGCCGGGACGAGTGGCACCGGCGGATCCTCGACGCCGCCGAGGTCTTCGGGCCGCGTTACGTGATCCCCAACTTCGTCGCCGGGATCGAGCTCGCACGCCCCTTCGGTTTCGTCTCCGTCGGCGAGGCGATCGCGAGCACGGTCGAAGGCCTCGACTTCTTCATGTCGCGCGGAATCACGCCTCGGTTCACGACCTGGTGCCCGGAGCCGACCACCCCGCTCGGACGGGACAACCCGGAGGGAGCCCCGCTCGAGTACCACGTGCGTCTGCTCGAGGCGTACCGCGAGACGCTCGAGCGCCACGGCCTCCAGCCGCCGCCCGGCTACGGCAAGCCCGGCGCCGGGAACGCGGTCTTCTCGGTGAGCTCGTTCATGGACGTGCTCGCGCCGGAGGTCGTACCGGTTTGACGCGGATCGACGTCGATGAGGCCCGTCGCCTCTGGCTGGAGGCCGGCGACGAGGAGCTGATCGAGCGGGCGCAGGAGGTGCGGTCGCAGTGGCACCGCCCAGATCACGCGACGTACATGGTGATGCGGATCGTGAACTACACGAACGTCTGTGTTGCCCAATGCGACTACTGCGCCTTCTACGTCCTCCCGAATCAGGACGGTGGCTACGTCCTCTCCCGCGACGAGGTGTTCGCCAAGATCGACGAGCTGGCCGACTTCGGGGGCGACCTGGTCGCCTTCAACGGCGGCTTCAACCCGAGGCTGCCGCTCGACTACTACTGCGACCTCTTCCGCTCGGTGCGCGAACGGTACCGCGAGGCGGTCGAGTTCTACGCCCTCACGGTCGCGGAGTTCGTCTTCCTCGCCGACCGGGCAGGGCTCTCGTACGCCGACGCGGCAGCGCGGCTGCGCGACGCCGGCGTGCACTGGGTCACCGGTGGCGGGAGCGAGATCCTCACCGAGGACTTCCGCAAGCGCCACGCAAAGTGGAAGTACACCGTCGCCGACTACTTCGAGGCGCAGCGCGCCATCGTCGAGAGCGGGATGCGGACGACTGCGACCATGGTGATCGGCTTCGACGAGACGCTCGACGAGCGGCTCGAGCATCTACAGCGGACGCGCGACTTCCAGGACCGCTGCCTCGCCGACGGTCACGAAGGGCTGTTCTCGTTCCTGTGCTGGACGTACAAGCCGTACGGGACGGCCTTCGGCGGCCGGGAGATCTCCGCGCACGAGTACCAGCGCTGGATTGCGCTCAGCCGGATCTTCCTCGACAACGTCCGGCATGTCCGGACGTCGGTGCTGACGCAGAACGAGGACGCGTTCCGTGCTCTCGACTTCGGCGCGGACGATTTCGACCTGCCGATCGAGGACGAGGTCACCCAGAAGGCAGGCGCGCGGATCGACCTCGATCTCGACCGGCTGCTGGAGATCCCGCAGCGACTCGGCTACACGGTCGAGTACCGCCGCGCCGAGCGCCCGCCTGCGCTGGTTTCCTAGGTCGCCTCAGCGAAGCAATCAGAAGGGACAGGCTTCAGCCTGTCCCGAGGCCTTCAACGTGTGACGTATGTGTGCCGATCTGGGGAGCGCTGCCCCGACCGCGCTACCGTCGTCGAGCATGGGGCGGCAGGCACGCGAGCTCTTGCCCGACGGCGTCTTCCACGTGACAGCGCGGGCGGTCTACGAGTTCCCGCTGTTCATGGACGACGCCGATCGCCATGGCTTCGTCCATCTTCTGCGCCGCCTCGAGAGTAGCCACAGCGTCCGTTGCCGTGCGTACTGCCTGATGGTCAGCCACTACCACCTGCTGCTCGAGGGCACGTGCGCGGATCTCCGCGTCTTCATGCAGAGGCTCAACGGCCGGTACGCCCAGCGCTTCAACCTCCGACATCACCGTCACGGACACGTCTTCGGCGACCGCTACACGGCGCGGAGCGTCGTGGGTGAACGCCAGTTCGAGCAAACGTGCGACTACATCGCGGCCAATCCCGGGAAGAGCGGACTTCTCGACGACGGACGACCTTGGCCCTGGCTCTGGTTCGAGGACGATGCGAGCGCCGCTTCGAAAGGTCTGGGGACAGGCTAAAGCCTGTCCCTTCTCGTGTCGCGAGCTTGAGGACAGAAGGGCCAGACTTTAGTCTGGCCCCCGCCTTTCGTCCGTGCCTCCGCCGCCTCGAAGGATCCGAGGCAGCCGTGGCTAACCTCAGCCTTGGGTCGTGCTCCCCCGCGCCGTCATTGCCTGCCTGCTTGCGCTGGTCCTCGTCGGGCCGTCGTCTGCTGCTCCGCAGGAGCTGCTTCCCGGCCTGACGTACGACCGGAAGATCGAGTTCACGACCCGTGGGCCCGTGGTCGTCAACGTCCTCACCGTCCCGCGCCTGGGTGGGCTCTGGAGCCTGAAGCCCGCCCTGTCGAACGAGGCGATCGTCGGCAGCGAACGCCTGACCGCGATCGAGAAGCGCCTCTCCTCGACCGCGACCGTCGCAGGTGTCAACGGAGATCTGACCACCACCACCAGCGGTGCGCCGAGCGGGATCGTGATGCGCAACGGCGCGCTCGACCAGCCGCCGCTTCCCGGACGGTCGAGCATCGGCTTCGACGCGGCCGGGACGCTGAACGTCGCCCGCGTGACAATGCTGGCGACCTGGCAGGGCTCCGGACCACGGCGGGCGCTGAACGACGTCAACGGCCCTCCGGGGAGCAACGGCGTCTCCCTGTTCACTCCGGCCTTCGGTCCCTCGACCCCGGTCACACAGGGATCGTTCGAGGTCACGTTCGGCGCGTTCCCGCACGCCCGTCCCAACGCCGAGCTCGCGGCCACGGTGAACGGAGCGTCGACCAACGGCGGCACGCCGATTCCAGCCGGTGGGGCGGTTCTCGTCGCCCGCGGCACCGCCGCGGCGTTCATGCAGAAGGAGGCACCGCCGGGCCAGCCGGTCCGGATCCGCTTGATCTTGAAACCCGCCTGGGCATCTGTGGTCGACGCGCTCGGTGGCGGACCGGCGCTCGTCCGCAACGGCCGGCCGATCTTCCGGGCGACCGAGCAGTTCACGCCCGACCAGCTGCTGGCCCGAACCGCCCGCAGTGCGGTGGGTCAGCTCCCGGACGGCCGGATCCTGCTCGTCACGGTCGACGGATCGCAGCCGGGCTGGAGTATGGGCATGACGAACTTCGAGCTCGCGCTAGAGCTGGCCGAGCTGGGCGCGGTCTCAGCGGTCGCTCTCGACGGAGGCGCTTCGTCGGCGATGGCGTTCGACGGGAAGCTCCTCAGCCGGTCGGCGAGAACCGAACGCCCAATCGGCGACGCCCTGGTCGTCTCGTACGCCGGCGTCTATCTCCCACCGCCCTTGGAGCCCGTCCTGACGCCGAACGCCGACGGCGTCTCCGACCGCCAGAGGCTGACGTACCGCGTCGTGCGGCCCTCGACGGTGAGCGTCAACCTGCTCGGGCCGGACGGGGTAGCCCGGTACTCCTTCTCCGGCGCGGCCTCGCCAGGCACCTACGCGCTCGACTGGCCGGGGACGAAGCCGGACGGGTCGGAGGAGCTCGAGGGACGCTGGCGCTGGGTCGTGAGCGTCACTGACGACACCGGTCTCGCGTCGGCCGGCGAACGCGACTTCGACCTCAACCGCACTCTCGGCTTCGCCGTTCCGATCGGGGGAGCGCTGACCGTCCCCCGTCCGAAGGCGCGGGGGGTGGTCGTCTTCAAGCTCGCTCGTGGAGCGACGATCGCGCCGCGGATCGAGACACCCTCCGGCGTCCTCCTGCGCACGCTGCCCAGGATCCGCAGCGGACCAGGTGAGCTCCAGGTGTCGTGGGACGGCGTCACCGACGGCGGTGGAGTCGTCTACTCGGGTCGGTACGTCGCCGCCGTGACGGCGACGAACGAGCTCGGTTCCGTCACGCTCGGCGCACCGTTCTCCGTACACCGGACGAACGTGTTCACAGTGGCCAAGTAGACTCGCGCCTCGGCCCGTGCTCCTCGCCTCCGTCACGCACAGCATCACGACGTTCGTCGGGGATCACGGCGTCTACGCGGTCTTCGTGCTGATGGCGATCGACGCGGTCTTCCCGGCCGCGAGCGAGCTCGTGATGATCTACGGGGGTGCGCTCGCCGCCGGCGCGATCTCCGGCAGCCAGCTGGTCCTCTTCGGGCACACGATCGACAGCCCATTCTGGGGTTGGGTGGTGATCTCGCTGGCCGGGACGATCGGGTATCTACTCGGGTCCATCGTCGGCTGGGCGATCGGCGCGTACGGCGGCCGGCCGCTGATCGAGGGACGAGGACGATGGCTGCATCTGTCCCCGGAGACCTTCGCCCGCGCTGAGCGCTGGTTCGACCAGCGGGGGGACGCGGCGGTGCTGATTGGGCGAGTGACGCCCGTCGTGCGCTCGTTCATCTCGATCCCGGCTGGGGTGTTCCGGTCGCCGTTCGGGCGGTACACCCTGCTTACACTCGTCGGCTCGGCGATCTGGAGCTTTGCCTGGGCAGGCGTCGGGTGGGGTGTCGGAACGGGTTACCGGCGGGTACACGAGGATTTCCGTTGGGTTGATTACGCTGTCATCGTCGCGGTCTGCCTGCTCGCGGCCTGGTTCCTGTTCCGCCATCTCTCCAGGAGACGTGCCGGTGCCGATGATCCCGCTGGTTGACGTCAAGGCGCAGTACGCGCCGCTGATCCCCGAGCTCAAGGAGCGCCTCGGCGAGGTGCTGGACTCGGGCCGGTTCATCCTCGGGCCGAATGTGGCCGCGTTCGAGGAGGAAGCGGCGGCCTACCTCGGCGTGCCGGCGACGGTCGGCGTTGCGAACGGAACTGATGCGATCGTGCTCGTCCTGCGTGCGATGGGGATCGGCTCCGGCGACGAGGTGATCTGTCCCGCCTTCACCTTCTACGCGACTGCGGAGGCGATCGTCCAGGCGGGCGCGACGCCCGTCTTCGCGGACATCGACCCGGCGACGCTCAATCTCGACGCCGAGGACGTTGCCGCCCGGATCACGCCTCAGACGAAGGCGATCATGCCCGTCCACCTGTTCGGCCGGCCGGCGGGGCTCGCCGAGCTTGCCGCCCTCGGCGTTCCGATCGTCGAGGATGCCGCGCAGGCGTTCGGCGCGGGCGGCGTCGCGACTACCGGTGTCGCGTCCACGTTCAGCTTCTTCCCGACCAAGAATCTGTTCGCGCTCGGCGACGGCGGACTGGTCGCGGTCACCGACGCCGAGCTCGGCGAGCGGGTGCGGCTGCTCCGCTTCCACGGCTCCCGTGACAAGCAGGACTTCCAGCTGATCGGCTTCAATTCACGGCTCGACGAGCTCCAGGCGGCAGCCCTGCGTCTCTTCCTGCCGCGGCTCGACGGCTGGAACGCCGCCCGTCGCGAGGCGGCGGCGCGGTACTCCGAGCTGGGGCTCGGGGAGGTCTGCGAGGTTCCGATCGAGGAGAGCGGGCACGTCTACCACATGTACGTCGTCCGCTCCGCCGAGCGCGACCGGATCGCGGCGGCGCTCGCAGAGGCGGAGATCTCCTGTGCGTCCTACTACGTCACGCCGCTCCACCTCCAGCCTGCGCTCCGCTTCCTGGGCTGGAAGGCCGGATCGCTGCCGGAGACCGAGCGTGCGGCGCGCGAGAACCTCGCGCTGCCGATGTGGGCCGGGATCGACGAGCCCACCCAGGCGCGGGTGGTGAGCGTCGTGCGCGACGCCGTCGCGGTGGGGGCGACTCGCTGAAACACCTGCCGATCAACCGGCATCGCCTCTGGCAGCTCGGCGTCGACGTCGGCCTGTGCGCGGCCGCGTGGTACCTCGCGTTCCGGCTGCGCTTCGACCCGAAGATCCCGCCGTACTACCACACGCTGTTCACGCGGACGATCTGGATCGTGATCCTGATCCAGGTCGCCGTCTTCATCCTGTTCGGGTTCTACAACCGCTGGTGGCGCTACGTCTCGACCCGCGACATGTGGGGCGCCGCGCGCGGCGTGACCGTCGCCTGCCTCGTCTCCAGCATCGTCGTCTACTTCGCCGATCCTGTGACCCAGGTGCGCCTGCCGCGGTCGGTCGCGGTGATGGACTGGCTGCTCCTGCTGGCCTTCGTCGCCGGCGCCCGGATGCTGGCCCGGACGGTGATGGAGCGACCGACCGGCCGCGGGCTCGTGGCGCGGGGTAGGGAAGTGATCATCGTCGGGGCCGGCGACGCTGCCCAGCTGATCGTCAAGGAGATGCTCAAGAATCCGGCGCTCGGCTACACGCCGATCGGGCTGGTCGACGACGACCCGCGCAAGAAGAACCTGCGCGTCCACAACGTCCGCGTCCTCGGCACCACGACGGAGCTGCCCCGCATCCTCGGCGACAACCGCCCGGACGAGGTCCTGATCGCGATTCCCTCCGCCTCGGGCGAGGTCCGCCAGCGCGTGGTCGACGTCACGCGCGCAGCGCGCGTGCCCGTGAAGACCCTGCCCGGGATCTACGAGCTGATCTCGGGCGACGTCAACCTCGCCGGCCAGATCCGCGCAGTCCAGGTGGAGGACGTGCTCGGCCGAGAGCCGGTCGAGGTCGACCTGCGTGCGGTCGCGGCATACCTTGCCGACGCGACCGTGCTCGTCACCGGCGCCGGCGGTTCGATCGGCTCGGAGCTCTGCCGCCAGATCGCCCGCATCGGCTGCAAGCGACTGATCCTCGTCGACCAAGGGGAGACGGCCCTCTTCGACATCGAGCGCGAGCTCGTCTCCGAACGCGGCTTCGCTCCTAGCGTGCCGGTGCTCGCCGATGCAGGCAACAAGGCGCGGATGCGGCGGGTCTTCGAGCGCTACACGCCTTCGGTCGTCTTCCACGCCGCGGCGTACAAGCACGTGCCGCTGATGGAGGCGAACCCGCTCGAGTCGGTACGCAACAACACCCTCGCCACGAAGGTGATCGCCGAGGTCGCGGTCGAGTTCGGGGTCGAGCGGTTCGTGCTCGTCTCGACCGACAAGGCCGTGAACCCGAAGACCGTCATGGGGCAGTCGAAGGCGCTCTGCGAGTGGATCGTCGAGGGCTACGGTGCCCGTTCGGAAGTCTCAACCCGGTTCGTCGCCGTGCGGTTCGGGAACGTGCTCGGCTCGTCCGGCAGCGTGATCCCGATCTTCCGGCGCCAGATCGAGCGCGGCGGGCCGGTCGGCGTGACCCACCCAGAGATGACGCGGTTCTTCATGACGATCCCGGAAGCGGTCTCGCTCGTGGTGCAAGCGGGCTCGATCGGCCGGAACGGCCAGGTGTTCGTGCTCGACATGGGCGAGCCGATCTCGATCCTCGAGCTGGCGCGCAACATGATCCGGCTCTCCGGGAAGGAGCCCGATCGCGACATCGCGATCGAGTTCACCGGCGTTCGCCCCGGCGAGAAGCTGCACGAAGAGCTCTGGGGCGACGGGGAAACGGTCGGTCCGACCCCGCATCCGAAGATCCTCGCCGTCACCCGGCCGCCGATCGACGCGGCCTGGCTCGACGACGAGCTGGCCGAGCTGGAGCGCCTCGTCGCCGACAGCGAGACGCTCGAGCTGGTCTCCAGGCTGGCGGCGATGATGAAGGAACCGCGCCGCGCCGGCGCCGCCGTTGTCGAAGACGTCGTCGGCTAGTACGTCCGGCAACGGGCTGGCGCGCCAGCCGACCCGGTGGACGCGTGGACGGCTCCTCGTCGCGATCGGCGCGATCTTCCTGCTGGGAGGCGTCGCAGCCGCGCTGAACCTCGAATTCGTCGTCGGCAAGTCGCCGCGGAGCGTGAAGCCGAACTCGCTGCTCGTACTCGATCCCACGACGATGGAGACGGTCGTCAACGTTCGCAGGCTCGCGCCGAGCCCGCCCAGGACGGTGAGGGGCGCCGGGCTCGTCTGGACGGTCGACGCCGATCGTGACCTGCTCGTCGCGACGAACCCGGTGTCCAGGCGGGTCTTCCGCACGGAGGTGGTCGGCTCCGAGCCGGTTGCCGTGGCGGTCGGCTTCGACGCCGCCTGGGTCGCGAACTCCGGGAATGGCACGATCACGCGCGTGCCTCTCACGGGATCGAACGTCGAGACGATCGGCCTGAACGACCAGCCGTCGGCGATCGCGACCGGCGCCGGGTACGTCTGGGTCCTGAGCAGGCGGAGCAAGAAGGTGATCCGGATCGATCCGAAGTCGAAGCAGGTGACGAAGACCGTTCGGCTCAACCATCCGCCGCTGGCCGTCCGCGCGCCGCGCCGGGTGGACGTGGCGATCGGCAACTGATCCGGCACGGTCCCGTCACAGGCGGCGGCGGACCGCCTCCGTAGCATGCGGTCGGTGGAGGTGGAGTTGAACGCCGAACAGCGGCGCGCGGTCGAGGCCGTCCGCGGGCCGGTCTGCATCCTTGCCGGAGCCGGCTCGGGCAAGACCACCACGATCACGCACCGGATCGCCAATCAGGTCGCGACCGGGACCTTCCGGGCGTCCCAGATCCTGGCGGTGACGTTCACCGACAAGGCGGCGGCCGAGATGCGCGCGCGGCTCGAACGGCTCGGCGTAACCGGAGTACGAGCGTCGACCTTCCACTCTGCGGCCCTGTCGCAGCTCCGCTACTTCCGCCCGGACGCGGTCGGCCGAATCCTGCCGTCGAAGGCGCTGGTCGTGCGCAACCTGATGAACGCGCTCCCCGCTCCGTACAAGTTCCGAGCGGCGGGAGACCTCGCGACCGAGATCGAGTGGGCGCACAACCGGCGCATCGCGCCCGAGCGCTACCTCGGCAGTCTCGACGGCCACACTCCGCCGATCCCGCCCGACCTGATGCACCGGATCTACCGGCGCTACGAGGAGAAGAAGCGCGCCGAAGGCCTGATGGACTTCGAGGACCTGCTCGAGCGGGCGATCGAGCTCTACGACGACGAGCACACGACCGCCGAGTTCCGCGACCGGTACGCCGCGTTCACCGTCGACGAGTACCAGGACGTGAACCTGCTCCAGCAGACGCTGCTCGACCGGTGGGTCGGCGCGCGCGACGACCTTTGCGTCGTCGGCGACGACTACCAGTCGATCTACGGCTTCACCGGCGCAACACCGCGGTACCTCCTTGCGTTCCGCGAGCGGGCGCAGGTCTTCCGCCTCGAGGAGAACTACCGCTCGACTCCCGCGGTGCTTGCGGTCGCGAACCGGCTAGTCCCGAAGCTCGGCGGAGCGGAGAAGGTGCTGCGAGCGAGCCGTCCGGACGGCCCCGAGCCGGAAGTGCGTCCGTTCGCGGCGGGGGAGGCCGAAAGTGCGTACCTCGTCGAGCGGATTCGTGCCGCGGGTTGTGCTCTCGAGGAGATCGCGATCCTCTGCCGCACGCACGCGCGACTCGCCGACTTCGAGGCCGTTCTCCACGAGGCCGGGCTCCCTTCGCAGGGCGCGGCGCTGCTCACCCGCGAGGCAGCGCGGAGGCTTCTCCGGGGGCTGGAAGATGCCGCTCCGGCCGCCGAGCGGGTGCGGGCGATCGCGCTCGACCTCGGCTGGCTGCCGTCCAGAGGGGGCGACGAGAAGCTCGGCGAGCGGGAGGAGACGAGACAGAGCGACCTCGACCGGCTCATTCGGCTGGCCGAG
>JBKPPY010000167.1:0-15522 GCA_046733845.1 Actinomycetota bacterium | reverse complement strand
CGGATCGCCTCCTCGCCGACTTGAGCCGGCCCGGCGCCGGGCAAGCGCGCGACGACGGCGTCGAGCAGGTCGCCGGTTCCGTAGCCGTGCAACGCCGACAACGGGATCGGCTCGCCCAGGCCGAGGCGGTGGAATTCGAGCGCCTCGGCGTCCCGCGCGGGATCGTCGATCTTGTTCACGAGCAGGAAGACGGGCTTACGGGAGGAGCGGAGGATCTCCGCCACCTCCTCGTCGCCTGGCGTGACGCCGGCTTTCGCGTCGACGACGAACAGGACGAGGTCGGCGTCGGCCACGGCCGCGTGAGCCTGGCCGGCAATCGAGCGGGT
Source organism: Actinomycetota bacterium (assembly GCA_046733845.1). Lineage (GTDB taxonomy): Bacteria > Actinomycetota > Thermoleophilia > Gaiellales > Gaiellaceae > DATBLE01. Next base: position 15,196 of record JBKPPY010000167.1, on the reverse strand, counting down.
GATCGGCGACCGGTCGGCGACGTCGACGCCGCCCGTATCGATCAGGCGGAACTCGGTTCCGGCCCACTCGCATACGAGCTCCTTCCGGTCTCGCGTGACGCCCGGCGTCTCGTGGACGACGGCCGCGCGCGTACCCGTCAGGCGGTTGACGAGTGTCGATTTGCCGACGTTCGGGAAGCCGACGACGGCGACGGTGCCCGCAAGGTCGCCGGGCATCCTAGTGCCTCGTCCAGTAATGGTCTCGCGTTTCCGGCGAGTGACCGGGGTCGCCAGGCAAGGACACCGGCGTAGGCTCGACGGAGCCGGCCGATGAGCGGAGCGGCGGCCTTGCCGCCGCGGGAGCGGGCGCAGGGAGCGCCAATATGCAGACATATTGGCGTGACTGAGGACGCCGCATGGCGGTTCCGGGCGCCGCCGGAGACGCCCTGACTATTGCTGGACGAGGCACCTACCTCAGGCGGGCGCGCGCTCGCGGACGATGCGCTCGATGCGGTCGACGACCTCGTCGACGGTCAGGTTCGTCGTGTCGATCAGCTCGGCGTCCCCCGCCGGTTGCATCCGGTCGGCGTCCTTCTGGTCTCGGACTCGTAGGTCGGTGGCGAGCGCGTCGGCGGATAGCTCCGGCCGCTCGGCGAGCCGCCGACTCGCCCGGACCGTCGCGTCCGCCTGCAGGTACACCTTCACCCGCGCGTCGGGGACGACGACGGTGCCGATGTCGCGGCCTTCGATCACGACGTCGCCGTCGTCGGCCAACTCGCGCTGGTGCTCGCGCATCACTGTCCGCACCTCGGGATGCCGGGCGACCACGGGAACGAGGCGGTCGATCTCCGCACGCCTGATCGCCGCGGTGACGTCCGTTCCGGCGATGAAGCACCGCCCGTCGGCGTCGAAGTCGACCGGGTTCGCGGAGGCGAGCTCACCGAGCTGCGCGCCCCTGTCGAGCGCGACGCCCTCTCGCAGGGCAAGCCAGGTCAACGCCCGGTACATCGCCCCCGTGTCGAGGTAGCGGAAACCAAGTCTCTGGGCGAGTCCGCGCGCGACAGTGCTTTTCCCGGCCCCTGCAGGACCGTCGATGGAAACAATCACGCGCTTTCGCCCCCGGCGAAAGCGCCAGCCAACACAGCAGAGACCTTCCGCGAGCCGGACGGCAGACAGGTTGATATCAACTGAGGCAGGTCATTCAAGAAGGTCACCGCGCGGAAATCGACTCGAGCTGCTCGAAGAATCCGGGGAAGGATATCGACACCGCCTCCGCACCCTCGACCTTCACCCCTTCACGTGAGACGAGCCCGGCGACCGCCCCCAGGATCGCGATCCGGTGATCGCCCGCCGCGTCCACGCCCCCACCCTTGGGGCGGGTTGGGACCCCTTTCACCCTGAAACCATCTTCCGTGTCCGAGATCCGGATCGCCAGTGCCCGTAGAGCATTCGTCACCGTTTCGATGCGGTCCGTTTCCTTGTGGCGCAGCTCCCGCGCCCCGCGTACGACGCTCTCGCCTCGCGCCATCGAGGCGGCGAGCGCAAACAGCGGCAGCTCGTCGATCAGCGACGGCACCTCGTCGGGCTCGACCTCGGTCGCGACCAGGTCGGCGTGTTCGACCTCGACGTCGGCGACCGGCTCGCCGCCGGACACGGAGCGGTTGTAGAGGGAGATCCTCGCGCCCATCCGCTCGAGCACGTCGAGCAGTCCGGTCCTGGTCGGGTTTACCCCGACCCGGGAAAGGCGTAGCCGCGAACCCGGGATCAGCGTCGCGGCGACGAGAAACGGCGCCGCGGCAGAGAAATCGCCAGGGACGTGCACCCGAAGCGGCTCTAGCCGCGCCGCCGGCCAGACCTCAACCCCGCCGGGCTCGGACCGCACGCGCGCGCCGGCGGCACGCAGGATCCGCTCGGTGTGGTCGCGGGTGGCGATCGGCTCGACAACCGCCGTCGGCCCGTCGCCCGCGTACAACCCGGCCAGCACGACACAGGACTTGACCTGCGCGCTCGCGACGGGCAGCTCGTAGTGGATCGGGCGCAGCGGGCGCGCGTCGATCCCCAGGGGCAACCGCCCCTCCGTCGTCTCCACACCAGCGCCCATTCGCATCAACGGATCGGCGATCCGCCGCATCGGCCGCGAGCTCAGCGACTCGTCGCCGACGAGCTGGAACTGCCTGCCGCGCTGGCCGGCGAGAATCCCAGGCAGGAGCCGCGCGAGCGTGCCGGCGTTCCCGCAGTCGATCGGCCCGCCCGGTGGTCGGAGGCCGCGGAGGCCCACCCCTTCAATCCGGAGCGTGTCCCCTTCCTCGGCGACCGAGACGCCGAGTGCCTGCACGGCTGCGACCGTCGACTCGGTGTCGCCCGAGCGGCCGAAGCCGGTGACCACCGACTCCCCCTCGGCGATCGCACCGACGAGGACTGTCCGGTGCGAGATCGACTTGTCGCCCGGCAGGGCAACGCCGCCCTGGACGGACGCGGCCGGCTCTACTTTCATTCCAGCACCGGCGTAACCGAAGCACCGTAGCCCTGCGCCTCGAGCAGCGCCGCCGCGCGCCCCGCCTGTTCCGCGCCGGAGACCAGCATCGTCAGCACGCCGCCGCGGTCGGGCGAGAAGTGCCGGAGCTCGAAATCCTCGACGTTGATCCGCTCCGCGCCGAGCGCCTGCGTGATCCCCGCGAGGACACCGGGCCTGTCGGGGATGTGGACCGTGACCTGCTGGAGCTCGCCCGGATCGGGGTACGCCTCGGCGAGCATTCGGCGCCGGTTCTCGGACGCTTCGCCGATCCACCGCGCCAGCGCGCCGGCGTTGCGCTCGGTCAGCCACTCCTCGAGCTGCTCGACGCGGCGCCGGTGCTGCGCGAGCGCCTCGGCCAGCTCCGGCGCGTTGTCGAGGAAGATGTCCACCCAGATCCGAGGGTTCGCGCCGGCGACGCGGGTCATGTCCCGCAGCGACCCGCCGGCCGCGGCGAGGGGATCGTGGCCCTCGATCCGACCCGCGCCTGCCTGGTTGACGAGTAGGTTGGCGAGCGCGTGTGGGAGATGGCTCGTCAGGGCGACCAGCCGGTCGTGGGCCTTGGGATCGATCGCCACCGGCACGGCGCCGAGGGAGGCGACGAACCCATGGACGAGGCGGTATCGCTCCGGGTCGGTCGCTGCCACCGGCGTCAAGAACCAGGTGGCGCCGTCGAAGAGGTCGGCGGTGGCATGCGCCGGGCCGTGCGCCTCGCGCCCGCACACCGGGTGGCCCCCGACGAACCGCTCGGGCAAGCGCAGCGACCATTCCTTGGTCGAGCCGACGTCGGTGACGGTGCAGCGGTCGGGCGCGCGGGCGATCACCTCCTCGACGAGGGCCGGCAGGACGGTGACGGGTGCCGCGACCACGGCGAGATCGGCGTCGGCGAGGAGCTCCGGGAGCGACCCGACCTCGTCCACCGCTTCGCGCTCCAGGGCTACTCCGGCCGCCTCCTCGTCGAGGTCGTGCCCACCGACCCAGTCCACGCCGGCACGCTTCGCCGCCAGGCCTACAGAGGCCCCGATCAGGCCGGTACCGACGAGCGCGAGACGCATCAGCGCGCGCGCATCAGCTCGGCCACGTGGAACGTGAGGTCGAGCGACTGCCGTGCGTTCAGCCGCGGGTCGCAGAGGGTCGTGTAGGCGTCGTCGAGCTGCTCCTCGGAGAGGCTGTCCCCGCCGCCGAGGCATTCGGTGACGTCGTCGCCGGTGATCTCGAGGTGCACCCCACCCGGCCAGGTGCCCTCCGCGTGGTGAACGGCGAAGAAGCCCTCGATCTCGGCCATGATGTGGCCGAAATCGCGCGTCTTCCGGCCCGAGGCGGTGCGGAAGGTGTTCGCGTGCATCGGATCGCAGATCCAGACCACGGGGTGGCCCGCCTCGTGGACCGCGCTGACGAGCGGCGGAAGCGTCTCCCCCACACGCTCGGCGCCCATGCGTGCGATCAGCGTCAGCCGGCCGGGGATCCGCTGCGGGTTGAGCGCCGCGCAGACGCCGAGCGCCTCCTCCGGCGTCGCCGTCGGGCCGAGCTTGACGCCGACCGGATTGTGCACTCCGGCCAGGAACTCGACATGAGCGCCGTCCGGCCGGCGCGTCCGCTCCCCCACCCAGAGGAAATGAGCCGAGCAGTCGTACCAGTCCCCCGTGAGCGAGTCGCGGCGCGTCAGCGCCTCCTCGAAGTCGAGCAGCAACGCCTCGTGGCTCGTCCAGATATCGGTCTGATGGAGGGCGGGGTTCCGCATGTCGACGCCGATCGCGGACATGAAGCTCATCGCCCGCTGGATCTCGGTGGCGAGCTGCTCGTATCGGCGACCCTCCGGCGAGTTCGCGACGAACTCCTGCGTCCAGACGTGAACCTGGCCGAGATCGGCGAAGCCACCCTTCGTGAACGCACGGAGGAGGTTGAGGGTCGAGGCGGCCTGGTGGTAGCCCTGGAGCATCCGCGCCGGGTCGGGCGTCCGCGCCTCGACAGTCGGCTCGTCTCCGTGGACGATGTGGCCACGGAACGTCGGCAGAACGAGGTCGCCGACGGTCTCGGTCGGGTCCGAACGCGGCTTGACGAACTGGCCGGCGATCCGGCCGATCTTCACCACCGGCAGGCTGGCCGCGTAGGTAAGCACGGCCGACATCTGCAGGATGATCTTCAGCTTCTCCCGCAGGTTCGGCGCGTTCCAGTCGTGGAACGACTCGGCGCAGTCGCCGGCCTGGAGCACGAACGCCTTGCCGTCGACCACGTCCGCGAGCCGGTCGAGCAGGCTGCGGGCCTCGCCGGCGAAGACGAGGGGCGGCATCCTCGTGATCTCGGCGCGCACCTCCTCGAGGCGTGCCTGATCCGGCCAGTCCGGCTGCTGGAGCGCGGGGTGCGCGCGCCAGGACGAGGGTGACCAAGAGGATGCGGGGGTCACGGCCACTTTCCTCAGTGTAGTGAGTGGCCGGAACGGGTCTGACTGAAGCTAGTCGGTCTCGACCGCCGGCTTTGGCGGCCGCACGAGCAGCACGCGGCGCACCGGCTCCGGGAACCACCAGTTGTACTTGCCGAGCAGCATCATCAGCGACGGGACCAGGAGCGCTCGGATCAGCGTTGCGTCGATCAGCACACCGGCGGCGAGGCCGATGCCGAACTGCTTGATGTCGGGGCCGGGGCCGGTCGAGAGCGAGAAGAACGCGAACACGAGCACGAGCGCAGCGCTCGTCACCAGCTTTCCGGTGCGGGCGATCCCGAGCGAGATCGCCTGGGCCGTGTCCTTCGTCTCGTCGTAGGCCTCCCGAATGCGGGTGACGATGAAGACCTCGTAGTCCATCGAGAGGCCGAAGAGGAACGCGAAGATCATCAGGGGTATCCAGGCGATCACCGCCTGCGTGGCCTGAATCCCCCAGATCGCCTCGCTGCCATGGCCCTGCTGGAAGATGAAGACGACGACGCCGAGCGCGCAGCCGAGCGAGATCAGGTTGAGGATCACCGCCTTCACCGACAGCACGACCGACCGGAACGCGCGCATCAGGAGCAGGAACGTCAGCAGGACGACGAAGCCGAGGACGTAGGGGAAGTTGCCGTACACGGCGTGCACGAAGTCCCGATCCTCGGGGGCGACACCGCCGAGCGTGACCTTCACGTCGCCGCCGATCTGGCGTTGCAGGTCGGGGAGGACGTTGTGCTGGAGGTTCGAGATCACCTTCCGGGCGGGTTTCGCGGCGCCGTCCGTCGACGGGATCGCCTCGACCAGACCCGTGTCGCCTTTCTCCCAACTCGGTGGCGCAGAGGCGCCGTCGATCCCGTCGGTCTGCTCGAGCCGCTTTACGACCAGTGCGCGCTTCTGATCCGTGGAGCCGTGCTCGATGAGCACCACGTACGGCTTCAGCGCGCCGGCGCTGAGCCCCGCCGCGGTCAGCGCGTCGCGCCCCTGGAAAGCGTCGCCCGTGCCCGGAAGGTTCTTCGCCTCCGCCTCGGACGGGTTGATCTTGAAGGCCGGAATCAACAGCAGGATCACGAGCGCCGTGCCGGCCAGAGCGATCCGGCCCGGCCGCTTGACGACGTAACCGGCCCAGCGGTGCCAGAAGCCCTTCTCGCCGGGATCGGCCGAGACGATCCGCTTCGGGATCACCCGCAGCTTGTCGATCCGGTCGCCCATCCAGTACAGCAGCACCGGTGTGAGCGTCAGCGTCGACAGCACCGCGACCGCCGGGATCAGCATGCCGCCGATCCCGATCGAGCGGATGAACGGCAGCGGAAGCAGCACCATGCTGAGCAGGCCGATCGCGACCGTGGTGCCGGAGACGACGACCGAGCGGCCTGCGTGCGTCATCGTCTCGACGAGGGCCTCCTCGACGTTTCCGCGGTGATGGAGCTCCTCGCGGAACCGGAAGATCATCAGCAGCGAGTAGTCGACCGCAACGCCGAGGGCGACCAGCGCGACGAGGAACTCGACGACGATCGAGACGTCCGTGAGGTACGTCAGGGCAAAGACCGCGCTGAAGGTCGTCAGGATCGACGCCGCAGCCGTCACCAGCGGGATGCTCACCGCCGTCAGCGTCCCGAAGACGAACAGGAGGACGAGCAGTGCGCCGAGGCCGCCGAAGAGCACCTCGACCAGGACGCTCGGCCCGCCGCTGCCGCCGATGTCCTCCTGGAGGGGGTCGCGGCCGGTGAGATGAGCCGTGATCCCGGGTGGCGAGTTCGCCTGGAGTGCAGCGCGGACCTGCTTGATGTGCACGTTCGAGTTGAACCCTGGTGTGCCCGGGGGATAGATCGTCGCGAAGGTCGTGTGCCGGTCTTTCGACACGTAGGCATTCGAGCCGGTGGAGAAGTACGAGGCCGTCCGCGACCCCGGGTTGACGGCCGCGGCAGCGATGATCGCCTGGGCGATCCCGCGCTGCTTGGTGACGTCGCCGTTCGAGCGGAAGACGGCGACGACCGGCGCCTGCTCGCCGCTGTCGAAGGTCTTCAGCGTCCGCTGGTTCGCCTCGTACGCCGAGTAGCCGGGGATCGAGAACGACTCGAACCAGCGATCGCCGATCTTGCTGGTCGTGAACAGGCCGAGGAGGAACAGGAAGATCCACGCCGCGACGATCCAGCGGCGGCGGCGGATGACGAGGTGGGCGAGGCGCTCGAACACGAATTCTCGACGTTACATAACGGGACTACTCCAATGACGAACACTCCGCCTAGAATGTGACTCGATGGTGACCGACACGTTCCGGACTCGCTGGTCGTGGCCCTCGGGGCGAGGCGGACGCGTGCGCGGATAGCGCCGAAACAGCTGCTGCCGCCCCGCTCCCGGCCTCCATAAGAGGCCTTTTTCATACCCTCACGAACCAGAATGGAGCGACGATGAGGATCTTCTCCGGCATCCAGCCCACCGGCGACAAGCACCTCGGCAACCTGATCGGCGGCTTCCGCCAGTACGCCGCCACGCAGGAGCAAGGCGATGCGTTCTTCTGCATCGTCGACCTGCACTCGGTCACCGTCGACTACGACCCGAACGACCTGCGCACGCGCACGCTCGATCTGGCGGCGATGCTGTTCGCGACCGGGCTTGACCCCCAGCGCTCGACGACCTTCGCGCAGAGCCACGTCACTGCCCACGCCGAAGCGGCTTGGCTGCTGTCGGCCGTGACGAGCTACGGGCAGCTCGGCCGGATGACCCAGTTCAAGGAGAAGGGCGAGGGGCGCGACTTTGTCTCGGCCGGCCTCTTCACCTACCCCGTGCTGATGGCCGGCGACATCCTGCTCTATCAGACCGACATCGTCCCGATCGGCGACGACCAGCGGCAGCATCTGGAGCTCGCGCGCGACGTCGCCGAGCGGTTCAACGCCCGGTTCGGGGAGACCTTCGTCGTGCCGCGGGGCGTCTACCCGGAGGTCGGAGCGCGGATAATGGACCTACAGGAGCCCACGAAGAAAATGTCGACGACGGGCGGGACGGAGCAGGGCACGGTCGCCCTCCTGGATCCCCCGGACGCGATCCGGCGCAAGTTCAAGTCGGCGGTCACGGACTCCGGCCGGGAGGTGCGACGTGCCGAGGACAAACCGGGTATCACGAACCTGGTCGACATCATGTCCGTCGCCACCGGCGAGCCGCCCGACGCGGTCGAGGCGCGCTTCGACGGTACCGGCTACGGTCAGTTCAAGGAGGCGGTCGGCGAGGCGGTGGTCGCGCTCGTCGCGCCGATCCAGGAGCTCTACCGAGAGCTCCGGAACGATGAGGCCGAGCTACACCGGCTGCTGGCGATGGGGGCGGACAAGGCGCGCGAGGAATCCGCGCCGACGCTGGCGGCCATGTACGACCGCATGGGTTTCGTCCCGCCCGACTGAGCGCGTGACCCGCATCGTCGTCGTCCTCGCCGGAGTCGCGGCCCTGACCGTCGTCACCGGTGTCTTGCACTATGCCGATGCGTCGCCCACGGCAGTCTTCGTCCTCGCCGCCGCGTCGCTCGGAGGGCTCGCCTGGCTGATCGGGATCGCGACTGAGTCGGTCGGAGAACGGTTCGGCCCGGCTGTCACCGGAGCGCTCCAGTCGACACTGGGGAACCTGCCCGAGCTCTTTGTGGTGCTCTTCGCGCTGTCGGCCGGCGAGATCGTCGTGGCGCAGACGTCCATCCTCGGTTCGCTCTTCGCCAACGCGCTGCTCGTGCTCGGGTTGTCGATCGCCGCCGGTGCATGGTCGGCCGAGGGCGAGGTGATGATGTTCAAGAAGCGGCTCCCGAACGACACCGCCACGCTCCTCCTTCTCGCCCTGTCGGCGATCGCGCTGCTCGGCCTGTCGGATCGGCTGGGCGACCGTGCTAGCGAGCACGAGGTGGCGATCTCCGTGATCGGCGCCATCTGCATCCTGGCCGTCTACGGCGCTTGGCTGTGGTCGTACCTCAGGTCCGACGCCGGCATCGAGCCCGCCGTCGTAGAGCCTGCGCATCGATCCGCGCTGTCGTTCCGGGCGGCGATCGTCCTTCTGGCTGCGACCGGCGTGGCTGCGGCGTTCGTCTCCGACTGGTTCGTCGATGCGCTCGACCCCGCGGTGGAGGCCCTCGGCATTTCGAAAGCCTTCACCGGCATTGTGATCGTCGGGATCGCCGGCAATGCGGTCGAAAACGTCGTCGGGATCACCTTGGCGGCGAAGGGCAAGTGCGATCTCGCCATCTCGGTGGTGAAGAACTCGGTCGCGCAGATCGCGTGCTTCCTCTTCCCGGTACTTGTCCTGCTCTCGCTCCTCTTCGAAAATCGCTTGACATTCGTGCTCAACCCGGTCTACGTGGCCGCGCTGGCGATCACGGCGGTTGCCGTCTGGCAGATCACCGGGGACGGCGAAGCGTACGGCTACGAAGGGCTGGCGCTGGTCGCGATCTACGCGATCCTCGCAACGGTCACCTTCTACGAGTAGATCACAGGCCGACGAGACGGCGGAGCCCGGCGACCTCGTCGCGGGTCAGGTCGCGCCAGTCGCCCGGAGCGAGACCGCGGACATCCAGACCGGCGTAGCTGCTGCGGTGGAGCCGGCGGACGGGATGAAAGACCGCGGCGCACATCCGCTTCACCTGATGCTTGCGGCCCTCGTGGATGGTCAGCTCGATGCGGCCCGGACCGACCCGCCGCGCACGGGCGGGCGCGGTTCGGCCGTCATCGAGGTCCACGCCCTGGGCGAGCCGGCGCAGAGCATCCGGGCCGGGGTCGCCTTCGACCTCCGCCGCGTAGACCTTGTCCACCTCGTAGCGAGGGTGGGCGAGCCGGTGGGCGAGCCGGCCATCGTTCGTGAGCAGGAGCGCACCAGTCGTGTCCGCGTCGAGCCTCCCGACCGGGACGACCCGAGGCTCGGGCGGAACCAGTGCGACGACGGTGGGTCGACCCTGCGGATCGCGGGCGGTGGTCACAGTTCCGGCCGGCTTGTGCAGCAGGCGGTACGCCAGCACCTGTTTCTCCACCAGGCGCCCGTCGACTTCGACGGCGTCGGCGGCACCGACGAACGTGCCCAGCTCGCCCGGTAGGCCGTTAACGCGCACGCGGCCTGCCTTGATCAGCTCGTCGGCGCCGCGCCTCGAGGCCACGCCGGCACGGGCGAGATAGGCGTTGAGGCGCATGACCCAATCCTTACGCGTTTCTCAGCCGGCTCTCAGCCGCGAGAACGAGCATGGACCGGGACTACGAGGAAAGGACGCTGGACCGATGAACGGGAAATCCAAGAAGGTATTCGCGGCGGCCGGGGTGACGCTCGCCGTCGCAGCAGGCGCCGGCGGCGCGATCGCGGCCGGTGGTAACGGCAGGCCCGGTCGTGCCGGGGCACCCGGCCCGGCCGTGATCGCGTCGTACCTCGGCCTGACCCAGGCACAGCTGCGGGAGCAGCTGAGGGCCGGAAAGACGCTCGCGCAGATCGCCGTCGCTCAGGGCAAGTCAGTCTCGGGCCTCGAGGACGCGATCTACGCCGACGTCCAGGCACACCTCGACCAGGCGGTCGCCACCGGCCGGCTGACGGCGGCGCGTGAGCAGGCGATCCTCGCCCGGCTGAAGGCGCGGCTCGACGACCTCGTCAATCATTCCTTCCCCGCCGTCGGGCGGCCCGGCGGCAAGCGCTTCGGCGCGGCTGTCGCGACGTACCTCGGCTTGACTCAGGCGGAGCTACGCACGGAGCTGCGGGCCGGCAATTCGTTGGCGCAGATCGCGACCGAGCACGGCAAGACCGTCGCCGGACTCAAGTCGGTGATTCTCGCTGCCGTGAAAGCCCGGCTCGACAAGGCCGTCGCGAGCGGCAGGCTCACCGCGGCCCAGGAGACGACGATCCTCGACCGGCTCTCCGCCCACCTCGACCAGATCGTCAACCGGACACGCCCGGCCGCCAAAGCAGCCTGACGTGGACCGGCGAAGCTCGCGGCCAGGTCCTCCTGGCCTTGGCAGTTTCTGCGCGACGCGCGAGCAGAGGGCCGGGCTTGGCCCGGCCCTCTGCGACGATTAATACAGCACCGCCGCCAGGCGGCGCCGGTACGACGCGCTGAGCGGGTGGTCTTGGCCGAGATCCTCGAAGACGGCGACCATGAAGCGGCGCGTCTCGTCGCGGGCGGCCTTTTCTGCGGTCGTCGCCCGCTCGAGCAAGAGCGAGAGCGCCTGCTCGTGGTCGCCGCCTTCGAGCGCCGCGACCACGTCGTCGTAGCCCCCTTGCTCCCGTAGCTCTTCGAGCAGCCGCTCGCCGGCGGGCGGCCCGAGCAGACCGTCCAGGAACGATGCGACCACCTGCGGCGGCTGGGCGCCGATCAGCTCGGCGACGACCTGCCCGTTGCGGAAGGCCTTGACCGCCGGGATGCTGCGAATCGCGTAGTGACCGGCGAGCGCCGGGTTCGCGTCGACGTCGACCTTGACCAGCTCCAGCTGCGGGCGCTCCCCGACCTCGCGCTCCAGCACTGGCGCGAGCGCCTTGCACGGCCCGCACCACTCGGCCCAGAAGTCGACCACGACCGGGCGCTCGTGCGACCGCTCGACGACGTCGCGATAGAAGGTCTCGTCAGTTGCATCCACAGCGTTAGCTTGCCTGTCGAGCTACACCAAGGCTCCTTTTGGCCTTGGCTGTTCCAGCGCGGAGCGCGAGCGAGGGGACGGGCTTTGCCCGACCCCTCTGCGATCAAGCAGGGCGCCGCTCGGCCAGCGCCTCGAGCCGGCCGCGGATCTCGTCCGCAGTACCGCCGAGGTCGTCGAGCCGGGGCAATGCAGACAGGCTCTCGAGCCCGAAGACGCGCTCGAACAGCGGCGTCGTCCGGTAGCGCACCGCGCCGCCCTCGTCGCGCCCTGACTCCGAGATCAGGCCGCGCTCGACGAGGCCGGCGACGACGGAGTCGGCTGCAACGCCGCGGATCCGGGCAACGTCGGGGCGTGTGCACGGCCCGAGGTAGGCGATCACGGCGAGCGTCTCCAGCGCCGCCTGCGAGAGGCCGCGCTCCACGGGCCGCTCGAACAGGCGGGCGCACGCGTCCGCCGCCGACCGGGAGGCGCGGAACGCGTACCCGCCGGCGACATGCTCGAGGATGATGCCGCTCCGGCCTTCGACAAAGCGCTCGCCGAGGATGTCCAAGGCCTCCTCGACCCGCGCGAGCTCGTCATCGGCTGCTACCGCGAGGTCCTCCGCAGCCAGCGGCTGCGAGGCGACCACGAGCAGCGCCTCGATCGTCCGGGCGAGCTCCTCGACGGGCGAACTGGTGATCAGGCGGAGCGGACGTTCCACGAGGTCTCTCCTTCCTCGACGGTGATCAGGTTTCCTTCCCGTGCGCGGTGCACTCGAATCGGTGCGAACGGCGCGGCCTGCTCGATGCGGATGTCTCCGGCCTTGCGCAGCTCGAGAAGCGCCAGGAACGCGACCGCCTGCTCGATCCGGTCGAGACCGGCCGCCTCCTGCTCGAAGTCGAAGTGCCGGCGGCGCCGGAGCAGCGCGCGAAACCGCTCGAGGAACTGCACGACGGGCGGAAACCTGAGCCCCATATGCGACAGCGAGACCGTGGGCGGCTCGACTGCCAGCGCACGCAATGCGGTCGCGAGGGCCTCGGGCTGCTGCGGTGCGATCCGGGGCTCGGCCGGCGGCGCGAGCGGCGCGGGGCCGAGACGGAAGTAGCGGTCGTCCTCGTGCGCCAGCCGGTCGCGCAGCCAGCCGGCAGCCTCCTTGATCCGCCGGAACTCCTCGAGCCTCCGCGCGAGCTCCTCGGCCGCCTCCTCGGGGTCGAGGTCGGCGAGATCGACCTGCTCGTCCGGAAAGAGCTCACGGGCCTTCAGCTCCAGCAGGGCGCCGACCAGCACGAGGAACTCGCCGCAGGCGTCGAGGTCGAGCCGCTCGGGCTCTCGGCCGGAAGCGACGTCGGCAGGGCCCCCCTCGCCCGGCCGGTGGACGGCACCGGCTCCGCTCGCGCCTAGGGCCAGCCGCTCGACGAAGGTGACCACGACATCGGCGACGTCGACGTCGCGCGGCTCCAGCTCCTCGCGGAGGACGAGCGTGAGCAACAGGTCGAACGGACCCTCGAAGGCATCGAGGTCGAGCTCGAGCTCCCGGATGTGCACCGCCCGGAGGCTATCGGCGTGGGCGGACGCGGCCCTTCGGGACCGCCATCGCCGGGCCCTTCGGGATCTCCCGCGGCTTGCCCCGGCGAACGGTCGGCTGGTCGCCGCTCTCGTGGAAGAACTGCCACCACAAGAAGAACGCGACCGCGCACACGCACACCACCGCGGACACCCAGAAGTTGAGCCGCTCCCCCAGGAAGTGGTGCGATGGGTCCACCCGCAGGAGCTCCTCGAACGTGCGCCCGAAGGTGTAGAAGGCGACGTACAGCGCGAACAGCCCCGGCGGCTTGATCCGGAACCGCCAGCCGATCAGGATCAGCACGCCCGCCATCCCGAGGTCGTAGATGAACTCGTAGAGGAAGGTCGGGTGGAACGTGTCAGACAGGAGATACTGCGGCGGCCGGTGCCGCTCGTCGATCTCCAGACCCCAGGGCAGGTTGGTCGGCTTGCCGAAGAGCTCCTGGTTGAACCAGTTCCCCCAGCGGCCGATGCCCTGTGCGATCAGCAGTCCGGGCGCGACCGCGTCCGCGAACAGGCGGACGCTTTCCCCTGAGCGGTAGATGACGACGGCGCCGGCGATGCAGCCGAAGAGGATCCCGCCCCACACACCGAGGCCGCCCTGCCAGACGGCGAAGGCGCCCCACCAGTGGTCCGGTACCTCGTTCCAGCTCGTGATGTCGTGGTAGATCCGCGCACCGACGATCCCGAAGGCCACGCCCCAGACCGCGACGCGCAAGACGAGGTCCCAGTCTCCGCCGAGCCTGGTCCAGCGCACGCCGGTGAGCCCCACGCAGGCCGCGATCGCGACCAGCAGCATGAGCCCGTACATGTGAATGTGCAGCGGGCCAAGGTCGATGACGCCGCTGTTCGGCGAGGGAATCGATGCGAGCACGGGGTAGGGATTGTGCCCGCGGCGCTCGGATGGTGCGAGCGCGAACTAGAGGAGTATCCGAAGCGCGGTGTCGACGGGACAGCCGCGCTCGAGCAGGTCGACGGCGAGGTGGAGGTCGACGTCGTTCCGCGCCGCGAGCTCGGCCGCCTGGAGCGGCTCGTAGCCTGCCCGCTCGAGCTCTTCTGCGCGCCAGCGCTCGATCCGCTCGGCCTCGGTTTCGACCTGGATATCAAGCTCAGCAGCTGACATCGGTTCCTCGCTTCATCATGTACCCGGTAGTTCGGCTGCAAACCGCAAATGGATTAGGGCCAGGTGTCCTATTTAGTCGCCCAGGGGTACCCATTCGCCCGCAGCCTCAGCGGAAGGAACGCGCGATCTTCAGCGCCTGGCCGAGCGTCACGTCGCCTTCGAGGCGGAGCGTGAGCGGACCGTGCTGCCACAGCACGACCTGGCGGCCGAGGCGGACAAGCTCCTCCCGGACGACGCCTCCGGAGGCGAGATAGAGGAAGTGCTTCCCGCCGGTGATGAAGTAGCCCGGCTCGCCGTTCACATAGACCGGCGTGATCATGGTGTCCGGCTCGACCACTTTCTTGAGCAGCTCGGGACGCTCACGGCCGCGGAACTGCGACACGAGGAGCCGGGTGCCGCCGTACCGGTACCAGAGGAGCGACCCGTCCCAGGTGACCTCGTCGGGCGCGCCGAGCAGGTCGGAGGTCAGAGGCCGGAAGCCGGTGGCCCGCTCCGCATCAGCCGGCCGGATCGCGATACCGAGGTCGAGGGGCGCGGTCTTCACGCTCGGCAGTCGCTCGACGTACTCGATCCTGACGCCGCGCAGGTGGAACACCCGGAGGATCGCCGAGCGTGCGGGCGGTACCGCAAACGCGATCGCCACCGCGGCCACCGCCGCCGCGAGCACCAGAACGAGTGCCCGCCGGCGGGACGGCCGCCCGCGTAGGCGGGCCCGAACGGCCGGGGCGAGGTCGCGCTCCTGGGGCAGATCGACCCACGCGGCGAGCGCTCTCAGCTCCTGCTCGATCACCGCTCCTCCTCCCCCATCTCGGTGCGGAGCCGGTCGAGGGCCCGCGACAGGCGCGACTTCACAGTGCCCGGGCGAACGCCGAGCGCGGCCGCGGTCTCGGCCTCGGAGAGGTCGAGGAAGTAGCGGCAGGCGATCGCCTCCCGATCCGGCTCCGACAGACGCTCGAGCGCAGCGAGCAGCTGCCCACGACGCTCGGCGTCGAGGAGAGCCGCCTCCGGGGAGGGGGCCGCCTCCCCGGAAGGCACCTGTGCCGCCC
>JBKPPY010000166.1:0-13624 GCA_046733845.1 Actinomycetota bacterium | reverse complement strand
TCTACCAGGAGAGCAAGTTCCAGGCCGACGCCCGCTCGGACCGCGGCGCGGTCGGGCTGATGCAGCTGCTCCCGTCGACTGCGGAGGGGATCGCCGCCCGAACGGGCGGGTCGCAGTTCGTCGCGAGCGACCTCTACGACCCGGAGATCAACGTCCGCTACGGCGCCTGGTACCTCCGCCACCTGCTCGACAAGTACGGCTCGGAGCAACTCGCGCTCGCCGCCTACAACGCCGGTCAGGCGAACGTCGACCGCTGGCGAGCGCAAGGGCTGCCGATCCAGTTCCCGGAGACGCGCGACTTCGTCGAACGTGTCGAAGACCTCGCGCAGACCTACCGGCACGCCTACGCATCGCTTCGACAACAAAGGGACACTTGACAGACGCCTTAGTGATGTCATAATGACATCATCATGCAACTGGACACGCACGTTCAGGCACTCCAGGAGGAGCTCGGCGCACTCGCCGGCATCGGCGACGAGCAGGTAGCGGCCGCGGCCGACCGGCTGAGCCAGGCGCTCGGCTCGTCACTCCGCCTGCGGCTTCTCGAGCTCCTGTCGGAGGCGGCGCTCGAGGTCAGCTCGCAACTCCAAGGTGGCCACGTCGAGATCCGGCTCGCCGGGCAGGAGCCGTCGCTCGTGTACGTCGAACACCAGGAGACTGCACCGGCGCCTGCCTCCGAGGACGGCCTGACCGCTCGGATCACACTCCGCCTCCCCGACTCGCTCAAGACGTCGGTCGAGGGTGCGGCGGCGAAGCAGGGCGTGTCCGTGAACACCTGGATCGTCAAAGCGCTGGCCCGGGGCCTGACCAGTGCGGTCGCGTCGAGCGGCCGCATCGGCAGCCGGTTGACCGGCTACGGCCAGAGCTGACCAGTCGGAAGGAGGAGGTATGACGTACCAACCCGGAATCTTTGGACATCTCCCTGAATGGCAAACGTCCGATCGCCGCAGTGACCGCATCGATCTCCGCCCCATCCGCTTCCCCGGAGCATCGCGGCGGAGGAGGCGGTCGCGGTGAGGTACGACTTCGCGACACCCGAGCCTCCGAAACTGCGCTTCGGAATCGGCGCCGGCCGCATCGAGGTCGAAACGGCCGACGTGGCCGAGACGACTGTCGAGGTCGAGGCGATCCGTGGCAACGAGGAGGACCTGAAGGTCGAGCAGCACGGTCGGGACGTCATCGTCGAAGGCCGGAAGCGGTTCGGCTTGAAGAGCGACCAGGAGTTCGACATCCGCATTCGCGCCCCGCACGGATCCGACGTCGACGCCAACGTGGCCTCTGCGCCGTTCCGGGCGACGGGTCGTCTCGGCGCCGTCGAGGTGAACAGCGCGTCCGCCGACGTCCAGGTCGAGAACGTGGAGCGCGAGGCGAAGGTGCGATCCGCGAGCGGCGACGTTCAGCTCGGCACGGTCGGCGGCCGCGCCGACGTCAACACCGCTTCCGGTGACGTCCAGATCGCTTCGGCCGTCGGCGGCGGCACGATCCGGTCGGCATCCGGCGACGTCCAGATCGGTGAGGCAGCGAACCGCGTCTCGATGAACACCGCTTCTGGTGACATGGTGATCGGTTCGATCGCAGAGGGGTCGGTCGACGTGAAGTCGGCCTCAGGCGACGTTCGGGTCGGGATCAAGCAGGGTTCCAGGCTGCACGTCGACGCCCGCTCGCTCAGCGGCGACACCACGTCGGAAGTCGAGCTCGGCGGCGTCGAGGTCGCCACCGGCGGGCCGCTGGTCGAGGTGAAGGGGACGACCATGAGCGGCGACATCCGCATCGTCCGCGCCTAGCGACTAGCGATGCTGCGCGATCGGGGTCTGCGCGCCCTCCTGGCGGCGGAGGTCGTCTCGACGACCGGGTCGATGATGACCTGGCTGGCGCTGCCGTGGTTCGTGCTCTCGACGACTGGGTCCGCCTCCCGCATGGGGCTCGTCCTCGCCGCCGAGGCGTTCGGAGTCGCGGCCTGCGGCATCCCGGGTGGCCATCTCTCTGCACGGATCGGCGCGCGCCGGACGATGGTGGCGGTGAACGCGATCGCCGGGCCCGCGATCCTGCTCGTGCCGCTGCTGCACTGGGCGGGAGTCCTCTCGTTCGGCCTGCTCCTGGTGATCGTGTTCGGGATCGGCGGGCTCTTCGGCCCCTACTTCGCGTCCCAGCGGGTCATCCTCGCGGAGATCCTGGGTGAGGACGAGGCGCGGGTGAGCGCGGCCAACGCCTGGCTTCAGGGCGCGACGCGGATCACGATGCTGCTTGGACCCCCGCTCGCCGGCGTCCTGATCACGCTGATCGGAGCTCCTGCGGTCCTCGTCGTCGATGCCGGGACGTTCCTGTTCGCGCTCGTCGTCATTGCCCTGTTCGTGCCAGGGGGGAAGCCGGTGGAGGCGCCCGAGGATGCGCGCGGCCTGCTCGCCGGCGTCAGGCAGCTCGGCCGCAACCGCCTCCTGCTGGCCTGGACGGTCAGCATCGCGGTCGGCGACGCCGCTTGGAGCGCGCTCTTCGCGACGCTTCCTTTTTATGCGTTCACGTACTACGACGGCAACGCCAAGGTGGCAGGCGTCTTGATGGCGTGCTTCGGCGTCGCCGCAGTGGTGGGGAACGTGATCTCGTTCCGCGTGCGACGCCGTATGGAGCCTGCGTCGCTGATCGCGGTCTTCGTGCTTGCGCAGGCTGCCGCACTCTGGCTGCTGGTGGGTGCCGGGCCCGCCGGTTGGATCGCCGCGGCCCTCCTGCTTGCGGGGCTTGCCAACGGGATCGTCAATCCGTCGCTGCACGCGATGCTGACGTTGATCGTGCCCGCCGCAGTTCGGTCGCAGACCCTGACGGCCGTGCTCGTGATCAACCAGCTTGCCGCACCGGCAGGCTACCTCGGCGCCGGGCTCTTGCTCGCGCACGGAGGGGTTCAGTCGGTCTTCCTGGTCGTCCCTGCGGTGCAGTCTCTGACCATGGGTGCGCGGGCGCTCGCCACGCTCCGTCGACGGAACGAGATCCCAGTCACGGCTTCGTGAGTCGCGCCCAGAGGTTGTCGAGCATCGTCGTGACCGGGACGGTCAGCGCCGACCCGCCGAAGTCGAGCGCGCCCGCGGCGAAGACCTTCGCCCCGGCGCTCGTCTCGTAGTACGCCATCTGGGCGGTCAGGCCAGGCCCGAACAGGTCGGGAATCTGCGCGAGGACGATCGTCGACGGAGGCGACTCCGGAGCCGTGTGGTCGATCTCGATCCCGTACCCGCCGACCGCCTGGCCAAAGGTCGAGCCCTCCGTCAGGCCGGTCCCCGTCCAGAGCCAGGCTGCCGGCGACGAGTCGAGCAGCGTGAACAGGCCCTGCCGCTCCCCGCGGTCGTTGGCGAGGTACTGGACGCCGATCAGCGCCGCCTCCGGCCGGCCGAGGTTCCGCCACTGGTGGTCGCGAGTGATCGCGATTCCGCTCTCGCTCACGTGCCAGAAGAAGTTGTTGGCCGAGAGGAAGATCAGATTGCCGCCGACGTCCCGGTACCGCTGGATGACGTCGTACTCGTGAGTGGTCACGTATTCGCTGTGCCCCGGGTAGACGACGAGGTCGTAGTCGCGCGCGAGGTCCTCTCCCGACAGCTCGTCGAGGTCGGACTCCGCGAGGAAGTCGATCCGCCGGTCGTTCCAGTACAGCCAGTGCAGGAAGCCCTGGTCGTAGCGGTAGAAGAACGGCGGCACCCCCCGGTGCATGTACGGCCGGTTGCGCACGACCGTCCTGTTCGGGTAGCCCGCGTACCACGTATCGCCCCAGCCGTTCCCGTCGGCGTCCCAGAAGTTGTAGGCCTGCCAGGTGTTTGTCGGCAGGACGACGGCGACGCGCGACGTGAGGCCGAGCAGCGCCGGCCGGACGACGAAGGGCGCGTAGCCGATCGTCCCGTCCTCCGCGACCAGCTTGGCGAAATAGAGGCCGGATGGCCACTCCCCGATCCCGATCGGAACGGTTCCGGGACCGTCGCGGTGGCGCGCCCAAACGATCGTGGTCGGCGTCGTGACCGGCTCGCCCTCCAGAAGGTTGTCGGCGTAGGTGACGAACCGCTCCGGACCGGTCCTCAGCACCTGCACGGTCATCGAGGGCTCATCCGTGGCGATCCGGAGCGACGCCACCTGGTCGGGCGTGTAGCTCTGCCGCTGGAAGGACGCGTCGATTCCCTGCACGCGGACGACCGGCGACCGCGGCTGCAGCGAGACCCTCGCGTCTGGGGAGCCGTAGGTGAGCACGTTGCCGGCCGGGTCGGTCGTCGTCAGGGACATGACGTACGTCCGGGCGGGGAGTTTCGGCGCCGGCATCCACCCGATCGAGTGCGGCCCGCGCCTGAACTTCCACGTCCGCGTGTAGATCGTGTCCACCGTCGCCGCTGTCCCGGTCCGTTGGACGTCGAGCTGGACAGATGCCGGCTCGCTCAGGTCGAACGCGATTCGAACGTACTCGCGAAGGCCGTCGCCGTTCGGGCTGACGGTTGCGAGCAGCGGGCCGTCGCCTGCGAACGGGGTCGAGTTGCTGGCGATGCGCAGCCGGCGAAGAAGCGCCGGCAGGCGGTCGAGGCGGAACCCCGCCGATGCCGCCACCCGCCCGTTCGCGACCAGCTGCGCCTGGTAGTAGCCGTTTGCGACCGGCTTGCCGGCGAGGGTTCCCTCCCACACCACCACCGTCTCGGCCCGCAACGCGGGCGGGTCGATCCAGCCGAGCATGCGGCCCTTCACCGTGACCAGCCGGAGGCCGAAACGAGCGGGTTGCTCCACCTGCGCGGTGATCGTCAACGGCCCTGCCGAGGGCGCAAACGACCTCGCCGACAGGTCAATCGTGGCTGCAGGCTGGGTTGGGCCGAGGGCGAGCGCGCCGAGCAGGGAAGCGACCGCCCTCACCGACGAGACGTTAGCGTAGAGACATGAGAGCGCTTGGCTCCATCGCCGAGCTCGAGCGCGAGCTGCGGGCGGAAGGGTTCTTCGAGGGCGGAGCTGCGGGGCTCGTCGCCGACGTCTACCTCGGCTACCGCCTCTCGCAGGCGGTGAGGCGCACGTCGACCCCGGCTCCGCCGGAGCCGTGCCCGCTGCCGGCTGTGGCCGTGCGGGTGCGGCCCGCGACCGAGCCTCCGCCTGCGGCCGGCCGCTACGAGGTCGGAGCGTGGGAGCGGACGTGGGACGACGAGTCCTATGCCGCCGCGGTCGACGCCGTCCGGGAGGCGATCGCTGCAGGAGACGTCTACCAGGTCAACCTCGTCCAGCACCTGTCTGCCCCGTTTCGCGGCGACCCCGCGGGCCTGGCCCGAGCGCTTGCGCCGTTGCGGCCGCTCGAGCCGCGCCCGCTGGTCGGCGAGGGCTGGACCGTCGTCTCCGCGTCGCCCGAGTTGTTCCTCGCCCGTCGAGGCTCGCGTGTCTGGACCAAGCCGATCAAGGGGACGCGGCCGCTGGGTACGGGCGAGGAGCTGGCGGACTCGGCAAAAGACGCTGCCGAGAACGTGATGATCGTCGACCTGGAGCGCAACGACCTCTCCCGCGTGTGCGAGGCGGGGACCGTCCACTGGCCGGAGCTGATGGCGGAGCAGGAGCTCGCGGGGGTGGTGCATCTCGTCTCGTCCGTCGAGGGCACGCTGCGGGACGGCGTCGGCCTTGCCGAGCTGCTCGAGGCGACGTTCCCGGGCGGCTCGGTGACGGGCGCGCCGAAGATCTCCGCGCTCGATCACATCGCCGCGCTCGAGCCGGTCGGCCGCGGTGCGTCGATGGGAGCGGTCGGACGCATCCATCCGAACGGCGACCTTGACCTTGCCCTGACGATCCGGACGTTCGCCGTCGCCGAAGGCCGGATCCATCTCTGGGTCGGGGGCGGCGTCGTCTGGGACTCCGAGCCCGAGGCCGAGATCGAGGAGTCGCTCGTGAAGGCGCGGCCGCTGCTGAACGCGATCGGCGCGCCGCTTCCGGAGCGGGTGCCGGTGCGAGCGTGAGTCTTCTCTCCGTGGCGGTCGGCGGGCGCGGCCTCGTCCCGCCCGACCAGCCGGTGCTGCTCGCCGACGACGAGGCGTTGCTTCGTGGGCGTGCGGCGTTCGAGACGTTGCGGGTGTACGGCGGCCGGCCCTTCAGGATCGGCGAGCACCTGGCGCGCATGCGCGGCTCGGCGGAGCGGCTCGGGATCCCGTGGCGGGACGGGTTCGAGGACCTCGCCGCCGAGGCCCTGTCCGGAGCCGCGGCGCCCGACGCCGTCCTCCGCCTCTACCTGACGCCGGGCCGCGAGGGTTCCAGCGAGCCGGTGTCACTCGCCCTCGTCAGCTCGCTTCCGGGCGACCTCGAGGAGCGCCGCGCTCGGGGAATCTCGCTGATCTCGCTGCTCGGGGTGCGCGCGGAGGCGCCATGGCTCCTGGGCGGCGTCAAGTCGACGAGCTACGCGGTCAACATGGCGGCCGAGTCGGAGGCGCGCGCGCGGGGGGCTGACGACGCAGTCTTCGTCCGCGACGACGGCGTCGTGCTCGAAGGGCCGGTGACCAACATCTGGTGGCGAACGGATGCAACGTTGTTCACGCCGTCGCTCGAGCTCGGGATCCTCGCCGGCGTGACGCGGGCCGCGGTTCTCGAGGCGGCGCCCAGGGCGGGCTTCGAGGTCCATGAGGGCGAGTACACGCTCTCCCGGCTCCTCGACGCCGAGGAGGTCTTCACGACCTCATCCGTGCGGGAGGTGATGCCGGCCGTCAGGGTCGACGACTGCTCCTTCGAGCGGGGGGCGGCCGCCCAGGCGCTGCAGCTCGAGCTCAGGAAGATGGCTTCGTAGCCTTCAGGGTGCGCAGCCGCCGAAGAGATCTCTGACGACGCGGGTCGGCACGGCTCGGACACGGCACGGCCACGAGCTGCCCTCGCCGATCTTGACCCACATGGTCGGCGTCAGGCGCTTCATCAACACCTGGCCGTCGAAGGGCCGGCATGGCGCGCGGCTGCGGACGAAGCGGAAGAAGACGGCGGCGTAGCTTCGGTCGACCGTCGAGACGCGGATCGAGTAGCGGATGCAGGACTGGTGGTAGTAGGCGGGCAATCCCTTCACGACCAGCCGGAACTCTTGGAGCGTCGGCGCCCGCCACCCGTAGGCGGCAGGTACCGCCAACGCCCCCGCCAAGACGGCGACCAGCACGGCTCGCCTCACATCCCCGATCGTGGCAGACGCGGTGGGTCAGTCGCCACTCGCGCGCGTCAGCGCAGCGAAGCCGGCCTGGAGGAAGTCGTTCGCACCCGCAGCGGCCAGTGACCAGGTGAGCAGCCGGCCGAACCGGGGCGACAGCAGCTGTGTGGCAGCGAGTGCGGCCGCCGCCCAAGTACCGACGCAGCGACTGCACGTGACCAGCTCGCCGATCGCCTGCTGCAGATCCCCGCTCTCGACGGGGTCTTCGCCGCCCTCGTGTGCGTGGCCGCGGACGAACGGCTCGCGGATAAAGCTGGTCACCTCGTCCCTGGCGAGGGTTCTGGCGGCCTTGAAGGTCGCCGCTGCAAGGACCACCAGATCGAGCGGCGTCTGGCATTGCGGGTCACGGTCGAGCAGCCGCCCGAGCGCGCCCGCGGCCGCCAGCGCGCCCGCGAACGTGCCTGTGATCGCGGCATACGAGGCGTAGGGCGGGGTCTGTTGGCCGATGGCCATGCCGGTACCTTGTGTGCAGCATGGACGGGTTCAAAACCTCGAACGAGTACCGGCCGACCGGCGACCAGCCGCAGGCGATCGAGACGCTGGCCGCCTCGATCACGGCGGGCGAGCGCTACCAGACGCTCCTCGGGGCGACCGGCACCGGCAAGACGGCGACGATGGCCTGGATCATCGAGAAGATCGGCCGCCCGGCGCTCGTGATCGCCCACAACAAGACGCTGGCCGCGCAGCTCTGCAACGAGTTCCGCGAATTCTTCCCGGACAACGCGGTCGAGTACTTCGTCTCCTACTACGACTACTACCAGCCCGAGGCGTACGTCCCCCAGGCCGACCTGTACATCGAGAAGGACTCGTCCAGGAACGACGACATCTCGCGGCTGCGGCTGGCGGCGACGTCGGCACTCTTCACGCGGCGTGACGTAGTCGTCGTCGCGTCGGTCTCGTGCATCTACGGCCTCGGCTCGCCGGAGGAGTGGCGTGGGCGCGTGCTCGTGCTCGAGGTGGGGGAGACGATCGACCGTGACGACGCGCTGCGGACGCTGGTCGAGAGCCAGTACGTGCGCAACGACTCGGTGCTCGCCCGTGGCCGGTTCCGGGTGAAGGGCGACGTCATGGAGGTGCAGCCGGCGAACTCCGAGACGGCGTATCGCGTCTCGTTCTTCGGGGACGAGGTCGAGTCGATCTCGCACTTCGACCCGCTGACCGGCGAGATCTACGCGCGGCTGGACAACCTCGTGATCTGGCCCGCGACCGAGTACGTGACCTCGACGCCGACGGTCGAGAGAGCCGTCGACGCGATCCGGCACGAGCTCGCCGAGCAGGTGAACCTGTTCGAGGAGCAGGGCAGGCAGCTCGAGGCGCATCGGCTCCGCCAGCGCACCGAGTACGACCTGGAGATGCTCAGGGAGCTCGGCTTCTGCTCCGGGATCGAGAACTACTCCCGTCACCTGGAGGGGCGGCCGCCTGGCTCGCACCCCTTCACGCTGCTCGACTACTTCCCCGACGACTTCGTCGTCTTCGTGGACGAGTCGCACCAGACGGTGCCCCAGTTGGGCGGCATGTACGAGGGCGACCGCTCGCGCAAGCAGACGTTGGTCGACTTCGGGTTCCGGCTACCCTCGGCGCTCGACAACCGGCCGCTCCGCTTCGACGAGTTCCTCCAGAAGGTGCCGCAGCTCGTGTTCGTCTCGGCGACGCCGGGTCCGTTCGAGCTCCGCCACTCGAAGGTGATCGCGGAGCAGCTGATCCGCCCGACCTACATCGTCGATCCGGAGGTCGAGCTGCGAGCGACGAAGAACCAGATCGACGACCTCCTGAACGAGATCCGGCACCGCGAGGAAGCGGGCGAACGGGTCCTCGTCACCACGCTGACCAAGAAGATGGCGGAGGACCTCACCGACTACCTGCTCGAGGCGGGAGTGAAGGCGCGCTACCTCCACTCGGAGATCGACACGCTCGAGCGGATTCAGATCATCCGCGAGCTCCGGCTCGGCGACTACGACGTCCTGGTCGGGGTCAACCTGCTCCGCGAGGGGCTCGACCTGCCGGAGGTCTCGCTCGTCGCCGTCCTCGACGCGGACAAGGAGGGGTTCCTGCGCGGCAAGACGGCGCTCGTCCAGACGATCGGCCGTGCCGCGCGTAACGTGAACGGGAAGGTGCTCCTCTACGCCGACCGAATGACCGAGGCGATCCAGGGCGCTCTCGACGAGACCAACCGCCGCCGCGCGAAGCAGCTCGCGTTCAACGAGGACAACGGCATCACGCCGGAGTCGGTGATCAAGGGCGTCTCGGACATCGCCGAGTTCCTGATGCTCGAGTCGCCGACCGTCCCGTCTCGACGGCGCCGCGGCAAGGCCGAGGTCGAGGGGATGAAGCCGGAGGAGATCGAGCGCCTGATCGTCGAGCTCGAGGAGGAGATGTTCACCGCAGCCGAGGAGCTCCGCTTCGAATATGCCGCCAAGCTCCGCGACGAGATCAAGGAGCTCAGGCGGGAGCTGCTCGCGGTAACGGCCTAGATTCACAGCCGACGTTCCGCACTCGCCTGTTCTGGATACACAGCAGGCCGGTTCGATGAGCGGCTTGACGCGGGCGGAGCTGATCAGGCAGGGAGTCGGTGCCGGAGCGAGCCTCGTGCTCCTCGGCCGGCTCCAAGCACGCGCCGCCGCGGCCGCGGTCGTCAAAGGACGCACCGTCCGCGGCTTCGTCACCCGGCCCGACCTGCGCCCGCCTGTGGTCGACGTCGTCTCTCCGGCCCGCGGTACTGCCGACGGCTACGTGTTCCTGGCCCCGGCCTCCGGCCCAGGCCAACGGGGCGGCCTGATCGTCGACGACGCCGGCGAGCCCGTCTACTGCCATCCGAGCTGGCCGAGGACGACGATGGACTTTCGGCCGGGCCTGTTGCGCGGCAAGCCGGTCCTCACCTGGTGGGAAGGTCGGTACGTGCGCGGCGTGGGCAAGGTCGGCGAGTACGTCGTGATGGACGCGTCCTATCGCGAGATCGCCCGCTTCTCCTCGGCCGGGCATCGGCGCCCCGATTTCCACGAGGTGCTCCTGACCGACGACGGGACGCTTCTGGTCACCGCGTACGAGATCGAGCCGGCGGACCTCAGTGTCGTGGGCGGACCGAGCAACGGGCTCGCCTACGGCGGGCTCATCCAGGAGCTTGCGGTTCCGAGCGGCCGCCTGCTCTGGGAGTGGCGCAGCCTCGACCACGTCGACATCGCCGAGACGGTGAGCGACCAGCTCGGATCCCCGTTCGACTACTTCCACATCAACGGAATCGACGTCGACGGGGAGGGCAACCTGCTCGTCTCCGCCCGCAACACCTCCGCTCTCTACAAGATCAGCCGCCGGACCGGGAAGGTGCTCTGGCGGCTCGGCGGGAAGCGAAGCGACTTCTCGATGGGCCCGGGCACGCGGTTCGGCTTCCAGCACGACGGTCGGTTCCACGACCACGGCCGGACGATCAGCCTCTTCGACAACGGGCCGCGTCCGGGTGGGCGCAGACCCGAGTCGCGCGCGATCGTGCTCGGACTCGATCCGCGGCGGAAGCAGGTGACGCTGAAGCGTGAGCTCCGGCACCGCTCGCCGCTGTTCGCGTTCGCGACCGGCAGCAGCCAGTTGCTCCCGAACGGCAATCAGCTCGTCACCTGGGGCATTACCGGCTGGTTCACCGAATACGACGCGGACGGCGCCGTCTGCCTGGACGCCAGGTTGCCGGACAAGGGTCAGAACTACCGCGTGTACCGCTTCCCCTGGGAGGGGAGGCCGACCGTCCCGCCGGCCTTCAAGGCGTACCGGCGGGACGGCGCGGCGCGGTTCTACGCGAGCTGGAACGGAGCGACGGCGCTCGCAGCCTGGCAGCTGCTCACCGGGCCGAGACCCGGTGCGCTACGGGAGGGCGGGCGGTTCCCGAAGCACGGCTTCGAGACGGCGTTCCCGATCCCGCGCGGCGCACGCTACGCGGCGGTCGTCGCGCTGGACGCGCGGGGCCGGCCGCTCGGCCGCTCCCGAACCACCCGCCAGTACTAACTGAGCACCGAGGCGCCGCGAGGAAACCGCCGAGTCGCCGTGAGCCCCCAGTCACCGTCGCGCCAGATGTAGGTGCGCACGGCGAGCTCGCGCTCTTCGGCCTCGTAGACGAGCAGGCCGCGCGCCTCGCCCCGGCGATGCGGGCGCGGCTGGCCGAGACCTGGTGCCGTCGCCACGACCGCGCCGCGCTGGCCTTCCGACCAGACCTCGAACTCGTACCGCTCGGCAACCGCACCCTGGTGCGTGTGGCCCGAGACGATCAGCTCCGCCCCGGCGTCGACGAGGGCGCCGAGAACGCGGTTGCGCCGCGCGACCGGGCGCTTCCTGGTCCGCCACGGGGCGCCGGTCAGCTGGTGGTGCAGCGCGACCATCCGCAGCGCACCAGGAGGAGCCGCGGCGAGCTGTCCGGCCGCCCACGCGAGCTGGTCGTCGCGCACGCCGCCCGACTGGTGGCGCCATGGACGCACCGAGTTGATGCCCACCAGGCACACGCCGTCGGACGCATGCACAGGGCGGGTCGTCTGCCAGAAGCGCTCGAACTCGACCCATGGCCCAGTAAACCGCGCCGGGAACGTATACGGGATGTCGTGGTTGCCCGGAACGGCGACGACGGGCGGCCCGAGCCCATGCAGCAGAGCGGCGGCCCGTTCGTGCTGGTCTGCGCGTCCGCGGTGGGTCAGATCGCCGCTCACGACGACCAGAACCGGCTCGACACGGCTGACGAGAGCGGTTAGAGACGTCTCGACATCAGGGCTCTCGCGCGCACCGATGTGCAGGTCGGAGACGTGGAGAATGCGCGCTGGCATGGCCGACCCACCCTATAAACTCGATTACATGACGGACGAGCCGGCTGAGATCGTCGAGGATCTCTACCTCGGCCTCCGGGCCGGTGGAGCGCTTCGCAAGCAGCGCCGAGGCGAGCCGCTGACCGCAGAGGAAGAGGAGGCGCTCGGGCGGTGGCGGCAGATGTCGAGCTGGCGGAAGGCGGTCGCGATCGGGGCGTTCTCGATCGGAACCTTCGGGCTCGGTTTCACCCTCGGCGGGCTCGTCTTCGGCCGCTGGCGCAGAGCCTGATCGGCCGCCGCGCCGGCTGCCTAACCGGTCTCTGCGTCCCGATCCGGGAAGATCAAGGCAGGGACCTTCTCCTTCGCCGGATCCTTGTTGAATACCGTCACATCGACGAGGGTTGCGAGCACGGCGGCGAGCGGCGTCGAAAGGAGGACGTAGAAGCCGCCGAAGAGCAGCCCGACGCTGGTCACGGTGATCAGAATGATCAGGGGCGGGACGCCGGTGACGTGCCCGAGGACTTTCGGCCCGATCACGTAGTCCTGGAGCAGCCGCAGGCCGTAGACCGCTCCGGCCGCCGCCGCCGCGGTCTGCCAGGAGACGGTCAGCCCTGCGCCGATCGCGACCAGGCCGGCGGCGAGCGGACCGATCACCGGCACAAGCTCCACGATGCCTGCGAACACGCCGATCAGTAGCCAGAACGGGACGCCGATCAGCCAGAAGGCGAGCGAGAGCACGGTGCTGACGAACGCGACCATGAGCAGGGATCCGCGCACGTAGCCGCCGAGCTTCGCTTCGATCAGATCCCAGGTCTGGATGATCGACTTCCGCTTGCGCGGCGCGGCGAGGCCGGCGAGCGCCTCCTGCGCTCGGTCCTTGTCGAAGATCCAGTACGCCGCGATCGTGAAGGTGAAGAAAATGCCGACGAGCACTTCGAGAGCGGTCCGGCCGTAGGTAACGGCGGGATGGATCAGGTCGGCGCCGTTCGGGACGCGCTCGAGCCTATGCTGGATGCCGATCAGGATCTCGTGCTTGATCCCGTGCGAGTGACGGGCTGCCTCGGCAACATCGGCCTTCGAGGTCGGCAGCGTGCCGATCGCCGTCTCGGTCTGGTCGAGTGCGCGCGGGACGATCAGCCAGAGGAGGAGCCCGATCGCGCAGGCGAACCCGACGTAATGGATCGCCACACCGAGCGAGCGCGGAATATGGCGTGCCTTCAGCCAGTCGACGCCGGGGCGCATCGCCGATGCGATGATCACCCCGAGCAGGAGCAGGGCCACCAGAACCTTCAGGTGCCAGAACGCAAGCGCACCGGCGACCACGGCGACGGCGACCAGGGTCGCGACGAAGGACTTGCGGGCGACATCACCCATCGTGGAGGGTCTTTCCACCAGTTCAAGAGGAAAACAGAGGCTTCCCGAACACCTGTTCGCACGGTAGACTGGTCTGAATGGCTGCCGACGAGCTCGTCGTCCACGGCGCCCGGGAGCACAACCTCAAGGACATCACCGTCCGGTTGCCCCGGAACCGGCTGATCTGCATCACCGGCCTGTCCGGGTCCGGCAAGTCCAGCCTGGCCTTCGACACGATCTACGCGGAGGGGCAGCGCCGCTACGTCGAGTCGCTGTCGGCGTACGCGCGCCAGTTCCTCCAGATGATGGAGAAGCCCGACGTCGACTCGATCGACGGGCT
>JBKPPY010000165.1:0-32849 GCA_046733845.1 Actinomycetota bacterium | reverse complement strand
CTGCAGCGTCGCCGTCGATCTGCGCATATCCGAGGTCGTCGACGTGCCGTACCCGGTCGTGTCGGCGCTCCTTCCGCTCGACGTGTTCGACTGACGCCGCCCCCGTTCACTCGGCGTCCTGCTCGGGTAGCTTCCCCTCCTCCTTGGCCCTCCGCTTCGCCTCCTTCTTCTCCACTCGCTTCTCCTTGCGCGCTGCTTTCGTTTCGGCGACCTGAACCTTCGCGTCGGAATAGGCCCCGCCCACGAGCTGCTTGCCCCCAATCCAGCCGAAGACCCAGAGTACGAGCACGATGGCCACGATCTGGTTCCACGCTGTGGTGATCAGCTGCTGGGCCGTCGAGTAGTCGACCGCGACGCTGTTCTGGACGTCACAGCAGGTCTTGAGCGCGAGTGCATTCGTCGCCTGTGTCACGCCGACCGCACCCGGTGTGAACGAGGCGACGTTTGCAAGCGAACCCGACCCGACTACCCAAAAGATCGACTCGAAGGTCACCGCGATGCCGAAAGCGGCGAGGAAGACGGCAATCACTCCCAGCTTGCAGAGCCACGAGATGAGAGACGGCAAGAAGGCGTGACTCAGGTAGCGGCGTGGCGTGGCGAGGATCGCCCCACCTTGCTTCGCCTGGGCCCACAGCTTCTTGACCTGACGCCAGAAGACCCGACCGAGCGCGACGAGGCCTGCGGCGATGGCCACGACGACGATCAGGGTGAGCCAGGGGTGGGCCTTCTCGTTGCCGAAGCTGACGTCGAAGGCGCCGGGGACGCTCAGGAACATGTAGAGGTAGACGAACGTCCCGGCGATGGTGAAGAAGATCTTTTGGACGAGATACGCCGCGAGCGCTCCGGCGACCGTGCAGCTCGGGATGACGGCGACGAACATCAGCAGCGTGACGAAGGTGCCGATGTTCGCCGGCAGAAAGCCGTTCATGGCGACGCCGACGGCGTAGGACGCGACGATCGGCCGCAACTCGACCTCGCCCGGATAGGCGGCGCGGAGGATGCCGTAGTACGAGAGTCCGGCGAAGACGGTCTGGCCGGTCTGGAGGACGAGCGCCCCGATGATGTAGCCGGGGTTGTTGTCCCAGATGTCCTTGACCTGATCCCAGAGGTGGTCCAGCCAGTCCCGAACGTTGACACCGAGCAGCTGGAGGACGAGCCAGAAGAGCGCCAGCCCGACCAGCCAAAGGACGATCCTCATGATCCGCTTCCGACGAGGCGGACGGATCTCGACTGGGGGCTCGAGGACGGTGTCCATCAGGTCACGAAGAGGGTGGCCAGCTTTGCGCCTCCCGTGCGGTCAGAGCCAGCGATTCTGACGCATCCCGCGAGCTCCGTCGCTAGCTCTTCAGCGGGACCGCGTAGCAGGGCGACGGTGCACCGGTCGCGCCGCGCAGCTTCAGCGGGAAGCAGAGGAATGCGAACTCGTACTGCTTCTCGGCCGCGATCTCCTCCATGTCGACGACCTCGATGATGTTCGCCCCCGCGGTCGCGAACATGTAGCAGTGCACCGGGAGGAAGACGTCCGACTCCTCGGACGGCAGCACCTCGAGCGCGATCGAGTCGGCTCCGATGCACATCGCCCCCATCTCCTCGCAGAGCCACTTCGTGGCCGGCAGGCCGAGCCCGGGTGGCTCGAGCAGGTAGCCGTCGAAGTCCGGCCACTTGGTCATCCGGCCGGTGCGGACCAGGACAACGCTCTTCGGCTGGATCGTCACGCCCTGCTCGGCGGCCGCCTTCTGCAGGTCGTCGGGCGTGATCGCGTAGCCGTCGGGCAGGCAGTCGACGCCGTGCAGGCCGGCGACGTCGAGCAGCACGCCGCGCGCGATGATCGGCGGGTACTTGTCGGGGCCGCCCTTGTTCCAGCAGCGGCTGCCGAGATCCGCGTCTGCCGTCCAGCCGTTCCAGAACTGCCCGTAGAAGCCGAGGTGGTTGAACGTGTCGATATGCGTGCCGCAGTGCGTGTACAGGTGGATCGAGTCGCCGCAGTAGGAGTACTTCTCGTGCACGTGCGAGCCGACGCCCGAAAGGTTGTCGTTGATCGAGCCCTGCGGCGTGTGCGTCATCCAGATCCCGTACGGGGGATCGCCCGCGGCAACCCACGACGGCATCCCGAGGAAGTAGTCGACGTTCAGGTCGAAGAGGTGCGAGCCGTCGAGGTGCTCGAGAATCGCCTTGTTCGTCTCCGGCGTGATCCAGTTCAGCCTCCCGATCTCGTCGTCCGGCCCCCAGGGGCTCTTCGAGACCTTGACCCCGTCGCGGTCGAGGATCGACTCGAACACGTACTCACCCACGCTGTCCTCCTTGTACGCCGGCTGTCTGGACATCCTCGACCACGGCGCCGTACAGCTCGGGCCGCCGGTGACCGAAGAGGTAGAGCTCGTACTCGCCGGGGATCACGTAGTCCTTGTCGCGGGCCTTCTCGATGTCGACCTCGGCGATGAGCAAGGTCTCCTCGGTCGGGTCCGCCTCGGCGAGACGCGTGCCGTAGGGGTCGACGATCTGGCTGTGCCCGCAGAACTCGCCTCGGCGCTCCTTCCCGACCCGGTTCGCGGTCAACAGATAGATCCTGTTCTCCGCCGCCCGGGCGAGCGTGATGATCTCCGTCTGCACCTTCGCGGCGACCGGGAAGTTGGTCGGATGTGCGACGAGGTCGGCTCCGTACAGGGCGAGGGTCCGCGTCACCTCCGGGAAGCGGAGGTCGTAACAGATCTCCACACCGATCCGGCCGAGCGCGGTCTCCCACACCCGGAACTCGTCGCCGGGGGTGGTGAACCGGTCGACTCCGAGGAACGGCAGGTGCGTCTTCCAGTAGGTACCGATCAACCCGTCGGGGCCGACCAGGACGGCGGCGTTCCGCAGCCGGTCGCCGTCGCGCTCGAGCAGTCCGCAGACGGCGTGCATGCCGAGACGTGCGCACTCGCGCTCGAGCGTCTCGACGGACGGCCCCGGCACGTCCTCCGCGAACTCCATCCCCTCCTCGAGGCTGTCGAACATGTACCCCGGGATCGCGCACTCGGGCAGCACGAGCAGCTCCGCACCGGCCGCGGCCGCGTCCTCCAACCGCGCCAGGCAGATGTCGAGGTTCCGCTCCGGCTCGCCGAGCTTCGGGTCGAGCTGCGCTACCGCGACTCGCGCCACCGGGCGAGTCTAATAGTCAGACATTCGGATGACCAGCGATATAGGTTCCCTGTTGCCCGGACCGGAGGGTCGCGATGAGAACTCCCGAGCGGACAACTCGACTGAGCTCGGAGCGCCGATGACGCGGCGGCGGAAGATCGCGGTCTGGGTGCTGATCGTCGTCTCGACGCTCGTCCTGCTGATCGGCGCGCTCACCGTCTACGTGAAGCGAGAGGTCCTGGACACGAACAACTTCACCGCGTCCACGACCGAGCTGATGCGCAACCCGAAAGTGCAGAGCGCGCTGGCGACGTTCCTGGTCGACCAGATCTACCAGAACGTCGACGTCAAGGCCGACCTGCAGAAGCAGCTGCCGAACAACCTGAAGGGCCTGGCAGGTCCGGCCTCGGCGGCGCTGAACGACTACGGCACCCGGGCGGCGACCCGCCTGCTCGCCACGAACGCCGTTATCAACCTGGTGCAGAGGGCGACGCGAGTGGCGCACGCGCAGTTCCTGCGGATCGTGGACGACAAACCCGGAGCCGGACAGAAGGTGTATCTGCAGCTGCGGCCGGTCGTGCTCAAGCTCGCGAGCCGGCTCGGCCTGGAGGAACAGGTCTCCGCGAGGCTGCCCGCCGACGCGGGCCGGTTCCTCGTGCTCAACGACGAGAACGGGACGATCGACACCGTGCGGCAGAGCGTCAAGCTCATTCGTGCGCTGTCGCTCTTCCTCCTCATCCTCGTGGTCGCGCTGTACGCAGCCGCGATCTGGCTGGCCCGCGGTTGGCGTCGCGAGGCGATCCTGCGCTGCGGCGCCGGCGTCCTGATCGTCGGGCTCCTGCTCTTCGTGATCCGCCGCGTCCTGCAGGGGGTTCTGCTCGACGCGCTCGTCGGCCAGCGCCCGGCGCGTCCGGCGGTCAGCGCCGCCTACCTGATCCTCACCGAGCTGCTCACGGCCATCGCCTGGACCGCGGTCGCCGTCGGCCTGATCACCGTCGTGCTGGCCTTCCTCGCCGGCCCGAGCCGGGCCGGCCGCGCGTTCCGCACCTTCGCGGCGCCCGGTCTCGTGCGACACCCCTGGATCGCCTGGGGCGTCGATGCAGGGGCGATCCTGCTGATCCTGATCGCGGCACCGATCGACGACTGGAACAAGCTGATCTCCCGGTTCGTCACGTTCGCGGTGATCATCGGCCTCACAGAGGCGATCCGCCGACGGGCGGCGGAGGAGCATCCCGACGGCGGCTGGCGCTGGGAGGACATGGAGACGCCCTGGAAACGCCCACCTGCGAGCACAGCGCCACCCGCAGGCGACGCCGTCGGCCAGCTCGAGCGGCTCACTGCGCTGCACGACAAAGGAGCGCTCACGACCGAGGAGTTCGCCCGCATGAAGGCGGCGCTCGTTTCGACGAGTCCGGAGCTCTAGGTCGAGATCATCTTCTTCTCGACGCCGACGCCCGCCGCGACCGCACGCTCGTACTCGAGCGGCACCGTGGCCGAGTCCTGGAGCGCGATCCCCGTCGAGTCGAACACGGTCACCTGCTCGTCTGACTGCCTGCCCTCGAGCTCGCCGCAGATCACCTTCCCGATCTCGCCGTCGACGTCGTCCTCGCTGATCAGCCCTTCCGAGAGCGGGACGTTGATCTCCCCGTCCTCGCGGCACTGCCGGATGTCGTCGACGAAGACTCGCCCGCGCCGGAGCGTGCGCGGGTCGATCTCCTGCTCGCCTTTCAGATCGGCGCCGAGCGCGGCGATGTGCGCGCCGTCCTTCACCCAGCCGTCGTCGACGATCCACCTCCTCGCGTGCGTGCCGGTGACGATCACGTCTGCGCCCTCGACGGCCGTCCGGACGTCGGTCGTGCCGGTGATGCGCAGGTGGGGGTACTTCGGCGCCTCCTCGGCCAGGTAGCGGTCGACGGATTCCTGCGTCCGGCTCCAGATCCGGACGTCGTCCCACTGGAACACCGTGTCGCACGTCGCCAGCGTTCCCCGCCCGACGAGGCCACTGCCGAGGATCGCCAGCACCTTCGAATCCTTGCGCGCGAGCCACCTCGCCGAGACAGCTGCCGAGGCGCCGGTGCGCATCAGCGTGTGGAAAGACCCGTCGCAGATCGCGAGCGGGAAGCCGGTCTCGGGATGCGTGTAGATGAGGATCGAGAAGACGGCGGGGAGCTCGTACTTCGCGTTCTCCTCCCGGATCGAGACCCACTTGCAGGCGGCCGCCTCCGGCTCTTCGATGTACGAGGGCATCACCTCCCACTCGCCCCGGTAGCGGTCGAGCACGATGTGCCCCTTCGGCTCCATGTAGACACGCCCGAGCCCGTGCATGCGGTACGCATGCTCGACGCAGTCCACGTACTCGGCCGGCGTCAGGAGGCCGACCATGTCCGACCAGCTGAGGATCAGGGTCTTGCGGTTACGCCAGCTCTCGGGCACGGGACGACTCTACGACGTCTCGCTTTCCAGGGTCTAGAGTCTCGCCGATGGACCGCGATCAGAGCCAACGGCGGATCGAGCGGGACATCGAGACTCTCTCCGGCTCCGACTACACCCTCACAGACGAGGCGATCCGGCGCTACGCGTACACCGACGTATACCGGAACACGCTCGCCTACTTCACCCGCGAGCTGGAAGCGCTCGGCTTCGCCGTCGATGAGGATCCGGTGGGCACGCTGTACGCCCGCAACCGGCCGAAGGGCGAGCCGGTGTTCGGGGTCGGCTCGCACTGCGACTCGAACCGAAACGGCGGGAAGTACGACGGCACGATGGGAGTCGTGACGGCGCTCGAGGTCTGTCGCCTGAACGAGGAGCTCGGCTACGGCCTTCCCCTTCAGCTGATCTCCTGGCTCGAGGAAGAAGGCTCGGGTTTCGGTCAGATGCTGCTCGGCAGCCGGATCATGGCCCAGCGCATCACCGAGGAGGACCTGAAGGAGCGTTTCCTCGCCATCGACGACGGGCGCAGCTTCTGGGACCACGCACAGGAGGCGGGGTACGAGCCGGAGCGCTGGCGGCAGTGCGCGCACGTGATCGACGACCTGACCGGCTGGATCGAGATGCACATCGAGCAGGCGCGCGTCCTGCAGGACACGGGCAACCGGATCGGCCTCGTGACCGCGATCGCCGGCTACGTCCACGCGGACGTGACCGTGACCGGCCGCGGGGACCACGCAGGGGCGACGCCGATGGACTTCCGGCTCGATCCGACCCTGCCGCTCGCCGAGACCGTCATCGAGCTCGAGCGCCTAGCGCGCGCCGCCGGGAAGGGCACGGTCGGCACGGTCGGCGAGATCGAGGTCGACCCCGGGATCATCAACGCCATCGCCGCGCGCCTCCGGTTCTCCCTGGACGTCCGCGGCCCGGACGACGACGCCTATCGCGGCGTCGTCGGAGACATCGCGGCCTTCGCGCAGGAGGCTGCGCAGCGGCGCGGGATGACCGCCGAGTACCACGAGCGGCAGACCCTGCCGGCGACGCCGATGGACGACCGGATCGTGTCTGCGCTCGACCAGGCGTCGGCGGCGACGGGCGAGCCGTACGTGCGGATGCACTCCGGTGCCGCCCACGACACGATGTGCGTTGCGGACCGCGTGCCGACGGCGATGGTCTTCGTCCCCTGCAAGGACGGGATCAGCCACCACCCGGACGAGGACGCCGACCCGGCCGACGCCGCGCTGGCGGCCGAGATCATCCTGAACGCGATTCAGGGGCTCGAGCGCGCGTAGGCGACGAGGCCGCCGGCGAGCAGGATCTCCCGCTCGCGCCGGCTGAGCTCGAGCCCGAGCTGCACCTCGCCCTCCTGGGTGACGGCTACCACCTCGGTGGCCCCGGAGCGCACCGCCGTGGCCAGCCCGTCGACTCGCCATTCGTCCCCCTCCTCGATCCGAGGGTCGCCCGAGAGGACGAGCGGTGGGATCGCCTGGGCGATCAGGTTCGTGCGGTGAATACGCGCGAAGCTCTTCGCGACGACGGCACGCACCCCGAGATGGAGGGCGGCGAACGCAGCCTGCTCGCGCGAGGAGCCCTGCCCGTAGTTGTGCCCGCCGACGACGATGCCACCACCCCAAGCCTCCGCCCGGGCGGGAAAGTCCGGGTCGAACCGGCGGAACATGTACCGGGCGCAGGCAGGGATGTTCGACCAGATCGCCAGCCCGAGCACGCCGTCCGGCGCCATGTCGCCGGTGGACACATCGTCCGGGACGACGATCAACACGCGCCCTTCGACCGACTCGGGCAGCGGCACCGACGTTGGCGGCGGAACGATGTTTGTCCCCTTCACGAGCTCGACCGAGCCTCCGTCGGCGGGAGGGCGAACGATCTGCCGGTCTTCTAGCACCGGGTCTCCCGGCGGGGCTTCGAGCACGGGCGGATCGCCGAGCCCGCGCGGGTCGGCGATCTCGCCCCGAAGCGCGGTCGCCGCCGCTGTCGCGGGGGAGCAGAGATAGACCCGGTCGCCCGGGGTTCCGCTCCGCCCGGGGAAGTTGCGGTTGAACGTGCGGACCGAGACCGCACCTGCAGCCGGCGCCTGGCCCATCCCGATGCACGGACCGCACGCGGGCTCGAGGATGCGGGCGCCGGCCCCGAGCAGATCCGAGTAGACGCCCCCGCGCACGATCATGTCGAGGATCTGGCGGGAGCCCGGCGTAACCGTGAGATCGAGCTCGGCCGGCAGCAAACCGCCGCGCAGCGCCGACGCAACGAGGGCGAGATCCTCGTACGAGGAGTTCACAGAGCTGCCCACGCACACTTGGCGCGTCGGCGTGCCTGCCACCTCGCGCACGGGAACGACGTTGCCCGGCGAAGAAGGCAGGGCGATCAGCGGCTCGAGCTCGCCGAGCTCGATCGTCTCGGTCTCCTCGTACGCAGCGCCTCGGTCGGCGGACAGCTCGACGAACTCGTCCTCTCGCCCCTGAGCCCCGAGCCATGCCAGCGTCCGCTCGTCGCTGGGGAAGATCCCCGTCGTGGCGCCCGTTTCCATCACCATGTTGCAGATCGTTCCCCGGTCGGTCGCGCTCAGCGTCGCCACCCCCTCGCCGTGGAACTCGAAGATCCGCCCGCGTCCCCCGCGCACGCCGCGACGCCGAAGCAGCTCGAGCACGACGTCCTTCGACTGCACCCAGGCCGGCAAGGCGCCGCGTAGCTCGACACCCACGACGACCGGGCGCTCGACGGTGTACGGCCGCCCGGCCATCGCGACCGCGACCTCGGTCGCACCGGCCCCGATCGCGAGCATGCCGAGCGCACCCGCCATCGTCGTGTGGCTGTCGGCTCCTACGAGCACCCAGCCCGGCCGCGCGAAGCGCTCCAGGTGGAGGTAGTGCGAGATGCCGTTGCCGGGGCGTGAGTAGAGCGCCCCGTACCGCGCGGCCCAGCTGCGCAGGTACGCGTGGTCCTCGGGGTTCTTGTTGTCGAACTGCAGGACGTTGTGGTCGACATAGGAGACGGTCGTGACCGCCACGCGCTCGAGACCAAGCTGCTCGAACTGGAGGCAGGCCATCGTGCCCGTCGCGTCCTCGAGCAGGATCTGGTCGACGCGGAGGTCGATCTCCTCGTCCGAGCCGCCGACCAGATGCTCGGAGATGATCTTCTCCGTGAGCGTCCGCGCCACGGCCACGCGAAGAGCCTAATCCGTTGGGCGCCGTCCTTTTCGCCGCCCTGGCGGGCGTGCTGTTCGGGGCCTTCGCGGTCGTCATCCGCCGGGCGCTGCAGCAGGGCGGTCAACCCGAGGTCGGAGCCGTCCTCGTCACCGGGATCGGCGTCCTCGTGTCTGCCTTACTCACGATCCGCTCAGTCGCGAGCGGCGACGTGCACGCCGGCGACCTCTGGCCGTTCTTGCTGATCGGCGCCCTGGTGCCGGGAGCGACGCAGATCCTGTTCATCGTCGCGATCCGCGACATCGGGCCCTCGCGGGTCTCGATCCTGATCGGGACCGCTCCGCTGATGTCCGTCGCAATCGCGCTCGCGCTCCTCGGCGAACCGTTTCAGCCGTTGCTCGTGCTCGGCACCGTGCTCGTCGTCGCCGGCGGAGCGGTGCTCGCGCGTGAACGCGCGCGACCTGAGCACTTCCGGGCATTCGGCGTCGTGCTCGCCCTGACCTGCGCCGCGCTCTTCGCCGTCCGCGACAACGTCGCCCGCTGGGCTGCCCGCGATACCCACCCGCCGGCCCTCGCCGCCTCGACGGCGGCGCTCCTGGGCTCGTTCCTCGTCGTCCTCGCCTGGGTGTTGATCCGGCGGCGCACGTCGCTTCGCGACCATCTGCACGCCGCGTTGCCCGCCTTCGCATTGGCGGGCGTGATCCTCGGCCTCGCCTACTCCAGCCTGTTGGAAGCCTTCGACCGGGGCCGCGTCTCGATCGTCGCTCCACTGAACGCGACGCAGTCGCTGTGGGCGGTGTTCTTCGCCGCGCTCGTGATCGGTCGACACACCGAGCGAATCGGCCCGCGCCTCGTCGCCGCCGGCCTCCTCGTGGTCGCCGGCAGCGCGATCATCGGGATCGTGCGCTGAGCTCGGCCGCCCGGGCGACAACCGCCTCGCCGACCTCGCGCGTCGGGGCCGTGCCGCCGACGTCACGCGTGCGCGGGCCGTCGCGGCAGACGTCCTCGAGCGCGGCCATGAGCGTCCGAGCAGCCTCGGGCTCGCCGATGTGCTCGAGCAGCAGAACGGCACTCCAGATCGCCCCTACCGGGTTCGCGATCCCCTGGCCCGCGATGTCGGGAGCGGACCCGTGCACCGGCTCGAACACTCCGAGCTGCTGGGTTCCCGGAGCGACGCTGGCGCTCGCCGCCATGCCCATGCCACCCTGAATCGCCGCGGCGAGGTCGGTGAGGATGTCGCCGAACAGGTTCGACGCGGCCACGACGTCGAGGCTGCCCGGATCGCGCACCATCCGCGCCGCCAGCGCGTCGACCAGCACGCGCTCGTAGCGGACCCCGGGAAAGTCGGCGGCGACCTCCTCGGCCACCTCGTCCCAGAGGACGTATCCGAAGCGCGAGGCGTTGGACTTGGTCGCGCTGGTGACAAGACCGCGGCGCTTCTCGGCGAGCTCGAACGCGTGCCGGAGAATCCGCTCGACGCCGGTCCGGGTGAAGACGCTCGTCTCGATCCCCACCTCGGTCGGCAGCCCCTGGTGCGCACGGCCGCCGACGCCCGAGTACTCGCCCTCCGTGTTCTCGCGCAGGAAGAGCATGTCGACGTCTTGGGGTCCGCGGCCGGAGAGCGGGCCGGGGATGCCCTCCAGGAGCCGCACCGGACGCAGGTTCGCCCACAGGTCGAGCCGCTGCCGCAACTCGAGGGTCAAACCCCAGAGCGACACGTGGTCGGGCACGGAGGGGTCACCGACCGCGCCCATCAGCACGGCGGCGTGCCCGGACAGGACCTCGCGCCAGTCGGCCGGAAGCATCCGTCCGTGCTCGTGCCAGTGGGCAGAGCCCCACGGGAGCTCCGTCCACTCGATCGGAAGCCCGAGCGCGTCGACCGCGCGTCGGGCTTCCGCGGTCACCTCTGTGCCGACCCCGTCGCCGGGGAGAAGCGCAACCCGGTGGGTCACACGCCCGCGCCGACGGTCCCCGACACGCTCTCGACGTACTCGAGGACGTCGTCTAGCGGGACGACGTCCGCGTACTTGGCGTTGATGTCGAACAGGTTCGCCTCGTGCGGTGCCTGCGCGCGGTCGGCCACGCACTCGCGCGGCACCAGCGTCGGGTAGCCGTACTGGAGCAGGTCGATCGCGGTCGCGCGGATGCAGCCGCTCGTGGTCGCGCCGCAGAGGATTGCCGAGTCGACTCCCTGCGAGACGAGGATCGACGGCAGGTTCGTGCCGAAGAACGCCGACGCTCCCTTCTTGAGGACGATCGTCTCGTCGTCGCGTGGCTCCAGACGAGGGTCGATCTCGACCCAGCGCCCGCCGATCTGGAGCTCGCCGAGCGACGGCACCTTCTGCAGCCAGAGGCCGCCGTCCTTCAGGCTCGGCTCGTAGCCGATGGTGGTGAAGATCACCGGCAGCCCTCTGCCGCGTGCCGTATCGAGCAACCGCTTCGTCGCCTCGACGGCGTCGGTCATGTCCGCCCCGAGCGTGCACTCCGGATCCGTGAACCCGCAGCTGAAGTCGACGACGAGGACCGCGGGGCGCGACCCGAGCGTGACGCTCTGCCCGAGCCGCGCCGCCGCGTAGACCTCCTGCGCCTGCTCGTCGCTCACGCTGTGACTCTCTCCGTCGTGCCGAGCTGCTCGCCGACGCGCGCACGCTTGATGAACTGGCCCGCTCCCGGCTCGGCGACCAGCTCGTCGTTCTCGACGATCGTCTGGCCACGGACGAGCACCACCTGTGGGGCACCCGTCACTCTCGTGCCTTCGAACAGGCTGTAGTTCACGTTCGAGTGATGCGTCTCGGCCGAGATGGTCAGCGACTTCTCGGGATCCCACACGACCAGGTCGGCGTCGCTGCCGACGGCGATCGTGCCCTTGCGCGGATAGAGCCCGAACCGCTTGGCGACGTTCGTTGACATTAGCTCGACGAAGCGGTTCATCGAGATTCGCCCGGTGCGGACGCCGAACTCGTGCAGCATGTGCAGCCGATTCTCGATCCCGGGACCGCCGTTGGGGACGACCTGGAAGTCGCGACCGTTGATCCCCTTTTGATCGGGCCAGTTGAACGGGCAGTGGTCGGTCGACACGACCGAGAGCACATCGTTC
The DNA here is from genome assembly GCA_046733845.1 of Actinomycetota bacterium. Taxonomy (GTDB): domain Bacteria; phylum Actinomycetota; class Thermoleophilia; order Gaiellales; family Gaiellaceae; genus DATBLE01. The sequence goes on along the minus strand of JBKPPY010000165.1, from coordinate 21,047 downwards.
TGGAGCGCCTTCCACAGGTGCTCCTGCTGATCCTTCGGCCGCGGCGGCGGCGTGTAGATGTACTTCGCGCCTTCCCAGTTCGGCTTTTCGAGCGCCGAGTCGTCCACGAAGAGGTACTGCGTGCACGTCTCGCCCCACACGTCCCAGCCCTTGTCGCGGGCGAGGGCGATCGGCTCGACCGCCGGCTGGCACGAGACGTGGACGACGTAGAGCGCTGCGTTCGCGACCCGGGCGAGTTGGATCGCGCGGTTCGTCGCCTCCGCCTCCGTCTCCATCGGCCGCGTGCGCGCATGCCAGATCGGGTCGCCCTTTCCCTCTGCAACTGCCTCCTTGACGATTACGTCGATCGCGTCGCCGTTTTCGGCGTGCACCATGACGAGCCCGCCGGTCTCGTTGGCGACTTGCATGGTCTTAAAGAGCGTCTCGTCGTCGACCATGACCGCGCCCTTGTAGGCCATGAAGAGCTTGTAGGAGGTGATGCCTTCGTCGGGCAGCTTCGCCAGGGCCTCCAGCCCGCCGCCGCCCTCGAGATCGGTGACGCCGATGTGGAAGCCGACGTCGATCACCGGCTTGCAGCGGTCGATCTTCTCGAAGTAGTTCTCCAGCGCCTGCGGGAACGGCGTGCCGGGGGCCTGCATGCAGAAGTCGACCAGAGACGTCGTCCCACCGAACGCAGCGGCCACCGTCCCCGACGTGAAGTCGTCGCACGTGGTCGTCCCACCGAAGAACATCTCGATGTGCGTGTGCGGGTCGATGGCCCCGGGGATCACGTACTTGCCGGTGGCGTCGATCACCTTGTCGGCGTCCACGTCCAGCGACTGTCCGATCGTCGTGACGGTGCCGTTCTCGGCGTAGATGTCGCCGACGTAGTCGTCGGAGGCGGTCACGATGCGCCCGCCCTTGATCAGCACGGACATGCGGTCTTCCCCCTTCTAGTCAGCTGTGTCGGTTGTATACAAAACCTCGCCACGAGCGACGTCAACCGGCTTCCGCTCGTGCCAGTCGGTCGCTTGCTGGAACGCGTGGGCGGCGGCCAGCGTACGGTCGTCTTCGCCGAAGCGACCCATCAGCGCCAGACCGACGGGAAGGCCGTCGACGAACCCGCAGGGCACGATCGTGACCGGGAGCCCGAGGAGTGCCGCCGGCGAGTTGTACGGCATGATCAGCAGCCGATAGTCGGCCGGGATTGCGTCGAGGCGCGGCGCGACGATCGGCATCGCCGGCGCAACGAGCAGGTCGAAGTCGCCGAGCTCGCCTGCCCACCGAGACCGCACCCAGCGCCGGGCCCGCAGCCCGGTGATGTAGGCCGTCGACGGCAGGAGAAGTCCGGCGAGCAGGCGTGCGCGAACATCGGGCCCGTAGTCGGCAAGACGCGTGCGGAGCCACCCCAGATGGACGGTTGCCGCCTCGGGGAGCATGACGAGCTGCGTGATCGTCGCGATCTCGTCGAGCAGCGGAAGCTCGACGACCTCGGGACTGCCGGGGAGCGCGCCGCACGCTTCCTCGCAGACGGCGGCGACCGCGGGGGCCGCCTCCTCGAAGAGCCCGGTGGCGATGCCGACCCTGCGTACGGGCCCGTTCGGCTCCAGCGAACGGCCCGACATCACCTCCACCGCCGTTCGGCAGTCGACGGCGGTCCGGGCCAGCGGGCCGACCGCATCGAGGCTCCACGCAACCGGAACGACCCCGATGGCAGGGACGAGGCCGGCGGAGGGCCGGTGACCGGTCACCCCGCAGAACGCCGCGGGGATCCGGATGGAGCCGGCCGTATCCGTGCCGAGCGCGAGGTCGACGAGACCCGCCGCGACCGCTGCTCCGCTGCCGCCGCTCGAGCCGCCGGTCGTGCGCTCGAGATCCCATGGATTGCGCGCCGGGCCGAAGTGAGGGCTGTTCGTGAGGGCGCCGAACGCGAACTCGTGTGTGTTCAGCTTCCCGACGATCGTCGCCCCGGCTGCCCGGAGACGTGCGACGCAGTCGGCGTCCCGCTCCGCTACCCGGTCGAGAATCTTCGACGCCGCCGTTGTCGGCATGCCGGCGACGTCGATCACGTCCTTGACGCCGACCCGCCAGTCGCCCTCCTGCTCGTCCCGGTGGAGGAACGCGTTGTACGGATCGAGGGTCACGGCGGCGATTCCGCGGGGAGGCGCTCCTCGATCTCGGCCAGCACGGGCAGGATCCGGTCGAGGAAGTCGCGCACGCCCTCGAGGTCGTCGTCCGTCGGATGGACACCCTGGGCGGCGGCGGCTTCCCGCAGGCGCTGGAGCGGACTAGACTCGGTCTCCATGCCGGTCTACGAGTATCGCTGCGACGCCTGCGAGGAGCAGTTCGAGGAGTTCCTCTCGCTCTCGACGAAGCCGGCGCCGCCGTGCCCGAAGTGCGGGAGCAAGATGGTCACGCGTCTATTCTCGCGGATCAACACCGAGTGGATGCCGAGCGACGTGGCCTGGGATCGCGTCGGCCGCACCTGGGACTGACGCACCGCCCGCTCAGGCGCCCACCAGCGAGAAGAACCGGTCGTCCACGATCTCGGACGGCGGCGGGAAGGCAATCTTGGAGTGGCTCAGCCCGAGCTGCACGAGCGTCTCCGCCATCTTGATCGTCACCGGGCCAGGGTTGATCACGGGCATGGGCAGATGCTCCGCCATGTAGTCGCCCGCCTGGTGCATCGTCGTCGAGCCGAGCAGGATCACGTCGGCTCCGTCCTCGTCGATCGCCTTCCGCGCCTCGGCCGTCAGCGTCTCGAACATCTCGTCCTCCTTGCCCGTGAAGAGCGACTCGACGTCGGGCGGGATGTTCACCGAGCGGATCGACGCGCACTTCTCGCGTACGCGGTACAGGTCGAGGTTCTTCTCGTAGAGCGGCGCCCACTTGTCCCACATCGTCACGATCGAGAAGCGCTTGCCAAGGATGATCCCGACGGCGAAGGAAACGAGGCCGGGGCCCAGCACGGGGATCGAGAGCCGGGACCGCAGTGCCCAGAGGCCCGAGTCCGACATCGTGTCCATGACCACCGCGTCGAAGCCCTCGTCCTCTGCCCGGACGCCGGCCTCGGCCACGTACATGTCGAAGATCAGCGCGTCGTAGGCCGAGTCGAGGAGGGCGCCGGCGTTGCGGACGGGGATGCACTCGACCTCCGTGTCGGGGCCGAGGATCTCCGTTGGCACCTGCGCCGCACGGTTGGCGACGCCTTCATCGTCGAACGGGAACGGGATGATGTACTTGATCCTCATCGCGACCTCCTGGTTGGCTCAGCCGCCCGTATAAGTCAGACTTTAGGCCCCTGTCAAGGAGGACGCGGTTTCCTACGCAGTGATCGAAGACGGTGTCCGGCTCTACTACGAGCTGACGGGACCAGAGGACGGTCCGGTCGTCCTCCAGTTCGGCGGCGGGCTGTTCGGGCGGCACAACTTCGGCCTCGTCAACGACGGCTTTCGCGACCGCGGGTTCCGCCTCCTGGCGTTCGACGCCCGCGGGTACGGAGCGTCGTCCTGCCCGAGGGAGGCTTACACGATCGAGGGCTGGGCGTCCGACGGCGCGGCGCTGCTCGACGCGGTTGGCCTCGACCGCGTCCTCGTCCACGGCACCTCGATGGGCGGGATGATCGCGATCGCCTTCACAGCGCAGAATCCGGAGCGGACGATCGCCGCCTGCGCCGACGTGGCGTTTGCCAGGGCCGACCTCTACCGCCGTACCGTGTTCCGCGTCTGGCGGCGGATGGCCGAGGAGATGGCTTGGGACGAGTTTTCCGACCACGTCACCACCCAGGCGGTCGGCGCCCGGTTCATGGAGAGCCCCGAGGGCGAGAACATCTTCCAGCTCGTCCGCGACATCGTCGGGCTCAACGACCCGTACACCGTGCGGCAGGCCTGCCTGGCGATGGAGAACATGGATCTCTCACCGCTCGTGCCGAAGATCTCGCGGCCGTTGCTGATGACGAACGGCACCCATGACGTCCTCTGCCCGCCGGATCTCGCACCCAGCGGGCTGGGAGCGCGGAAGATGGCAGAGCTGAACGAGCTGATCGAGCTCGTCGAGTTCCCGGACATCGGCCACGCGGATCTGGTCGAGTGCCCGCAGGACGCGATCCGGATTGTCGGCGACTTCTTTGACCGCGCGCTGATGTAACTACTTCAGTGGGTTCGTCCCCGCCATCCAGATGATCACGCGGCTGAACTTTCCCTCGGCGTCGATGTCGAAAAAGTTGCAGTTGTGCATGTCGTTCTTCGTGCCGTCATTCAGCTCACCGATGTAGTTCTGCTCCGTCGCGACCTTTCCGGTCTCGGGCTCGACCACGATGTTCTTGATCTCGTGGAAGATCGAGACGGAGCCGGCGCAGAAGTCGGTGAACATGCGCCGGATCTCGTCGGCGCCCGAGAACACCGCGTGGTCGGTCTGCACCGTCATCACGCAGTCGTCGGCGAAGTGGGACAGGATCGCGTCGACGTCCTTCGCGTCGACCGCCTTGAAGTAACTGTCCGGCAGAGCCGCGAGCTGTTCGCGGGTCAGCGGCTGGGTCTGAGTGGCCACAATGCCTCCTCGACTCGAATGTCAGACTTCCAGGCGCGAGTCTAAACGACCTCCGGCGGCGGGTGGTGTGCGTGCCAGTGCCGCGCGATCTCGGCGCGGGTGGTCACCCACACGCCGTCGCGCGAGCGGACGTGCTCCAGGAAGCGGTCGAGCGAGCGCGCCCGGCCGGGGCGGCCGACGATCCGGCAGTGCAGCCCGACGTTCATCATCCGCCCGCCTTCCTCGTAGAGCTGCTCGAACGTGTCGACGAGGTAGGTGAAGAATTCGTCGCCGGTCGCGAACCCGTTGCCGATCAGGAACTTCATGTCGTTCGCGTCGAGCGTGTACGGGATGACGAGATGCTGCCGGCCCACGACCTCGACCCAGTACGGCAGCTCGTCCGCGTAGTCGTCGGAGTCGTAGAGAAAGCCGCCCTCCTCGACCACCAGCCGCCGCGTGTTGTCCGTCCCCCGTCCCGTGTACCAGCCGACCGGCCGGACGCCGCACGCCGTCTCGATCGCCTCGATCGTCAGGCGCATGTGCTCGCGCTCCTCCTCCTCAGACATGCCCGCGTAGTCGAACCAGCGCCAGCCGTGGCTCGCCACCTCCCAACCGGCGTCGACCATCGCCCGCGCCGCCGCCGGGTTCTGCTCAAGGGCGCGGCCGACCGCGTACACGGTCAGCGGCAAGCCGTGCGCGGTGAAGATCCGGTGCACGCGCCAGAAGCCCACGCGACTACCGAACTCGAACATCGACTCCGTGTTCAGGTTGCGGCGGCCGACGGAAGGCGTTGCACCGACGACTTCCTGCAGGAACGACTCCGATTCGTCGTCGCCCTCGAGCACCGAGCGCTCGCCGCCTTCCTCATAGTTGAGCACGAAGCTGATTGCGAGCCGGGCGCCGCCGGGCCAGCCCGGATCGGGCGGCGCGGCGCCGTAGCCGACCAGGTCCCGGTCGCTCATGGCCGCCGCGCCACTGCCTCGATCTCGATCAGCACACCCGGAGGGAGCCCCGCCTGCACCGACGTCCGCGCAGGGTACGGCGCCTCGAAGAACTCCGTGTAGACCTCGTTGTAGCCCGCGAAGTCGCCGAGGTCGGCGAGATAGGCGTTGATCTTGACGACGTCCGCCATGGTGGAGCCGGCAGCCTCGATGCACGTGCGCACGTTCTCGAGCGTCCGCCGCGCCTGCTCCGCGATCCCGCCTTCGACGAGATTCCCATCGGGATCGTTCGCAATCTGCCCCGCCGTGTAGACCGTCTCGCCCGAGACGACCACGGGCGAGTAGGGCGGCTTCGGCGTGGCCAGCCCCTCAGGTTGCAGCGCCTGTCTGGGCACCAGTTTCTCCTTTCGCTTCGGCTCCGAAGACGCCGGACGCGGCGAGCTCGCGCACCCGCTCCGGCTCGTATCCACACAATTCGACCAGCACATGCTCCGTGTGCTCGCCGCGCGCCGGGGCAGGCCCTACCGGCGGCTCCGGCCCTGACAGCCGCAGCGGCGAGGCTACCTGGCGCACCTGCCCCAGCCGCGGGTGCTCGTACCCGACGAGGCGGGCCTCTTCGAGCGCCGTGGGCACGTCGTTGACCGGCGCGCACGGCACGCCGGCCGCTCCGAGCGCCGCGAGCCACTCCGCGCCCGTGCGGCCGCGGAACACCTCGTCGAGAACCGGAGTCAGCTCGTCGCGGCGCCGGTCGCGGTCGGCGAAGCTCGGGAACTCCTCGGCCAGCTCCGGGTGGCCGATCGTTTCGCAGAGCAAGACCCAGAACTTCTCCTTGGGACACGCGACCACGATCCATCCGTCTGCGGTCTCGAAGTTCTGGAAGGGGACGATGGACGGGTGGGCGGAGTTGCGGCGCCTGGGCGGCGTGTACCCGCGCGAGGCCGACCAGGTGCCGACGTACATCAGCTCGTGCTGCGCCGTCTCGAGGAGGGAGACGTCGCAGTCGCAGCCCACACCGTCGCGGCGTGCGCGCCAGAGGGCGGCGAGCACCGCGATCGTCGAGACGTAGCCGCCGGAGAGGTCGACGAGCGACAGGCCGCTCTTCGTCGGCGGCCCGTCCGGGTCGCCGGTGAGAGACATCCAGCCCGCGAGCCCTTGCATCATGTAGTCGTAGCCGCCCTGGTTCGCGCGCGGGCCGGTCATGCCGAAGCCCGAGAGCGAGCAGCAGACGATCAGCGGGTTGACTCCCTTCAGGTCGTCGTAGGTCAGGCGCAGCTTCGCCGGCTGGTCGCCGCGGAGGTTCGAGTAGACGACGTCGCTGACGCGGACGAGATCCTCGAACACGCCGCGGGCGTCTGGATGACGGAGGTCGAGCGACACGCTGCGCTTGTTGCGGTTGAACGTCTCGAAGAAGAGCGAGTCCTCGCCCTCGGCGAACGGCGGGACGTAGCGACCGACGTCCCCGCCCGACGCGGGATCCTCGATCTTGATCACGTCGGCGCCGAGATCGGCCAACTGCAACGTGCCCCAGGGACCGGCTCCGAACTGCTCGATCGCCAGCACGCGGACGTCAGCCAGCGGCTGCACGCACCACCTCCGCGAGGCGCTCGGCGTCCTCGGGCTCGCAAAGGTTGAACACGACGTGCCGCGCCCCGGCGTCGACGTACTCGCGCACGCGCGCGGCGCACTCCTCGGGGGTTCCGGCGACGCAGTAGCGGTCGACCACGTGCTCGGAGAAGTCGCCGGCGTAGCGCCGGCGCAGATGCTCGTAGAGCGTCCGCTTCTCGCCCACGTGAGCGGGGAGCGTCACCGCGGGTACCACACGGCCGGGCAGCGTTGCAGCGTGGTCGCGGAAGCGCTCGGCCGAGACCCAGATCGGCATCCAGCCGTCACCGAGGGTGGCGGCGCGGCGGATCGCCGCCTCGGAGCCGCCGCCGACCCAGAGGGGCGGCCCGCCAGGCTGCTTCGGGCCTGGGGCAATGTCGATCCCGTCGAACGAGAAGAACCGGCCCGAGAAGCTCGCGGGCGGCGGACCGAAGAGCGCACGCAGCGCCTGCATCGCCTCGTTCGCGCGGGCTCCCCGCTCTCGCGGATCGACGCCGACGGCCTCGAAGTCCTTGCCTCCCTCGCCGCCCACGCCGACACCCAGGATCACGCGGCCGCCGGAGAGGTAGTCGAGCGACGCGAACTCCTTCGCAACCACGCTCGGATGGCGCAGCGGCAGCAGGACGATCCCCGCGCCCAGCGTGATCCGCTCGGTCACCGCCGCGAATGTGGCCAGCGCGACGACGACGTCGAGCAGCGGGTTGCGGAAGGAGAGGTGGTCGCCCGCCCAGATCGAGTCGTAGCCCATCTCCTCCGCCGCCTGCGCGAGGTCGCGGTACCGGCCCGGGTCGGGCATCCCGTTCACCTGCTGCCCGCTGCCCTGGATGCCGAATGCGGTCAAGCGCCGACGGTGGTGCGGCCGGCGGCCCGCCAGGCCTTCTCGTAGTACGGTCGCAGCCATTCGAGGTGAGCGAACATCAGCTCGCCCGCACCTGACTCGTCGCCGCTCTCGATCGCTGCCGCGATGCCGCGGTGATGCTCGTTGATCGACCGGTGCCAGGCCTGTCCGAGCCGGGAGCGCGACAGGTGAGTCTGGAGCACCGCGAAGACCGGTTGGGCCGCAATCGACAGGAGGGTGTTGCCGCACGCGGCGATCACGCAGGAGTGGAAGTCGCGGTTGTAGACGAACTGCTCCTTCGTAGGCAGCTGGAGCGGCCGGTCGGGGATCGCTTCGTGGAGGAGCAGAAGATCGTCCTCGGAGCGGCGGCGGGCGGCGAGCCGCGCCGCGGGGACCTCCAGCAGCTCGCGCACCTCGAGCAGCTCCTCCAGCGTGAGGTCGTCGGCCGTCGTCAGCAGGTCGATGCCAGAGCGCAGCGACTCCGACAGGTGCCCGGCGCTCGGCACCGTGACGAACGAGCCGCCGCCTGCGCCCTTGGCGGTCCGGATCAGGCCCTGAGCGGTCAGGAGCCGCAGTGCCTCGCGAATCGTCGCCCGGCTGACGCCGAACTCCTCGGCGAGAACGGTCTCCTTCGGCAGGCGGGAGCCCTCCCCGAGCGCACCGTCGAGGATCTGCTCGCGCAGCCGCATCGCGATTAGCTCGTAGGCCTTGGCTACGCGGTCACCTCCCGTCGGCCGACAGGAACTCGGCGTTGCCGGCAACCGAGACCGGCGCCGAGGCGGCCGGCAGCCCGCGGTCCTCGTACCAGTCCGTCAGCGAGCTCACGGTGCGCTTCGCCCTCAGCTCGGCCCGAAGCTTCTCGGTCGCGGCCGAGTCGATCTCCAGAGTCCGCTCGTCGGCGAACAACACTCCGTACGCTTCGCGAGCGAGCTCGATCGACGTGAAGTCGTCGAGCACGTCCTCGCGAACGGCGGCCGGATCGCGCTCGAGGGGGTCGCCGTAGCCCGCCGCGTTCGGCTCGCGGAACTCGATGAACTCACCGGCGCGGAAGGGGATGCCCGTCACCTTCGCGGGCAACGCCTGCTCGTGCGGGGTGTCGGGGTTCTTACGGCAGGACGCGACCAGGCCGTCCCAGCCGCCGAACACGCCGGTCGGCGGATCCGTCTGGCGGTCGCCCTCGCACGAGTATGTCCCGTCGACGAGGAAGCGGTTGCGGCGGATGATCCCGACACCGCCCCGCCACTTGCCAGGGGCGGCGGGCTCCGGGCGGAGCTCGTACTGGTCGCAGCGCATGGGGAAGCGCACGTCGAGCTCCTCGATCGGGTTGTTCCGCGTGTTCGCCATCAGGTTGTCCACCGAGTCCATCGCATCCTTGCCCGAGCGGCCGCCGTACGAGCCCTCGTTCACCTCGAGGTAGAGCCAGTACTCGCCGGCCGACTCGTCGAAGCCCGCGTACGCGCAGAAGTGGATGCCGGCGGAGTTGCCGCCGGTGACCTTGTTCGGAAGCGCATCGGCGAGCGCGAGGTTGACGTTGTCCACCACCCGCTGTGTCTGGCAGAAGCGGGAGAAGCACGCCCGCGGGAAGTTGGGGTTGAAGATCGTCCCCTTCGGAGCGATCACCTTCACCGGACGGAAGACGCCGTCGTTCTGCGGCACGTGCTCGGGGAAGGTCGTCTCGTCGAGCAGGATCGTGCGGACGGCGTAGTAGCAGGAGACGAGCAGGGAGCCCTCGTATGGGACGTTGTATCCAGTCGGCACCTCGGGGTTGGAGCCGGTGAGGTCGATCGTGATCTCGTCGCCCTCGACCACAACCCGCGTCTCCACGCGCAGCCGCTCGTCGCGATTCCGAGCATCGTCGTCGAGCCAGCCGACGACGGGCCCGTACGTCCCGTCGGGGATCTTCTCGATCTCGCGCCGGAGCATCGTCTCCGAGTAGTCCATCCAGTCGTAGGCGGCGCTCATCACGACGTCGGCGCCGTACCGCTCCACGAGGCGCAGGAAGCGCTCGCGGCCGAGCTGGCAGGCGGCGAGCATCGCGTTCATGTCGCCGCGGTTCATCGTCTCGGTGCGGACGTTGTCGAAGATCATGCGGTCGAGGTCCTCGTTCAGCTCCCCTCGGCTGTACCAGCGCAGGGCGTTGTAGACCTTCGCCTCGGCGTACACGTCGAACGCGTCGGCATTGATCCCCGGGAACGACCCGCCGACATCGAGGACGTGGGCCGTGACGGCGGCGAAGCCGAGCAGCTCCCCGTCGTGGAAGATCGGCACGGCGACGGCGACGTCGGGCGAGTGCGAGGCCCCGAGGTACGGGTGGTTGTGAACGATCACGTCCCCCTCTTCGATCTCGCCCTCAAGCCGCCAGAGGAAGCCGCGGATGTACCAGGGCAGCGAGCCGATATGCATCGGTGTCGAGTCCGACTCGCAGAGCTCGCGACCCTCGGCGTCGAAGATGCCGGCTCCCAGGTCCTCCGACTCCCGGATGATCGACGAGTACGACATCCGGAAGAGGACGCCGGCCATCTCCTTGGCGATCGCGTGGAACGCGCCGCCGAGGACACGGAGGGTGATCGGGTCGACCTCGACCCGCTTGCGCGCGGGTGGACCGGGCTGACGGCCGACCTCGTACTCGACAATGCTCATCTGCCCACCTCCGCAACGGTCACGGCCTCCGCCTCGGCAGCGGCCCCGGTTCCGATCACGATGTTCCCGTAGCGGTCGACGCGCGCCGTCAACCCGGGCGGGACCACGGTCGTCGAGTCGTACTGGTTGACGATCGCCGGCCCCTCCAGACTGCTCCCGGCTTTGAGCGCCGCTCGGTCGTAGAACCTGGTCGGCACCTGCTCGAGGCTGCCGCCGACACGGAACCAGGCGTCGCGCTCATAGCGCAGCGCCTCGTCGGGCGAGGCGTCGCCGCGGTCGACCTCGGGCACCTGCAGCTGCGGCATCAGCCCGATGCCCCGCACCCGGACGTTGGGGATCTCGATGTCCGAGTCCTCGAACCTCCGCGAGTACTCGCGCTCGTGGATGTCGTGAAAGTCGCGGCGCACCTTCTCGACCCAGTCCTGGTCGATCGCGCCCGACTCGACGTCCACCCGCAATTCGTAACCCTGGCCGAGGTAACGGCAGTCGGCGACCCGCTGGACGAGGATCTGCTCCGCCCGGACACCGTCCTCCGCCAGTTGGTCGCGGGCTTGTTGCTCCAGGTCTTCGAAGGCGGCCTGAAGGGCGGCCGCATCGAGTGTCGACACGCGCTCGTACACCGTCGAGACGTACTCGTAGACCATGTCCGTGGCGAGCAATCCGAGCGCCGCGGTCACGCCCGGGTAGTTGGGGACGACCACCGAAGGCGTCCCGACCTCGAGCGCGATCTGGGCGGCGAACAGCGGGCCGGCGCCGCCCTCGGCGACGAGCGCGAAGTCGCGGGGGTCGTAGCCCTTCCGCACCGAGTTCTCCTCGATCGACTGCACCATCGAGTGGATCAGGATCTGCACGGCGCCCATCGACGCCTCCTCGACGGACATGCCGAGCGCGCCCGCGGGCCCTTCCTCGAAGGCCCGGCGCGCCGCGTCCGCGTCGAGATCCATGCCGCCCCCCAGGAACGTCTCCGGCAGGAGCCAGCCGAGGTTGACCATGGCGTCCGTCGCGGTCGCCTCGGTGCCGCCGCGGCCGTAGGCAGCCGGGCCGGGATCGGCGCCCGCTGACCGGGGGCCGACTCGGAAGATGCCGCCGCTGTCGACGTAGGCGATCGAGCCCCCGCCGGCGCCGATCGTGTCGACGTCGACCATCGGGATCATCGCCTGGTACGGCCCCACCCTCGTGTCGAGCAGGTGCTTCATGCGCAGGCGGCCTTCCTGGGCGAGGCCGATGTCGGCCGAGGTGCCGCCCACGTCCAGAGTGATCACGTTGTCGTAGCCCGCCTGGCGCCCGGCCCAGATGCCGCCGACGACCCCTGCGACGGGACCGGACATCAGCAGGTTGACCGGCCGGGCGATCGCGCCCTCGGCGGTGGCGACGCCGCTCGCCGAGGTCATCAGATGCAGCCCTGTGCGGACGTCCATCGCCTCGAGCTCCTCCTCGAGCCGGCGCACGTATGTGGACACGCGCGGGCCGATGTACGCGTTCAGGCAGACGGTGGAGAAGCGCTCGTACTCGCGGTACTGGGGCAGCACCTCGGACGACACCGACAGGAACGCCTCCGGATACTCCTCGCGCACGATCTCGGCCACCCGGGCCTCGTGCTGCGGGTTCAGGAACGAGAACAGAAAGCAGACTGCAACCGACTCGACCCCCGCTTCCTTGAGCTTCGCCACCTGCTCGCGAGCCTTCGCCTCGTCGAGCTCGACGAGAACGGAGCCGTCGCGCGTGATCCGTTCCGGCACCGTCAGGCGGTGGCGGCGACGCACGATCGGATAGCGCTGCCAGGGCAGATCCTGGTAGTTCGAGAAGTTGAGCGGCTTCTTGTGCCGCGCGATATGGAGGATGTCGCGGTAGCCCTCGGTCGTGATCAGGCCGACCTGCGCGCCGTTGTGCTCGATCACGATGTTGGTCGCGATCGTCGTCCCGTGGAAGACCTGCTCCAACTGCGCCGGCGCGGTCCCGGCGCTCTCGCAGAGCTCACGAATTCCCTGGACCGTCCCCTGAGACGGATCGGCAGGAGTTGTGGGGACCTTGTGAACGGTGATCGTCCCGGCCTCATCGTCCACGTAGATCAGGTCGGTGAACGTCCCGCCGACGTCGACTCCCAGTCGCTTCATCGAATCCCCTTCGGTCCCTAGGGCTTGAGCACGATCTTGCCGAAGTGCTCCCGGCGCTCCATCGTCTCCATCGCCTCCTTCGCCTCGTCGAGCGGAAACGTCTTGTACACAAGCGGCTCGATCAGCCCGCGTGCAGCAAGGTCGAGCACCTTCTCGATCTCCCAGCGGTCGTAGACGAACGAGCCGATCACCTGCTTCTGGCTGCGGAAGAACGGGATGATGTCGAACGGGACAACCTCCCCCGAATGCCCGCCGCAGATCACGAGCCGGCCGTCCTTCGCCAGCGAGTCGAGCCCTTTCTGGAAGAGCTCGCCGCCGACGTGCTCGAAGACGAGGTCGACGCCGCGGCCGTCGGTCGCCCGCATCACCTCTTCGACCACGTCCTGCGTCGCATGGTTGATCCCGACGTCCATCCCCAGCTCGGACGCGCGCGCGAGCTTGTCGTCGGAGCTGGCGTTGCCGATGACAAACGCCCCGGCGAGGTGCGCCAGCTGGACCGCGGCCGAGCCGATGCCGCTGCCGACGGAGTTGATCAGCACACGCTCGGCGGGAGCGAGCTTTCCGCGCGTGAAGAGCATGTGCCACGCGGTGCCGAACGCGATCTGCGTCGCCGCCGCGGCCTCGTCGCTCAGAGTGTCGGGGATCCGGATCAGGTGGCGGACCGGGCAGGCGAGCTTCTCTGCATAGCCGCCCGAGGTCGAGAAGCTGATGAACCCGGCCGAAAGGCAGAGCGACTCACGGCCCGTCCTGCAGTAGATGCACTCCCCGCAGGTCGCCATCAGGTACGGCATCACGCGCTCGCCGACCTCCCAGCCGGTCACCCCCTCGCCGAGCGCGGTGATGCGGCCTACCACCTCGACCCCGGGGACGAACGGCAGATCGACCGGGAAGCGGGACACCCCTTCCCGGACGTCGACGTCGAGGTGGTTCAGCGCGGAGGCGAGGATGTCGATCGCGACCTCCCCCGGCCCGGGCTTCGGGTCCGCCAGCTCCTCGACCTTCAGCACGTCGGAGCCTCCGAACTCGTGGAACACGACCGCCTTCACGCCAGGACCTCCACTCGGACGATGGAACGGAGCCCCTTTATGTCTGACTTTCGGGTCGGAGTCAAGCAGCAGCCGCCGGTCGCGATTTGCGCCGGACCTGAATGTCTGACATAAAGCGGACACGGCTGCGCTGGACCGTCTCCGCTCCCTTCTCTTCGCCCCCGGTTCCGACGAGGCGAAGCTGACGAAGGCGCTCGCGTCGGACGCCGACGCCGTCGTCGCCGATCTCGAGGACGCCGTCACCCCCGACCGGAAGGAGGCGGCGCGGCAGCTCGTCCTCCAGCTCCGGCCCCCCGTCGTCCGGATCAACGGTGTCGGCACCGAGTGGTTCGAGGAGGATCTCGCGGCGACGCGCCGGCTGTCGCTCACGGCGCTCGTGCTGCCGAAGGCGACGCCGGACTCGATCAACGCGCTCGGCACCGACGGCCCGCCGGTGATCGCGATCGTCGAGACGGCGCAGGGCCTGCGGCTCGCCTACGAGACCGCGTCGAACCCGCGGGTGACGGCTCTCCTCCTCGGGGCGGCCGACCTGGGCGCCGAACTCGGCTGGGAGCCACGCCCGGACGGGCTCGAGTTGCTCTACGCCCGCTCGAAGGTGGTCTCCGACTCGGCCGCGGCCGGAATCCGCGGCCCGTTCGACGTCGTCCACCTCGACACGCGCGACGACGAGGGTCTGGAGGCCGCTGCGCGCTTCGCGAGATCGCTCGGCTTCGGGGGCAAGGCTTGCATCCACCCGGCGCAGCTCGCGATCGTCAACCATGTGTTCTCCCCGGAGGCCGACAGCGTCGCCTGGGCGCAGCGGGTGCTCGAGGCGGCCGAGCGCGGCGAGCGCGAGGGTCGCGGCGCAGTTGCGCTCGACGGAGAGATGATCGACGCACCGATCGTGGAGCGCGCACGCAGGATCCTGTCCGACGCGAAGGGAGGCATCGATGGCGGCTGACGCCGGCAGCGCACCGAAAGTCTGGGAAGGCCGGTTCTACGAGGATCTCGACGTCGGCGACGTCTTCCGCAGCCGCTTCGGCCGCACGGTCACCGAGTACGACAACATCCTCTTCACCGGCCTGACCCACAACACCAACTCGATCCACTTCGACGCCGCACACGCGCAGCAGACGCAGTTCGGCCAGATCCTCGTGAACAGCACCTTCACGCTGGCGCTGATCACGGGGCTGACGGTCCAGGACACGAGCGAGAACGCGGTCGCGAACCTCGCCTGGACGGACATCTCCCTGCCGAACCCGGTGTTCGTCGGTGACACGCTCTGGGCCGAGAGCGAGATCCTTGACAAGCGGGAGTCGAAGTCGAATCCGAGCGTCGGCATCGTGTCGATGCGCTGCCGGGGCATCAACCAGCGGGAACAGGTGGTGATCGAGTACCGCCGGACGTTCATGCTTCTGAAGCGCGGTGCGCCGGAGGCGAAGCGCAGCTTCCCCGGTACCGCCGAGGAATGGAGGGTGTGATGGCAACCGCAGCGGAGCGGTTCGCGGCGTTCGCACTCGAGCTCGAGCTCGAGGCCGTCCCGGACGAGGTGATCCGGGCGGCGAAGCTGCACGTGCTCGACGTGCTCGGCTGCGGCCTGGCCGCGCACGCCCTCGGGATCGCAAGCGAGGGCCGAACGGCGATGGCGGAGCTCGGCGGCGAGACGGAGGCGACGGTGATCGGGCTCGACCGTGGGTTACCGGCGCCCAACGCCGCCTTCGCGAACGCGATGCTCTGCCACGGCCTCGACTTCGACGACACGCACTCCGACTCCGTCTCGCATGTGAGCACCGTGGTCGTTCCCGCCGCGGCGGCCCTCGCAGAAGCGCGGGGTGCGACCGGCCGGGAGCTGCTGACCGCGATCGTGGCCGGCAACGAGATCGTCACCCGCATCGGCATGGCGACGCCCGGGGCGTTCCACGAGCGCGGCTTCCATCCAACCGCGATCTGCGGGATCTTCGCCGCGACCGCGGCCGCCGCCCGGCTCGGCGGGCTCTCTCCCGCCGACACCGCCAGTGCGCTCGGGATCGCCGGCAGCATGGCGTCCGGGCTGTTCGCCTACCTCGACGATGCGACCGCGACGAAGCCGATCCACCCCGCCTGGGCCGCACACGGCGCGCTGGTCGCCGCCCGCCTCGCGTCGCTCGGCGCCGAGGGACCGCCAGGCGTGCTTGAGGGACGGTTTGGCCTGTACCACGCGTTCGTCGGCACCCGCATCGACCTAGAGTCGCAGCTTGCCGACCTGGGCGAGCGCTGGGAGACACCGCGGATCGCCTTCAAGGCGTTTCCGGCCTGCCACTTCATCCACGGCTCGCTCGGGGCGACCGCGTCCCTCCGTGACGAGGTCGACGTGGACGAGGTCGAGGACATCCTCGTCACCCTTCCCGAGGCCGGCGTCTCGCTCGTGCTCGAGCCCGCGGAGTCGAAGGTCGCGCCGCGCACCGACTACGAGGGCAAGTTCTCGCTCCAGTACTCGACCGCGGCGATGCTCGTGCACGGCCGCGTCGGCCTGGCGACCTACACGCCGGAAGCGCTCGCCGACGAACGCGTACTCGGACTCGCCCGGCTGGTTCGCTACGAGACGAAGGAGTATGCGTCGTACCCGGCGGCGTTCCCGGGCGGCGTGCGGATCGGCTTGCGCGACGGCCGCACGCTGGAGGCCGACTTCCCGTACCAGCTCGGTGCCCCCGAGAACCCGATGAGCGAGGAGCAGGTGCGGGTGAAATTCCGCGAGAACGCGGCCCTCGCCGGAGGCTCGTTCGACGAGCTCGAGCAGGCGGTTCTCGACCTCGAGCGGCAGGACGACGCGCAGGCGGTCATGTCGCCGCTGGCCCGGCTTGCGATCCCGGCATGAACTCGACCTCGGCGCAGCCGGAGGTCGTCGCCGCCGTTCGCGAGTGGGTCGAGCGGGAGGTCTACCCCGTCGCGTCGGACTACGAGCACGCCGACGAGTATCCGGAGCCGCTCGTCGAGGACATGAAGCGGATGGGGCTCTTCGGCGTGACGATCCCGGAGGAGTACGGTGGGCTCGGCCTCGATCTGCTCACCTACGTGTTGATCCAGATCGAGCTGTCGCGCGGCTGGATGTCGCTCTCCGGTGTCCTGAACACGCACTTCATCTCGGCCTGGATGATCGGAACGTACGGCACCGACGAGCAGCGGCAGCGCTACCTGCCCCGGATGGCGACCGGCGAGCTGCGCTTCGCCTACTCGATGACCGAGCCGCACGCCGGCTCCGATGTCCAGGCGATCCGCACGCGGGCCGTCCGAGACGGAGACGACTTCGTGATCACCGGCCAGAAGATGTGGGCGACGAATGCCCTGCGGGCGGGAGCGGTGATGCTCCTCGCCGTCACCGACCCTGACGCCGAGCCGCGGCACCGGGGCATGACGGCGTTCATCGTCGAGAAGGAGCCCGGCGTGGAGGAGCTTCCCGGGCTCCGAATCCCGGGCAAGCTGAGCAAGCTCGGCTACAAGGGCGTCGAGACGACCGAGCTGGTGTTCGACGGCTTCCGGACCGCGGCAGCAAGCGTGCTCGGTGGCCCCGCGGGCGAGGGCAACGGCTTCGCCTACTTCATGGGCGGGATCGAGCTCGGCCGCGTGAACATCGCCGCCCGGGCGGTCGGCATCGCCACCCGGGCGTTCGAGGAGGCGATCGCCTACGCACAGCAGCGGGAGACGTTCGGCAAACCGATCGCGCAGCACCAGGCGGTGCAGTTGAAGCTCGCGCAGATGGCGACCAAGATCGAGGCGGCGCGGCTGTTGACGATGCAGGCGGCCGAGCGAAAGAGCGGTGGCGAGCGGGCCGACCTCGAGGCGGGGATGGCCAAGCTGTTCGCGACCGAGACCGCCGAAGAGGTCGCACTCGAGGCGATGCGCATCCACGGCGGCTACGGCTACTCGCAGGAGTTCGTGGTCGAACGGATCTACCGCGACGCGCCGGTGCTGATCATCGGCGAGGGTTCGAACGAGATCCAGCAGCTCGTGATCGCCCGGCGGCTGCTCGAGCGCCACGCACTCTGATGGACTTCTCTCTCCCGCCGGAGCTGGACGAGATCCGCACCGCAGTGCGCGAGCTCTGTGCCGGGTTCCCGGGCGAGTACTGGCGCGCGCTCGAGCCGGACCGCTACCCGGAGGAGTTCGTCGCCGCGCTCACCGAGCACGGCTGGCTCGCCGCGCTGATCCCGGAGGAGTACGGCGGTGCCGGCCTGTCGCTGACGGCGGCGAGCGTGATCCTCGAGGAGGTCAACGCCTCCGGCTGCAACTCGGGCGCCTGCCACGCCCAGATGTACATCATGGGGACGATCCTGCGGCACGGGTCCGAGGCCCAGAAACGGGAGTACCTGCCGAGGATCGCTTCCGGCGAGCTCAGGCTCCAGGCCTTCGGCGTCACCGAGCCGACGGTCGGGTCGGATACCACGAGCATCCAGACCACGGCGACACGCCTCGACGGTGGATACGTGGTGCACGGCCAGAAGATCTGGACGTCACGCGCGCTGCACTCCGACCTGATGCTGCTGCTCGCGCGGACGACGCCCGCCGACCAGGTCGCGAAGCGGACCGAGGGCCTCTCGACGTTCATCGTCGACATGAAGCGCGCCGTCGAGGCCGGGACAATGACGATCCGCCCGATCAAGACGCTGATGAATCACGCGACGACCGAGATCTTCCTCGACGGCGTCGAGGTGCCCGCCGACGCGCTCGTCGGCCAGGAGGGCCAGGGGTTCCGGTACATCCTCGACGGGATGAACGC
This sequence comes from Actinomycetota bacterium, assembly GCA_046733845.1. Classification (GTDB taxonomy): domain Bacteria; phylum Actinomycetota; class Thermoleophilia; order Gaiellales; family Gaiellaceae; genus DATBLE01. The sequence goes on along the minus strand of JBKPPY010000165.1, from coordinate 2,628 downwards.
CGAGCGGGTGCTGATCGCGGCGGAGTGCATCGGCGACGGCCGCTGGTTCGTCGACAAGGCCGCGCGCTACGCGTCCGAGCGGATCGTGTTCGGCCGGCCGATCGGCCAGAACCAGGGCGTGCAGTTCCCAATCGCGCGGGCGTGGGCGGCGGTCGAGGCTGCCGACCTGATGCGCTACAAGGCCGCCTGGCTGTTCGAGCAGGGTCTGCCCTGCGGCGCGGAGGCAAACACCGCCAAGCTGCTCGCCTCCGAGGCGTCCTGGTCGGCGGCGAATGCCTGCCTCGACGCGCACGGGGGCTTCGGCTTCGCCGAGGAGTACGACGTCGAGCGGAAGTTCAGGGAAACCCGCCTCTACACGATCGCCCCCGTCTCGAACAATCTGGTCCTCGCCTTCATCGGCCAGAACGTCCTCGAGATGCCACGCTCGTACTGACGCCGTGGCGCGGACGCCCGAGGAGATCCTGGCCGACGCCGGCGTTCCGTTCCGCGTCCACGAGCACGTGCCGGTCGCCACGGTGGCCGAGATCGTCGAGGCGCTCCCCTTCCCGGCGGAGGAACACGTGAAGACGCTCGCGTTCGACGCCGACGGCCGCGTCGTGCTCGCCGCCCTGCGCGGAAGCGACCGCCTCGCCTACGGGGCGCTCGCCCGCGCCGCCGGCGTGCCGCGCGACCGGCTGAAACCGCTGCCGCCGGACCACGTTCGCGAGGAGCTCGGTCTCGAGCCCGGCGGCGTCTGCCCGCTGGTCGACCGAGGCCGGGCGACCGTGCTCGTCGACGAACGGGTCCTCGATCTGGAGAGAGCGTTCTGCGGGTCGGGCCGGAACGACGCGACACTCGAGCTTGCCCCTGCCGATCTCGTCGACGTCGCCGGGGCGACGGTCGTCGCGCTCACCGCGAGGCCCGGTTGAACGCGTACAACGACCGTTCGAGCTCCTCGCCCGTGAAGCCGCGTCCGATGAACACGATCCGCGAGCGGCGGTCGTCGTCCGGCCACGAGGACAGGTGCTCGGGCGGGTGGACGACGTGCTGGACGCCGTTGATCAGCAGCGGCCCTTCGGCGCCGACGTTGAGCAGCCCCTTCACGCGGAGGACGTCCGTGCCGCGCGCCTGGAGCAGCATCGTCAGCCAGATCCCGAACGCGGTCCAGTCGATCTGCTCCTCGAGCGTCAGGCACAGGGCGCGGGCCTCGTGGTCGTGCGCGGGCGTCTCGTCGTAGACGAGGTCGCGCGGGTCGCGCTCGACGCCGTCGAACAGCTCCCGCGGAGCGATGTCGCCGAGCGCGGCCTCGAGAATCTCCGCGGCCGGGTTGAGGCGACGTAGCTCGCCTTCGACGGGGCCGGGGTCGGCAAGGTCGGTCTTCGTCACGACCAGCCGGTCGGCGACCGCTGCCTGCTTGAGCGACTCCTCCCCGCGTAGCCCGTGCTGGGCGTCGACGGTTGTGACCACACGCTCCAGCTCGAAGTGGTGCTTGGCAACGGGGTCGGAAAGCAGCGTGTAAAGGATCGGCGCCGGGTCGGCAAGTCCCGTCGTTTCGACGACGACGCGTCCGAAGCCGGGGATCTCGCCCCGGTCGCGCCGTGAGAGCAGGTCCCGCAGCTCGTCGGCGAGGTCGCCGCGGAGGGTGCAGCAGACGCAGCCGTTCCCGAGCACGACCGTCCGCTCGTCCACGCGCCGGAGCAGGTGGTGGTCGATCGCCGTCTCGCCGAGCTCGTTGACGATCACGGCCGTCTCGCCCATGTCGGGATGGGCGAGCAGGCGCGAGAGCAGCGTGGTCTTGCCGCTGCCGAGATAGCCGGTGAGCAGGACGACCGGCGTCTTCACGAGAGGGCGGCGACCAGGTCGGGGTCGAGGGGGTCGAGCGGACGGCCGGCGAGCTTCTCTGCCTCCACCCAAACGGCGCCGAGGTTGTCCACGACGGCGGTGCGGCCCTTGCGGTCGCGCAGCACCCAGACCCGGCCGCTCCAGTCGTCGAGCCGAAGCCCGTAGACGGCGAGCACACGGTTCAGCAGGCGTCTGCGGAAGACGCGGCCGCGCCGGCCACCCTCCTGCTCGGCCCAGTGCTCGTTGAGAAGGACGCCGCAGAGGACGCACATCGCCCCTCCGTTCTACCACCGTGCGTTAGTTTCGACATTGCATACAACCACGGGAGGAGAGCATGGCGAAGGAGATCTTCTGCGTGATCGGCGTCGACGTCGATGCTGTCGCCGGGTGGCTGGGCTCCTACGGCGGCGAGGACTCGCCCGACGACATCTCACGCGGCATCTTCGCGGGTGAGGTGGGCACGAGACGGCTGCTGAAGATGTTCGACAAGTACGACATGAAGACGACCTGGTTCATCCCCGGGCATTCGATCGAGACGTTCCCGGAGGAGAGCAAGATGGTCGTCGACGCCGGGCACGAGGTCGGGATGCACGGGTACTCGCACGAGAACCCGATCGCGATGACGCCCGAGCAGGAAGAGGCCGTCCTCGTCAAGTGCATCGACCTGATCGAGCAGGTCTCGGGCCGGCGCCCGACCGGGTACGTCGCGCCGTGGTGGGAGTTCTCGAACGTGACGAACGAGCTCCTGCTCAAGCACGGGATCAAGTACGACCACAGCCTGATGCACCGCGACTTCATCCCGTACTA
>JBKPPY010000164.1:0-10575 GCA_046733845.1 Actinomycetota bacterium | reverse complement strand
GCCTCGCAGACGATCCCCTCGAAGATCTCGTCCGGGCCGGACAGCTCGAGGTCGAGGAGCCGCAGCGCTCCCGGCGCGTGCAGCCGGTCGATGTGGTGCTTCACGTACTCGGGCGGGTACTGCCCGCCCATCAGCCCCGACACCGAGTGCTCGAGCTCGCGCCGGTTCATCACCACTGGCGTTGTCAACGGGAAGTGGTCGTCCTTGCCGGCGTGATCGATGTGGCAGTGACTGTGCAGCACGGCCGCGACGTCGCCGATCCCGACGCCATAGGCGGCGAGCGCGTTCTCGAGCTCCATCTCCTCGTCGATCCGGCCTTTCATCCCGAGCCGCTCCATGATCTCCGGGTAGCTCGCGCCGGTGTCGACGAGGATCGGCCCTGCGGGGTTGCCGAGGATGAGCATGCCCCAGGTGTGCACCCAGGCGGGGATGCCCATGTTTCGACCGAGGACGAGGAAGCTCGACTCGACGAAGACATCCGTGAGCGAGAGGAGCTTGATCTCGTGCGTCGCCACGCCGCGGTTGTACGCCCCCCTGCCCCGGAAGTCAATGCGGGACTACAGTTAACCCGATGGCCTTCACGACGATCGACGACCTTGAGCTCGCGCTGCGCGAGGCGGACTACCTGCCGGACCGCGGGCTCGCGACGGCGCTGTTCCTCTCGCTGCGCCTGGAAAAGCCGCTTCTGCTGGAAGGCGAGGCCGGTGTCGGCAAGACCGAGGCGGCGAAGGCGCTCGCCAGGACGTTGCCTGCACGGCTGATCCGTCTGCAGTGCTACGAAGGTCTCGACGTTGCCCACGCGGTCTACGAGTGGAACTACTCGCGCCAGCTCCTCCACATCCGCGCCGCCCAGGAGGGGACGGTGCAGGAGGAAGAGCTCTTCGGTCCAGAGTTCCTGATCCGGCGGCCGCTGCTCGAGGCGATCGACAGCGAGGAGCCGGTCGTCCTGCTCATCGACGAGATCGACCGCGCGGACGAGGAGTTCGAGGCCTTCCTGCTCGAGGTGCTCTCCGACTTCCAGATCACGATCCCCGAGATCGGGACGATCGCCGCCAAACGCCGGCCGAGCGTCATCCTCACCTCCAACCGCACGCGCGAGCTGCACGACGCCCTCAAGCGGCGCTGCCTGTTCCACTGGATCGGGCATCCGGCACTCGAGCGGGAGATCGAGATCGTCGTGCTGCGCGTCCCGGGGATCCCCGAGCGGCTGGCCGCCCAGGCGGCGCGCTTCGTCCGCGGGCTCCGTGGCCTCGAACTCGCGAAGCCGCCCGGCGTCGCCGAGACGATCGACTGGGCGCAGGCGCTCGCGGCGCTCGGTCGCGACGAGCTCGACGCCGAGATCGTCGAGCAGACGCTCGGCTCGGTCCTGAAGTACCACGAGGACCTCGAGACCGTGCGGGACAGCGCGCTCGCCTCTCTGGTTGCGGAGGCCCGCGCTGGCTGAGCCGATCGTGCGCCAGGTGGTCACGTTCGGCCGCGTGCTGCGCGAGGCCGGGCTCGAGGTCGGGCCGGGGCGGATCTGCGACGCGATGGTCGGGCTCGACGCGATCAACCTCTCCCGGCGCGACGACGTCTACTGGACGCTGCGGCAGACGCTCGTCTCGCGTGCAGACGATATCGAGGCCTTCGACCGCGCGTTCGCAGCCTGGTTCCTGCGCGCGCCCGAGCTCGCACCGCCGCGCACGCCCGAGGTCGAGCGCGTGAAGGCGACGCGTGCCGTGTCCCGAGACGGCACCGAGGAGGCCGAGGCGAGCACGGAGGGCGAGGACCGTGCCTCCGGCTGGAGCGCCCAGGAGCTCCTCCGCGAGAAGGATTTCTCCGAGCTGACACCTGAAGAGCTTGCGAGGGTCCGCGGGATGATCACCGAGCTCGCACTCGCCCGGCCCCAGCGGCGCTCCCGCCGGCTTCGTCCTCACCCGCAGGGCTCGACCCTCGACCTACGGCGCCTCGTGCGGTCGTCGCTTGCCACCGGCGGCGACCCGGTCGACCGCGCGTTCCGCCGCCGGATGGAGACGAACCGGAAGCTGATCGTGCTCTGCGACGTGTCCGGCTCGATGGAGCCGTACTCCCGGGCGATCCTGCTCTTCGTCCACGCGCTGCTCGAGAGCGGGCGCGGGGTGGAGGCGTTCGCATTCGGGACGCGCCTCACGCGGCTGACCGAGGAGCTCGCGGGGCACGACCCTGAGCGGGCGCTCGAGGAGGCCTCGAGGCAGGTCGTCGACTGGTCGGGCGGTACGCGGATCGGCGCGTCGCTGAAGGCGTTCAACGACCAGTGGGGCAGGCGCGCGCTCTCGCGCGGTGCGGTGGTCGTGATCGTCTCCGACGGCTGGGAGCGCGAGGACACGCACACCGTCGCGCGGGAGATGGCCAGGCTGGCCCGCTGCGCGTACTCAGTGGTGTGGGTGAATCCGCTCAAAGGGCACCCCGACTACGAGCCGCTCGCCGGCGGGATGCGCGCCGCGCTCCCGTTCGTCGACCGGTTCCTGCCCGGACACAACCTGGAGAGCCTGGAAGACTTGGCCGGCGTCCTCGCCGGCATCGAGAGGAGGCATGCGGCATGAAGGAGATCCTCGAAGAGGTCGAGCGCTGGCGGGAGCAGGGCGAGAAGGTCGTCGTTGCGACCGTCGTCGCGACGCGCCGTTCCGCTCCCAGGCCGGTCGGCACCAGCCTCGCCGTGTCCGAATCGGGGCACATGTGCGGTTCGGTGTCGGGCGGATGCGTGGAGTCGGACGTCTACGAGAACGCCCGCGAGGTGATGGCAACGGGCGAACCGAAGCTGCTCAGCTACGGGATCAAGGACGAGGAGGCGTGGGAGGTCGGCCTGCCGTGTGGCGGCGAGATCGACGTGTTCGTGGAGCGCGTCGAGTGATCGAGCGGCTCGCCGAGCTTGCCCGCTCCGGTGGACGGGCGGTGGTGTTCACCGTCGTCGAGGGCCCGGGTGCGGGCGCGAAGCGGCTCGTCGTCGAGGGAGGTGAGGAGCTCGGGGACGGCGTTCCGGACGACGCACTCGGGCAGTTCGACGAGATCATCAGAGGCGGCCGGAACCGGCTGCTCGAGCTCGACGACGGCTCGAAGGTCTTCGCCGAGTGGTACGGGCCGCCGCCGCGGCTCTTCGTCTACGGCGCGGTCGACACCGCTGAGGCGCTGTGCCGCGGGGCGAAGCTGCTCGGCTGGACGGCGATCGTCGCCGACGCGCGGGCCAAGTTTGCAACCGCCGAGCGGATCCCGAGCGCAGATCAGCTGATCGTCGAGTGGCCGGAGGAGGCGCTCGACCAGATTGCGCCCGACCACCAGACCGCGGTGGTCGTCCTCACCCACGACGACAAGTTCGACGAACCGGCGCTGAAGCGGGCTCTCGAGAGCGAGGCCTTCTATATCGGGGCGCTCGGCTCGCGACGCAACCAGGAGCGCCGCCGGGAGCGGCTGCTCGAGGCCGGTGTCTCCGAGGAGGCGCTCGAGCGGATCTCCGGCCCGTGCGGACTCGATATCGGCGCCGACTCCCAGGCCGAGACGGCGCTGTCGATCCTGGCCGAGATCCTTGCCGTCCGCGCTCACCGCGAGGGCGGGCCGCTAAGGTCGGCGAAGCAGCGCATCCACGCCGAAGTGGAAACCTCGTAACGAGGGACAGTCCCTCCACAGCATGGTTGAGCAAATCCGCTCGGCCGTGGCAGTACTGGGTGTTCGTCGATCGAGCCGGAAACGGCGTGGTTGCAGCGTTTCCGCCCTGTGGAACGTTCGTTACAGGGACTGTCCCTCTGACATGGCGCGGCGAGGCATGTAGCAAAGCGCCTGCCTGCGAGACTGATCACCATGGAGAAGATCCGTAAGACCGAAGAGCAGTGGCGGCAGGAGCTCGACCCTGACCGCTACGCAGTTCTGCGCTGCGCGGCGACCGAGCCGCCTTGGTCGGGCGACCTCAACTACGTGAAGGAGGATGGCGTCTTCCGCTGCGGCGCGTGCGGCGCCGAGCTCTTCCGCTCCGACGCGAAGTTCGACTCCGGCTCGGGCTGGCCGAGCTTCTTCCAGCCTGCCGCCGACGAGGCCGTCGAGACCGAGATGGACACGAGTCACGGCATGCGCCGGATCGAGGTCCGCTGCGCCGCGTGCGACTCGCACCTCGGTCACGTGTTCCCGGACGGCCCGCACCCGACCGGCCAGCGCTACTGCATCAACTCGCTCGCGCTCGACTTCGCCGCAGAGGACTAAGAGGACTAACGGCGACGTCTCTGTTAGGTTCGCGCTCGTCTTTCAAAACTGTCTCGGGGACCGGATGAATCCTGTCCTCGAGGCCACTGTTAAGGGAGGAGAGCGTGAGCGTTGACGTGAGGTCCGACAAGCTCGCGAGCCTCGTCGACGAGAACGTCGAGGTGAAGCAACTCGGAACCGGCTTCACCTTCACCGAAGGCCCGATCTGGAATCCGAAGGAGCAGTTCTTGCTCTTCTCGGACATGCCCGGCGACACCAGGCGGCGCTGGGACGAGGCGAGCGGGGTTCAGGAAGTCCTGTCCCCGAGCAACAAGGGCAACGGGATGACGCTCGATGCGGACGGCAGGTTGATCGTCTGCGAGCACGCGACTAGCTCGCTGGTGCGCATGGACCCGGACGGGAAGAACACCAACCGCGAAGTCCTTGCCTCCCACTTCGAGGGCCAGGAACTGAACAGCCCGAATGACGTGTGCGTGAAGTCCGACGGCTCGATCTGGTTCTCGGATCCGTGGTACGGGCGCATGCCGGTCTTCGGGGTCGAGCGCGAGCGCGAGCTCGGCTGGCAGGGCGTATTCCGCCTGCCGCCCGGCGGCGGCGACCCGCAGCTGGTCGTCGACAAGGACGAGTACGAGCAGCCGAACGGGCTCTGCTTCTCGCCCGACGAATCGTTGCTCTACATCAACGACACCCCGAAGGCCTGGATCAAGGTGTACGACGTCGGTTCCGACGGAACGCTCTCGAACGGTCGCATGTTCTTCGAGGGGATCGGCTCCGGCGTGATCGAAGAGGGCATCCCCGACGGCATGAAGTGCGACGAGCAGGGCAACATCTGGGTCACGGGCCCCGGCGGCGTCTGGGTGATCAGCGCCGCGGGCGAGCACCTCGGTGTAGTCAGGATTCCCGAGAACGTCGGCAACCTGACCTGGGGCGGCTCGGACTGGCACACGCTGTTCGTCCCGAGCTCGACGTCCCTCTATGCCTTCGAGACGAAGGTCGGGCCGCGCCGCGAGCCCTATATGAACTAAGGAGACGAGACCGATGGCCAAGCTGAAGCTCGACCCGAAACGCACGGCGCTCCTGATCCAGGACCTGCAGAACGACGTGATCATCGAGAAGGGCGCCTTCGCCGACTCCGGCTCGCCCCAGCACGCCAACGAGCAGAACGTGGTCGCGAACGTCAAGAAACTGGCGGCCGCCTTTCGCAAAGCCGGCGCGCCGGTAATCCACGTCTGGTACATCGTCGAGAAGGGCGCGCCGGGCTTGAAGCAGAACGCGCCGCTCTTCGAGGGCGTGAAGGGCGCGAACGCGCTCGTCCGCGGCACGTGGGGCGCCGCGCCGGCGGCCGGGCTCGAGCCGAAGCGCGGCGACCACATCGTCGAGAAGATGCGGATGAGCGCCTGGCAGGACACGAAGCTCGAGACGCTGTTGCGCGGCCTCGGCGTCGACACGGTCGTCGTCAGCGGCGCCTGGACGAACATGTCGATCGAGCACACCGCCCGCACGGGCGCCGACAAGGGCTACTACATGGTCGTGCCCGAGGACGGCTGCTCGACGATGAACGCCGACTGGCACAACGCTTCGATCAACTACGCGCTGCAGAACGTTTCGACCGTCACCGATTGCAAGACGGTCTCGGCCGCGCTCGGCGCGTGAAGTCGCGCGCCACGGTCTTCCGCGGGGCCGGGCAGCCGCTCGAGGTCAGGGAGATCGACCTCGACGAGCCCGGCCCGCGGGACGTGCTCGTCCGCATGGCCGCGGTCGGAATCTGCGGCACCGAGCTGCACTCGATTCGCGGCGAGTGGGTTCGGCCCACGCCGTCCGTGCTCGGGCACGAGGGAGCCGGGATCGTCGAGGCGGTCGGCGACGCGGTGACGTCTGTGAAACCGGGGGACGAGGTGGTGCTCTCGTGGGCGCCGTCCTGTGGCGACTGCGCCGACTGCCGGCGCGGCCGGCCGGCAGCCTGCATCAACCTGCACCGTGCGATCGGCAACGGGACGCTGGTCGACGGCACGACCGGCATGACCATCGACGGCGAGATGCTCTACCGCGGCACGGCCACCGGCTGCCTGCAGGAGCTGATCACCGTCACCGAGCGGGTTGCACTGCCGGTCGGCGGGGGCGTCACGCTCGAGGAGGCGGCCCTCCTGGGCTGCGCCGCCCTGACCGGCGTAGGTGCCGTGCTGTTCGCCGCCCGCACCGAAGCCGCAGACGTCGTGCTCGTGGTCGGTGCCGGCGGCGTCGGCCAGTTCTGCGTCCAGGGCGCCCGGATCGCCGGGGCCGAGGCGATCGTCGTGGTCGATCCACTCGAGGCGCGGCTCGATCTAGCCCGCGAGCTCGGTGCGACCCACACGACCACGCCCGAGGGGCTGAAGGTGCTGATGAAAGACGCTTTCCCCGACGGCGCGGACCGTGCCCTCGACGTCGTCGGCACCCCGGACACCTCGGCACTCGCTTTGCGGTTCACCCGCAGCGGCGGCACCTGCGTGATCGTCGGTATCCCTGCCACCGGGGAACGGCTCGATCTCGACTTCGGCGAGTTCAACCGCCGCGAGAAGTTCCTCACCGGGACGATGTACGGCTCCGAAGACCCCGCGGTCGCGCTCCCGATGCTGCTCGAGCACGTGCGCGGCGGCCGGCTGAAGCTGCGGGAGCTGCTCGGGCAGACGTTCCCGCTTAGCCGGGTGAACGAGGCGATCGAGCTGTCGCTCGCGGGCGCGCCCGGGCGGATGCTCGTCCTGCCCGGCGAGTGAGTCGGTGCGCGTCGCTCTGATCTCGCAGATCCCGCAGGCGGTCGAGGGGTACACCCGCGGCCTGCGTGCGCTCGGCCACGAGCCGGTCGGGCTGCTCTGCGTCCGGAGAGCGTCGCGCTACGGCATCGACACTGGCACGCACGTGATGGCCGCGCCGCCGGAGATGGACATCGTGATGCCGTCGGCGCGAGACCGGATTGCACCGCTGCTGCGGTCGCTGGAGCCTGACCTTGCGTTGTGCCTGGGGTTCCCGTGGAAGATCCCGCCCGACGCGCTCGAGGTGCCCCGGCTCGGCGTGGTCAACTCGCATCCGTCCTTGCTGCCGCGCTACCGCGGCCCGATCCCGGTCGCATGGGCGATCCGCAACGGCGAGACGGAGGTCGGCATCACCTTCCACCGGATGGAGCCCGACCTCGACACCGGTCCGATCCTCGCTCAGGCTCCGCTGACCCTCGGCGACGAGTGGTCGTGGGAGGAGCTCGGCCCGCAGCTGGCCGGCCTCGTCGCCCAGCTCTTGCCGATCGTGCTCGAGCGCGTCCAGAACGGAGATCCAGGCGACCCTCAGGACGAGGAGGCGGCCGAGTACCAGTCGTTCTTCGAGCCGGAGTTCGCCGAGATCGACTGGAGCCGGTCGGCGGGAGAGATCGTGCGGCAAGTGCGCGCGTGGCGGTTCGGCTTCTCGCTCGAGGGCGAGCAGGGAGCGGTCACCGAGCTCGACGGCGAGCGGGTGCGGGTTCTCCGGGCTTCACTCGAAGGGCCTGAGGGTCGCCCGGTCGAGTGTGGCGACGGGACCGTCTGGATTGTCGAGACGGAGTCGAGCAGTTCCTAGCAGGCGCTCGGACGGGCGCGGCCCGGAAGTCTAGGATCGGCAGGTGGACGAGATCGCGGCGATCGTTGAGCGGCTCTGGCCTGACGCAGGGGCGCAGGTCGAACGGCTCCGAGGCGGGATCACCAACCGCAACTTCAAGCTCACTTTCCGCGGGGGTGCGTTCGTCGTCCGGCTTCCTGAGGACTAGGCTGCCGTCGTGGTCGAGCAGATCCTGGGGACTCGGGTCGCGTGGATAGACACGGACGCGGGCGGGCGGATCCACTTCACTGCGGCGTTCCGCTGGGCCGAGGAGGCCGAGACGGAGCTGATGCGGAACCTGGGCCTGCCGCGGGAGCGCTGGGGTAGCTTCCCCCGCCGGAAGGTCGAGGCGGAGTACCTACAGGTGCTGCGCTTCGACGACGAGATCGAGGTCCGGCTGCGGGTCGACAACGTCGGCCGCACCTCGGTCACCTATGCCTGGACGATCGCGAAGGGCGGCGAGCCCCACATCAAGGGCCGTCACACGGTCGTCCACGTCGACGCCGAGGGCAGACCCGAGCCGATCGACGACGTGCTGCGGGCCGCGCTCGACCACTGACCCGGCAGCGCCGCCGGGCAAAGCCCGTCGGCGCCAGACATGGCGGGCCGCGCCCCGTTCGGGGCACGAGCCGGCTTACGGAAGCGAGTTCCACCTTTCGCGATAGTCCTCACGAACAGGGCGGAAGACGTCGAGGACGAGCGCGCCCTCGGGGCCGCAGTACGCCGAGTGCTCCACTCCGCCCGGGATCACGTAACCGTCCATCGGGCGCATCTCGTGCGGGACACCGCCGACCACGAGCGCCTGCATCCCCTGGAGCACGATCCCGAGCTGCTCGTGCTCGTGGCTGTGCAGCGGCACCGTCGAGCCGGGCTCGAACTCGATCAAGTTGAGCATCGCACCCTCGCCGAAAAGCGGCCGCCCGGCGACGCCGGCGGCGAGCTCGAACTCCTTCACGTCCGGGAAGTGGACGAACTGCGTCTCCACGCGCCGATTGTACGATCGGCTGATCCGACAAGAGGAGGACTCTGTGGCACGGTCGTACGCGAGCACGGTGATCGGCGCACCCGTCGACGAGGTCTGGGCGCGGATCAGGGACTTCAACGGCCTGTCCGCGTGGCACGGCGGCATGGTCGCCGAGAGCGAGATCGAGGACGGAAAATCGGGCGATCAGACCGGCGGCGTCCGGAGCTTCAAGCTGACCGACGGCACGCACCTGCGCGAGCGGCTGCTCTCGCACTCGGACGTCGATCGCTCGTACACCTACAACTTCGAGAAGACCCCGTTCGACGTCGACAACTACCGCGCGACCATCCGCGTCACGCCTGTCACCGACGGGAACGAGAGCTTCGTTGAGTGGTGGACGACCTTCGACTGCGACCGCGACCGGATCGACCACTGGGAGGGGTTCTTCGCGAACGAGGTCTTCCAAGGCGGCTTCGACGCGCTGAAGGCGCACTTCGAACGATGAGCCACCATCGCGAGGAGTTCCGGGTCGAGGGTATGGCCGAGCCGCTCAGCCACTACACGGACGCGGTCAAGGCGGGCGGACTGCTGTTCGTGTCCGGCATCGTCCCGCTCGATGCCGAGGGGAATCTGGTCGGGGAGAACGACGTCGCCGATCAGGCGCGGCAGGTCTTCCGGAACATGGAGCTGTGCCTCAGGGCGGCCGGTTGCGGCTTCGACGACGTCGTCAAGGTCGTCCACTACCTGCTCGACGTCGACGACCGGCCGAAGATCAATCCAGTGCGGATGGAGTTCTTCGGCGAGGCCCGGCCGGCCAGCACGCTCGTGGAAGTCTCGGCGCTCGCGGTGCCCGGCGCCCTGCTCGAGATCGAGGCGGTCGCGGCTATTCCGGACTGAGCTGCCGCTCCAAGAACCGGCGCTCGGCCTCGCTCGGGTCGAGGTCGAGCGCCCGCTGGTACGCCTCGCGGGCCTCCTCGGCGCGGCCGGCGCGGCGGAGGAGCCCTCCTCGCGCCGAGTGGTAGTGGACGTACCCGTCGAGACCGTCGATCTCCGCGATCGCTGCCAGTCCGGACTCCGGGTCTTCCGCCATCGCAAGCGCGACGGCCCGGTTCAGCGCCACCACCGGCGAGGGCTGGAGACGGAGAAGCTCGTCGTAGAGCAGGACGATCTGGCGCCAGTCGCTCTCCTCGCCGGTGTGGCACGCGGCGATCGCCGCCTGTAGCTGGTATGGGCCGGCCGCACGGCGGCGCAGGGCCGCCTCCACCAGGCGCTGTCCTTCTGCGATCTCGTCGGCGTCCCACCGGCCGCGGTCCTGGTCCTCCAGCAGGACGATCACGCCGTCGTCGTCCAACCGGGCCCCCCGTCGCGAGTCGTGGAGCAACATCAGCGCGAGGAGGCCGAGCGCCTCCGGTTCGTCGGGCATCAGCTGGGCGAGTGTTCGGCCGAGACGGATCGCCTCGCGGCTGAGCCCACCGCGCACGTCGGAGTAACCGGCGTTGAAAATCAGGTAGATCGTCGCCAGCACAGCGTCGAGGCGGGCCGGCAGGGCATCGTCGGGCGGCACCCGGAAGGGGATGCCGGCGGCGCGAATCTTGTGCTTCGCCCGCACCAGCCGCTGGGCCATTGCCGCCTCGCTCGTCAGAAAGGCGCGGGCGATCTCCGGCGTCGTGAGGCCACCGAGCATCCGGAGCGTGAGTGCGACCTGCGCTTCGGTCGCGAGTGCCGGATGGCAGCACGTGAAGATCAGCGCCAGGCGCTCGTCCGGGATCGTGGTCACGTCTTCGTCTTCCTCGTCGACTGTGGTGAGC
>JBKPPY010000163.1:0-11985 GCA_046733845.1 Actinomycetota bacterium | reverse complement strand
ATACGGCGCTGTCTCGACGATTGCCCAACCGTGCCAACCGCCCGGGTAGAAGGCGGTGCGCTTGTCCTTCGCCGCCGTTCGATGGAGCAGGGCGAGCGCGCTCTTGACCGGCAGGTAGTGGTCGTGGCGCGATCCGACGACGAGGAGCGGCACCTTCAGCCGGGGCGCCGAGACGAGCGGATTCGCCTTCTGGCTCGGCAGGTAGGTCTCGCCGGACAGGCTGATGACGCCGTCGATCGGCAGCTTCGGCGCGTACGTCAACGACACCGCCCCGCCGTACGACGCGCCGATCAGGAAGACCCGGGTCGCACCATCCGTTCGCGCGCGGGCAACCATCGCCGCCAGATCACGGTCGTAGGCGCGCGCCGGGACATTGGCCGGGAGCGTGGAGTCGGAGAAGCCACGCAGGTCGAAGGCGAGGACGCGGAACCCGGCGGCGGTCAGCGCCGGGATATAGGGCAGCCAGCCGCACAGGCTCGCCGGCGACTCGTGCACGAGCACGAGGGTGGTCGGCCCGGTTCCGACCTCGATCGAGTAGAGCTCCACGCCGTCTGCCGTGCGCACCGTGAACGGGCTCGCGACGACGCCGGATGTGTCGCTGCAGGTGGACTCGAGCGAGGGCGGCGTCGCAGCCCCGGCCCGCGGCCCGGCCCCGGTAGCCACAGCGACCGCCACCAGGACTCCGGCTAGACACCGCGCGACCCCTCGCACCGGCCTGATCATGCCAGACGCTCGACGAGCGCCCGGTGCCGCCACCTTCTAGGGTTCTCTCGTGCCCACCGCCTTCGATCGTCTCGGCCGGGTCGGTGTCTGGAGTACCGGTGTCGTCAACACGCCCGCCGCAGAGCTGCGCGAGAGCCTGGCCGAGTACGAGGCGCTCGGGTACCCCGCGATCTGGTTCGGCGAGGCTTTCTCGCGGGAGAACCTCTCGGCGGCCACGCTGACCCTGTCGTGGACGCGCGACCTCGTCGTCGCGACCGGGATCACGAACGTCTACGCACGCGACGCGGCCGCGGCCAGCGCCGGGATGAAGACAGTCGGCGAGGCATTCCCCGGACGGTTCGTGCTCGGGCTCGGGATCAGCCACCCGCATGCGGTCGCCATGCGCGGCCAGGAGTACGGGCGGCCGGTAACGACCATGCGCGCCTACCTCGACGCGATGGAGTCGGCGCCCTACATGGGCCCCGAGCCTGCGGAGCGAGTCCCGATCGTCCTCGCGGCACTCGGCCCGAAGATGCTCGACCTCGCCCGCGACCGCACGGACGGCGCGCACCCCTACTTCGTCCCGGTCGAGCACACCGCGCAAGCCCGAGAGCGGCTCGGACCCGGGAAGCTGCTCGCGCCGGAGCAGGCCGTGATCCTCACGTCAGACGCCGAGCGGGCGCGCGAGCTCACGCGCGAGCACTGCGCGTTCTACTTCACGTCGCCGAACTACCGGAACAGCATGCTCCGGCTCGGGTTCGACGAGAGCGACCTCCAGGACGGCGGCTCCGAGCGGCTCCACGACCGGATCGTCGTCTGGGGCGACGAGGACGCGATCCGCGAGCGGGTGAAGGAGCACCTGGACGCAGGCGCGGACCACGTCTGCATTCAGACGCTGCCGTCCGGCGAGCTCGACCTCGATGCCCTCCGCCGTCTGGCGCCGGCGCTCCTCGATCTCTAGACCCATGAAGCTCGGACTTGGCCTCCCCAACACCCTCGCCCACGAGGTCGATCGCCGGCTCATGCTGGACTGGGCTCGGCTCGCCGACGACGCGGGGTTTCACACGCTGGCGACGATCGACAAGCCGAATTACGACTCGTGGGACCCGCTGGCAACCCTGGCTGGAGTCGCCGCGGTGACCGAGAAGGCTCGTCTTGCGACAACGATCCTGCAGCTCCCGCCGCGCAACGAGGTGCTCGTCGCCAAACAGGCCGCGGTCATCGACCAGCTGTCCGGCGGCCGCCTCGATCTCGGCCTCGGCCAGGGCGGACGGGAGGACGACTTCCAGGTTCTCGGCGCCGATTTCTCCGGTCGCGGCGCGAAGTTCGAGCGACAGGTCGCACGGCTACGGGAGATCTGGTCCCGGGCCCGCGAGTCGACCCGCGACCACGGCGAGGTCGGGCCGGCACCCGTCCAGGTACCGGGGCCGCCGATCTGGGTCGGCGCCCTCCAGCCGAAGGCGATCGAGCGGGCGGCACGCGTCGGCGACGGGTTCATGTTCGGCACGATCGGAAGCGCGATGATGGCGGAGTACGCTCCGGGCATCCGCGAGGCCTTCAAGGCGAACGGGAAGCCAGAGGTCCCCGTCGCCGGCGTCGCGTACGTCGCCGTCGGCGACGACCCCGCGGAAGTGCTCGAACAAGCCACGCACCACGTACTCCGTTACTACGGGCAGCTCTGGAAGGAGCCCGAAAGTCTCATCCACCACGGCCCCGCGACGAAGATCGCGGAAGAGGTCGCCGCCTACGCAGAGGTGGTCGACGTGCTCATCCTCTTTCCCGAGATTCCGGACCTCGACCAGGTGAGCCGGCTAGCCGAGCACGTTCTTCCCGCGTACCTCTGACGGAACGCGTTCGTCCTCCGATCGGTACTCGACGCTCGTTTCGGCGCTGCCGGTAAGCCGTTCGATCAAACAGGCGGCCGCAGACAGGCCGAGCCACGTGAGCGGCTGGTTTCGGCTCCGGCGGCTGACGACGAGGCTCACGGGTGCCGCCACCCAGACGCTCAAGCAGTAGAAGCAGTCCATCAACTGCCCAGCCGGGCTGTCGCCGAGGCCGGCCCGTACACGGACGACGACGTCGCCCGGGCCATCCTCTTCGGCCAACAGGTGCGTCAAGCGCCAGGTGGCAAGGGACGCGACGCCGAAGCGAACCGCAAATCCGAGGTCACTCTGACGCGACGAAGCTGCGGAGCCATTCCTCAACGGTCCGCAGGACCTCCTCCACAGACGCGGCGGCGCCCTCGACCATCGTCGTGCCCCCGATGTCGCGCGTGTGCGTGATCCTCGCGCGGACCTCTCTCCCCTCGACCCATGCACGGATGACCAGCACCGCTGTCCGCTCCCCTGCCTGCACGTCTGATGGCCTGATGCTGCTCGGTCGGCGTCACCCGGCCGTTGCCAGTGTGTGAACGCCTTGGAAGAGGCCGTCCGTCTGGTCCGACGGCTCGAGACCGAGCTGGTCCTTCAGCAGCCGCCGGCAGAGGCGGTACTGACGGATCGCCTCGCCGACGTTCCCGTCGGCCAGATGAGCGCGGATGACCGCGCGGTGGCTGCTCTCCCGCAGCGGCTCGCCCGCAACCGCCGCGAGACCAGCTTCGAGGGCAGCGTCGAACATGCCCGCCTCCGTCAGCCGTTCGCACAGCGTGTCCAGCGCACGCAGACGCAGCTGACGGAAGCGCTCCCGCTCGAACAGGATCCATTCGTCATACCAGCCCGGAAGCAGCTCGCCGCTCAGGGCCGACGGCTCGACCTCGAGCGCGTCGCTCCCGCTCAGCACGCGGTGGGCGAGCGCCTCCGACACGCGCAGGTCCACGACCACGCTCGGATCGAGCGCAAGACGCTGGCCGGCGCAGTCGACGACCCGCTGCCCGCTTCGGTGGAGGCGCCACAGCGCAGAGCGGAGATTGGCGTTGGCGCGCTCCTCCGACGAGTCGAGCCAGAGCGAGCCCGCCACGAAGGACCGCGGTAGCGGTCGCTCGTGCAGCGCCACGAATGCGGCCAGTCGCTGCGCGCTCAGGGGCAGCGTCACGGAGCGACCTGCGACGAGGTCGAACCCGTCGAGTAGCTTCAGAATCGTCGGTTTCGCTGCGAGTCTCTCCCCAGCCGCAGATCGCTGACTCTCGCTAACGCTCGATACTACGAAAGGAACTCCCTGCGCATGTCCCCCTTCTGGGTGATCACGCTGCAGGACAGGTCCACTGTCGCCCGAGACCCGTTAGCGTTCGAGATCGTGCCGGCGCGCGGAGACGCCCACCCGTGGCCGATCAAGCCGTTCGATCGGCAACACCCGGTCCGCGGCCTCTTCGGCGATCCACGCATCGGGGACAAGGGCGGCAAGTCGTTCCACTTCGGCGTCGACGTCTCCGCGCTCGACGGGACGGCGGTCTACGCGGTCAATGCAGGTCGCGTCTCGATCGACGGCGAGAACATCACGGTGATCGAAGTCGAGGGGGTGCGGGAACACGGGTACTGGCATGTCATTCCCGCCGTGCGCGACGGGACCCGCGTCCGGCGAGGATCGCTGCTCGGTCACATCGCCGACGGTTGGGGACACGTACACCTCGCCGAGCGACGGGGAGACGCCTACTGGAATCCTCTCCGCCCCGGCGTGATGACTCCCTTCCAGGACTACGGCGAGCCGGTCGTCTCCCGCGTCCTCGCGTCACAGCCCTTGGACGCGATCTCCGGCCGGCTGAACCTGATCGTCGAGACGTTCGACCGTCCGCCGCTCTCCGCGCCGCAGCCGGCGTGGCACGGCATGCCCGTCACGCCCGCGCTCGTTCGGTGGCGTCTCGTCCGCAACGCCCGCGCCTTCGTGCCGTGGCGGATCGCCACCGACTTCCGCACCTCGTTCGTCGCCAAGATTGCCGGCAAGCCGCCCTCAGACGTCCACTTCGGCAACGTCTACGCGCCTGGGACGCGACAGAACAAACCGAACAAGCCGGGGCTCTACCGCATCTGGGTGGCGCGCGGGTTCGATACGCGCCCGTTCCCGGACGGCGACTACCGGCTCGACGTCGAGGCCGCCGATATCCGCGGAAATGCATCTCGAGGACATCTGGACCTCACCTTCGTCAACGGGCAGGTCTGATGCCTCCGGTACCGACTCCGCTCGACGTCCTCGTCCCGACGATCCCTCTCCACCACGTCTGGCCGTTCTCGCGAACGCGTGCCTACACCGTTCCCTACCTTGCCTGGGACGAGACCACCGTGCGCGAAGCAACGATCGTGCTGCCGAGCGGTTGGGTCCCCGGGCACCAGCCGCAGCCGCTCCCGCTCGTGATCTCACCGCACGGGCGGAACAACTTCGGCTGGGGGAACGCGGCGCACTACTGGCAGGAGCTCCCGGCGGAAGGCCCCTTCGCTCTCGTCTGTCCGGACGGGCTCAGCCGCGCGCACAACAAGGCAACAGACCCCTTCGACCAGCCGCCGCACGATCCGAGCCTCTTCACCTACGGCTATCCGCGCTGGATCGACGACCTGGCGCGGATGCCGAAGATCGTGCAGGCGACACTTCCCTGGCTCAAGATCGACCTCGAGCGGATCTATGTCCTCGGGAGCAGCATGGGCGGACAGGAAACGCTGCTGCTCGCAGCCCGCTATCCCAAGGCGCTTTCCGGGGGAACCGGCCGGCTGGTCGGCGCGGCCGCCTTCGATTCCACCTGCGACCTCGCCACCCAGTGCGCCTACCTCACCAACAAGCGTGCCGCCCACGGCTCGGACCCGGCGGGCGTCGCGGCGCGCATGATCGAGGAGATCAACGCGAAGCCGGCGACCGTGCGCGGCTTCCGCCAGAGCGCCACCTTCTATAACGCGAAGCTCGAACGGCACATGACGATCGCCGAGCTCCTCAACAAACTGCCGCGCAACCAGGCGCGCTGGAACGAGCGGAGCCCCCTCAACTACGTGGACAAGCTCGCGCGCCTCCCGTTCCCGCTCCGGCTGTACTGGTCCAGCCAGGACACGGTCGTCGGCAACCAGGGGACGAACCAGAGCGGCAAGCTCTACAGGCAGATCAAAGCCAAGAACCCGGCCGCGAAGGTCACGCAGGTCAAGGGGCTCTGGGCCCACTCCTGCGAGTTCGTCCCCGGTGACTGCCTCAGCGACGCGCTTCGCGCGTTCAATCTGATCGACCAGCTGTAGCCCCAGGCGTCGAAAGGGCTCCTTGACGCCCGAGCACCTGTCTGTCAGATTCCCCGCCCTGCGGCTGGTCGCCCCGTTGGGAGGGGCTCGTGCAGCAACCAGCTGAACGCCCAGAAAACGAGTCGACGGAAAACGGCTCCGTCAAAGAGCTTCGGTTGGCGTTGGTCTGCTACGGGGGCTCGTCGCTCGCGATCTACATGCACGGGATGACGAAGGAGCTGCACCGGCTCGTCCGAGCTTCGACGCTGCCCGAGGCGGGCGGGGGCACCGAGGCGCCGAGTCCGAGCGAGCAGGTCTACCGGCGGCTGCTCGCCCAGCTGACGGAGCGCGATCGCGAGGGCGTGCGGACGCAGGTCGTCGTCGACGTCATTGCCGGCACCTCCGCGGGCGGGATCAACGGCGTCTGCCTGGCCAAGGCGCTGGCGCACGACCTCTCGCTCGACGGCTTCCGCGACCTCTGGTTCGAGCGCGGAGACATCGACGGGCTGCTCGCGGCCCCCCGCTTCCTGCCGAGGTTCTTGAAGGTCGCCTGGGTCGCAATGTGGGCGCTCAAACGCGCGCCGTTTCGCGGCGACCTGATGGCGCAGTGGATCTACGACGCGTTCGACGGCATGAAGCCGCGAGGCGCCCCGTCCTTGCTGCCCGAGTCGCATCTGCTCGAGCTGTTCGTGACGGTCACCGACTTCTACGGCTACGAGCGCCAGGTGCCGTATGCCGATCCGAACCCGATCCACGACATGCGACACCGCCACGTACTCGCGTTCCGGTACGGCGGCGAAGACGGCCGCGACGACTTCGGCCCCGACTCGAACGGCGCGCTGACGTTTGCCGCGCGCTCGACCTCCTGCATTCCCGGCGTCTTCCCACCGGTCAGCTTCGAGCACCTGACCGGCTGGCTCGGCGACCGCCGCCCCGTCGACGTCAGCGAGCTCGAGCGTCGGTTCTTCCGCAACTACCAGCTGGCGAAGTTCCCACCCGGTTGGACGTGGTTCGTGGACGGCGGCGTCCTGGACAACAAGCCGTTCGGGCCCACGATCCAGGCGATCAGAGAGCGTCCCGCGGATGTCGAGGTCGACCGGCGCCTCCTCTATCTCGAGCCCGATCCAGGAGCGGCGGCGAAGGCAGTCGAGCACGCGGCGCCCGGCACGATCGCAGCTGCGATCGGGGGTCTGACCGGCCTGCCGCGCGCGGAGCCGATCCTCGACGATCTCGTCGAGGTCGCCGCGCTGAACCAACGGGTTCGACGCATCGCCGACATCGTCGAGACGAGTTGGCACACGGTCGCGGACCGGGTAAGGGAGATCGCGGGCCCGCTGGACGATGTCCCCACCGACCCCCGGAGCCCAGAGCTCGCCGAGATCAAGAAACGCCTCGACGACGAAGCGCGGAGGAGCGCCGGCTTCAGCTACGCGACCTACGTCCGGCTGAAGATCAGCGGGGTCGTCGACCGCTACGCGCAGACGGTGTGCGCGGTCTGCGATCTGCCCTCGGACTCGAACCACGCGCTGCTGACGCGCAGCTCGCTGCGCTCCTGGGCCGAGCGGCAGCACCTGTTCGACCCATCGGTCGAGCCGTCGCCGCGGCAGCTCCGATTTCTCCTCGACTTCGACCTCGGCTACGCGACGCGGCGCCTTCGGTTCGTCAAGGACGGCGTCAGCGACCTCTATTCGTTCGCAGGG
The DNA here is from genome assembly GCA_046733845.1 of Actinomycetota bacterium. Classification (GTDB taxonomy): domain Bacteria; phylum Actinomycetota; class Thermoleophilia; order Gaiellales; family Gaiellaceae; genus DATBLE01. The sequence goes on along the minus strand of JBKPPY010000163.1, from coordinate 4,460 downwards.
CAGCCCGGCTACCCGCCACGCGCGGAGATCGACGCGGTCAAGGGCCGCCTCTGGTCGGCGATCGAAGCCCTCCGCGACGCGACGGCCGGGCGGGAGTTCGGCCAACCCCTCGTCGACCAGTTTGCAGCCTGCTTCCCGGTGGACACGATGCGCGACTTCCTCGAGCAGCGCGGCTTCGAGATCGCCGTCTACGTCGACGAGCACGCCGCGCAGCTCGACGCGCTCGAGCAGGGATTCGCGGAGTTCTTGGAGACGCGGCTCTCGGGCTTCACGGCCGGCCTGTACCTCGAGCTGCTCCGGATGACCGAGGGATGGGAGAGCCGGATCAGGTCGGACCTGCTCATCCGCTACCTCGGCTTCCCCTTCTTTGATGTCCTCCTGTATCCGATCCAGGCGATGAGCGACGTCGGCGAGCGCGACCAGGTCGAGGTCGTCCGGATGAGCCCGCGTGACACGCACCGCATCCCGGTTCCGTCGTCTCCGAAGCAACCAACGAAGCTGGTCGGGGCGACGAGCCACCACTTCGGCGCGTTTCTCAGCCGTGCCGGGCGCGAGCAGGACTACCTCTGGGGACGCCTCGACGGCGCCGAGCGCCTTATCGGCCTCTTGCTCGCCGACGCGGACGAAGCCGACCAGGACCGCTGGTGCAAGGAGGCGTTCGGGGCGATTCTCGACGAAGACGAGCAGGCCGTGCCGAACGCCGCAGCGCTCGTGCGGCACGTGCGGACCACGATCGGCGCGGCTGACTAGAGGGGCCGCGTCATGAACGCGCTGTTCGCACTCTCGGCGTAATCGCCGAACGGCCCGCACGGCACGAACCCCGCGCTCGCGTAGAGCGAGCGCGCGGGTTCGAAGGCGTCCATCGCACCTGTTTCCAGGCTGACCCGGCTCGCTCCGCGCTCGGCGGCGACGGCGAGGAGATGGTCGACGATCGCGCGACCCACTCCGCGCCGTCTCGCCTCTTCCGCGGTGTGCATCGACTTCAGCTCGACATGGTCGGCGTCGAGCCGTTTGATCGCCCCGACGCCGAGCAGGCTGCCATCGGCACGCAGGCTGAAGAACGTCACCGACGGATCGAGGAGTCCGTCGAGCTCGAGCGCGTGCACGTCCTCCGGGGGTGTGACCGCCTTTGCGAATGCCAGGTGCCGCTCGAGGAGCGCGCGAACGTCGTCGCGCCGGGGATCATCGACCGCGATGACGAAGTCGTCCACGCACGAGCTTGTAGCAGCTCGCGGCCGCGGGCGCCCAGCGCACGATCTAGCCGCGGCGGGATGGATCGAGCGTCTGCGCGGCAGCGAGCGATTCGACCATGGACACCTCGATGCCCGCCTCGACCGCCTTGATCGCCTCGTAGCGTCCGAGACCGAGCGCAACGAAATGCTCGATCTTCGACATCTCGACCTTGACGATCCGATCGCTTGGGCTCACATCTGATCCGACGCCGGCGGCCGCGCGAGGTTTGGCGTCATCATGGAACCTTCACAGACACCTGGTGCTCGCCTGGGCGAGGAGACGACGTCTCCACCTCGCGCGAGACGGCCTTCGCGAAGATCCGCGCGCGCGTCGCCGGTACCGAGCTCGCTTCGCGCGAGCTCGGGGTCTGACCCTACGGCCTCGAGTCGGCCGTCACAGGCGCCCGTCTGAACAGGGACCTCGCGAAGGCGAGTCCGTGCCACCCGCGGGTGACGAAGTTGCCGAGCAGGATCACGTTCAGACCGCCCCAGTACACGGTGCCGACCAGCAGCACCGGACTGGGGAGCGTCCCGAAGCGGAGGGCGTAGATGAGCGTGGCCACGACCGCGACGACGATCGTCGCCTGGGGCAGGGTGTCCCGCCAGTGCCAGCGCAGGTCGTCGTGCTTGCGGGTCACCTTGTAAATCGGCTTGTGCTTGGGCCCGTTGACGATCGCCTGCGTCGACGCCTTCATGAACACCGGCGCCAGTCCCGCCCACATCGTCCGCACGCGCCACAGGTCGCGGTAGAGGTGCCGCTGACGGCTGCGGCGGTCGTTGTACGGGTAGTTGAGCGCGAGCAGCCACACCTCGGTGGCGATCACGATCGGGAGCATGTGCGCGAGGAAGCTGCCGGTGCTGCTCTCGATCGGGACATATCCGAGCAGCGAGGCCGCGATCGCCGGCAGGTAGATCAGGACGGTGAAGCTGCTCAGGTAGAAGAAGAGCAGCTCGAAGAAGTGAGCCTTCTGACGAAGCCTCATCCCGCGCAGGCCGCGCCAGAGGATCAGCCGCACGGTGTCGAGGCACCACGTTCCCCGCTGCTTGTAGAAGTTCGGGATGTCCTCCGGCGAGTGCTGTGGAACAGCACCTACGATCGGCAGGTAGAGGCCGCCCCAACCGCGGCAGAGCGCCTCGACCCCGGATTGGAGATCCTCGACCAGGTTCCAGGTCGGGAAGTTGCCGATGTCCTGCAGCGCGGTCCGTCGCCAGACCACTCCGGAGCCGCACGGAAACACGGCGTTGGCGGCGTTGCGGGCGAGCATCTGCCCCCGGTAGAAGATCGCCTCGCGGTTGTTGAACGGGTCACCGGCGCTGACCTGGGCTTCCTTGATGGTCTGGACGTAGGCGAGACGGTCGTCCGCTTCGAGCTGCCCGATCGCCTGGCGGAGGAACTGCAGCGACGCGAGCTCGTCGTCGGCGTCGCGCGTCTCGACGTACGCGAGGCCGCGATACCGCTCGTCCAGGAAGCCGAGCGCCGCGTTCAGGTTGCCCGCCTTGGCGGCGCCGTCGCGGCCCGGGGCGGAGCGCGGCGGCGGTGAGTAGTACAGGACCGGATAGTCGGCGACTGCGGCCTCGAGCTCGGGGTCGTGCCCGTCGTCGCTGACGACGATGACGAGACGATCGTGAGGCCAGTCCTGTTCGAGCACGGAGACGATCGTGCGCAGGACCATGCGGATTGGTTCGCCGCAGGTCGGGATGATCACGCCGACGATCGGCTCGCCTCCGGCAGCCAGCAACCGCGGCGCCGGCGCCGTGCGCCACCACGAGTTGACGACGCTCAGGAGCATGTGCGCGAGCGTGAACAGGTTTGCGAACCAGAACGGCCAGATGAGCCATGGGAGCGCTCCGTTCAGCGAGACCAGGAGCCAGGGCAGGTAGAAGACGGCCGCCGCGGCGAAGAAGAGGCCGGCCGCGCGGATCCAGCGCTGCCGAACCGCCGGGTAGCCGTCGCCGAAGGCGCGTGCAGCCACAGCGATCGGCGACGAGGGTGCCGGTGCGATCGTCGGGCGCGGGTCCGGCGCGAGTGCCGCGGACGAGCGCGTGAACTCCACAGGTTACGAATCGTCATCCGAGCGACGCCGGCCGTTCCCCAAACGGGGGAACTACGCGGCGTCGGATGCGCTCACCCGTCCGAGCGGTTCGCCCGTAGAGCGCGCCAATCCTCGCCCTCCGTATCGTGTTGCCGCGTAGACGTCGTGATCGCGGCGAGATCATTGCGATCGTCCCCGCACCAAACGCCCCGTGTTCCAGCATTTCACCGACCTGGTCGCCGATGCCTCTGGATGGGCCTACGCGATCGTCTTCCTGCTCGCGTTCCTGGACGCGCTCGTCCCGATCGTGCCCAGCGAGACCGCTGTCATCACCGCCGGCGTGGTCGCGGCGTCCGGAGACCTGAGCTTGGCGCTCGTCATTCCGGCCGCGGCGCTTGGTGCGTTTACAGGGGACAACACCGCCTATCTGGTCGGTCGACGGTTCGGCACCCGCGCAACCGAGCGCTTTTTCCGCGGCGAAAAGGCCCAACGCCGCCTCGAGTGGGCCTACGACCAGCTGCGCGAACGCGGCGGCGAGCTGATCATCATCGCTCGGTTCATCCCCGGCGGTCGCACCGTCGTCACCGTCAGTGCGGGCACGCTGCGGTTTCCCTGGCATCGCTTCGTGATCTACGACGCGGTCGCCTCCATCATCTGGGCTCTGTACGCGTCCCTGCTCGGCTACTTCGGCGGGAAGGCATTCGAGGACGCACCATGGAAGGGACTCATCCTCGCCTTCGCCATCGCGTTCGGCGTCACCGGCCTGGTCGAGCTCGTGCGGTGGCTGCTGAAGCGCCGCCGGCGCGCCAGGGCCGCCGAGGAGCCAGGGCCGGGCTAGCTACAACACGTTCGCGAGCCAGTCCACAGCTGCCGGCACGTGCACGGGGTCGATCGCATGGCCGACACCGGACTCGAGGTACGTCACGTCGAGGCCGCCTGCCTCGAGCAGCTCGCGTGCCCGGCGGCCGAAGTCCACCGCCATGATCGGGTCGTTGCGCCCATGAGCGACAAAGGCGCGCGTCGTCGTTCGACCGGCGAGGTGCGGCTCCCACCCTTCGACGGTCGGGATAAAGCCGGAGAAGGCGAGAATCCCGGCCGGCGCCAGCCGCACGCCGGCCAGTCCCAGCGCGTAGCTCATCACCGAGCCCATCGAGAACCCACCGAGCACGGTCTGCGCGGGCGTGAGGCCGGTGCG
>JBKPPY010000162.1:0-23854 GCA_046733845.1 Actinomycetota bacterium | reverse complement strand
GCCTTGACCCCGGCCGTCCCGAGCCCGGCGGCGGCGGGATCGGCCATCGCGTCGAAGAGCGGGATCCCGAGGGATTCGGCGTAGGTGACGAGGCGCTGGATCGAGGTGTCGCCGATCCCGCGGCGCGGCCGGTTCGCGATCCGCAGCAGCGAGACGGCGTCCGACGGGTTGTCCAGCACCTGCAGGTACGCGACGGCGTCCTTGATCTCGGCGCGCTCGTAGAACCGCGGCCCGCCGATCACCTGGTACGGGACGCCCTGCCGGACGAGCACGTCCTCGAGCACCCGTGACTGGGCGTTCGTGCGGTAGAAGACCCCGAGCTCGGAGGCCGACCAGCCCTGCTCGATCCGGGCGGCGATCTCGCCGGCGACGAACCGCGCCTCCGCGTGCTCGTCCTCGACCTCGACGACCTCCACCGGCTCCCCCTCGCCGAGCTCCGACCAGAGCCGCTTCGGCTTGCGGTCGCGGTTGTTGTCGATCACGGCGTTCGCCGCGCCGAGGATCGCGTTCGTCGAGCGGTAGTTCTGCTCGAGTGCGACCGAACGGGCGCCGGGGAAGTCGCGCTCGAAGTCGAGGATGTTGCGGATGTCGGCCGAGCGGAAGGCATAGATGGACTGGTCGGGGTCGCCGACCACCATCAGGTTCTGGTGCTCGCCCGCGATGAGCTGGAGGAAGCGGTACTGCGCGTGGTTCGTGTCCTGGTACTCGTCGACGAGGACGTGGCGGAAGGCCTTCTGCCAGCGCGCGAGGGCCTCGGGGAACCGTTCGAGCACCTCGACCGTGAGCATCAGCAGGTCGTCGAAGTCCACCGCATTCGAGGCGTGCAGCCGCGCCTGGTAGAGCCGGTAGACGTCGGCCACCGTCTGGTCGTAGAACGACGAGACGCGGCTCAGGTACTCGTCGGGGCCGATCAGCTGGTTCTTCGCACTCGAGATCTGGGCGTGGATGCCGCCGGGGACGAACCGCTTCGGATCGCGGTCGAGCTCCTCCAGGCACTGCTTCGTCAGACGGACCTGATCGGCCTGGTCGTAGATCGTGAAGTTCGTCTTGTAGCCCAGCCGCGGGGCCTCGCGGCGCAGAATCCGGCCGCAGGCAGCGTGGAACGTGAGGATCCAGATCGCGCGCGCCAGCGGTCCGAGCAGCCCTTCGAGCCGGTCGCGCATCTCCCCCGCCGCCTTGTTCGTGAACGTGATCGCAAGGATCTCGTTCGGCTGGACGCCGCAGGCGGAGATCAGGTGGGCCACCCGGTACGTGAGGACTCGGGTCTTGCCGGATCCGGCGCCCGCGACGACGAGCAGCGGCCCTTCGGTGGTCAGGACCGCCTCCCGCTGCGCCGGGTTCAGGTCGGCGAGGTACTCCTGGGGCTTGGCAACGGCCACGAGGCCGATGCTAGCGGTGCCTGCCGGCGACCCCGCCGGACCTGGCGAGAACGGCCTCGACCGCGCGTGCGAACGTCGCCCACTCCAAGCGCCGTACTGCAAGTGCCTCCTGGCCTGCAACCGTGATCCGGTACACCCGGCGCCGGCGCCCCTTCGCCTCCGTCCACCGGCTGCGAACGAGGCGGTCGCGCTCGAGCCGATACAGCGCCGGGTAGATCGTCCCCTCCGAGAACCGGAAGACGTCTTCGCTCAACCGGCGGAGCCGGCGCACGATCCCGTAGCCGTGCGCAGGCTCCTCGTCGAGTGCCGCGAGCACGAGCGCGTCGAGGTGGCCTTTCGGAAGCTCGGCCTTCATCCACCCACGATACCTCGCGTCGCGAGGCATCTCCCGTTCTCAGAGTCAGGATCGAGAACGGAGCACGGCCCGCGGCAGCTCTGCGAAGCGGCGGCCGTAGAGCGCGAGTCCGACGAGCGCCGCCGAGGCGGCGATCGCCGTCGCCATCATCGGCATGACCACGCTCGCGGCAACCGCGCTCGCGCCCGCGTGTCCGACCATCGCCAGGGCGCCGACCGCCGCGCCCTGGTAGAGGCCCGCGTTCCCGGGCAGGATCGGCGCAACGTTCGCGAGCCCGGTGACGGTCATGTAGACGAGCGCCTCTCCGAAACCTGCGTGCACGCCGAGCGCGTTCAGCGTCAGCGTCACCCCCACCCAGCGCAGGGCCCAGCAGGCGAGGAGGATCGCGAGCGTCCGCAGCAGCACGGGCCGCGGCGCGGCGGCGGCGGCGAGGAAGCCGTCCGCCCAGGCCGGCAGCCGGCGGCCGAGGCGGCGGTGAAGAGCGGCGGCCAAGAGGATCCCGCCGGCCGCGACCGTCACGGCGCCGAGAAGAGCCCCGCGCACCCAGCCGGGGACAGGCAGGAAGGCACCGGCGGCGGCGCCGATGAGGCAGAACGCGATCGCCTCGGTCAGATGAGTGGCGAGGAGGCTGCCGCCGGCCCGCGGCAGGCCCGGCCACCGCTCGGCCGACGCCGCCCGCAACACGGCCACCTTTCCCGCCTCTCCGACCCGCCCGGGGAGAACGGTGTCGAGGAAGGACCCGATCGCACTGGCGGAGTAGACCGCGCGGAAGTCGATGCCGGGGCCGAGCGTCTGGCGCCAAGCGAGCGCTCGCAGCGGTTGGACGATCGCCCCGATCCCGAAGGCGGCAGCGAGGAGCAGCCAGTTCGGGCTAGCCGCCGCGGAGACCGCGTCGCCGGCCGTGCGTCTGGCCACGATCACGAACGCGGCGACCGTCGCGACGGCGATTGCGAGCGGGAGGAGATATCTGCGCACACGCGCGCCGGCCGCCATGAACTGGCACATCGGCGATCAGGGGCGACGACAGTTCCCCCGACCGAGGGCTCAAGCCCTCTCAGGATGACGTCGCCCGGTCGAGCGCGGGCTCGATCCAGGCGGTCGCTGCCGCGAGTGCGTCCCCGTCGCACGACTTCACCACGACTTCGACTTCGCCGACGCCGTGATCGAAGCTCGGGTACGAGCCGACGGTCACGTTGGGATGAAGGGTGCTCATCTCCTCGAGCACGCCGACGATGCGGGCTTCCGTCGTGAGGTACGTGCGCCGCCAGGTCGCGATCGGAGCACCGCCGCGCACCTCGTCCGCGATCGTCTCGAACATCGCCTCCATCTCGGCCGGGAGGCCCGGCAACACGTAGACGTTCTCGATCACGAACCCGGGCGCGCCGCCGTTCCGGATCTCCAGCGGGCGGCTGCCCTCGGGAAGCAGCGCCCACCTCGCGGCGTACTCAGGGTCGCCGGCAAAGCGGGTCCGGAGGCGTCCCGCGACGTCGGCGGCCTCGACCTGGGGAACGCCGAACGCGGCGGCGATCGACTCGCGCGTGACGTCGTCGGGTGTCCCGCCGAGACCACCGGTAACGATCACGATGTCGAACGCCTCGCTCTGCTCGCGGACGAACGACGCGACCCGCTCGATCTCGTCGCCGATCACGGCGATCAGCTCCACATCGACGCCGAGCGCCGCGAGCCGGCGCGCGAGCCAGCTGCCGTTCGTGTTATCGACGTCGCCCGCGAGCAGCTCGTTCCCAACGGTGACGATCGCGGCCCGGGCCATCCCTCAGCGAGTATACGAGCGTGCTCGAAGAGCTCCTGGAGCGGCGCGAACGCGAGTGCCGACTCGTCCCCGAGCTCGCGGTGCAGACGCTCGACGAGGCCGAGACCTTTCTGCACGACCGCGGGCTGCTGACGCGCAACCCGTCGCTCTCGCTCCCGAGCCTGTTCGGCGCATGCCACGAGGAGCCGTACAAGCCGGGCTCGGGTGGGTTCGGCGAGTGGCCGAGCACGAAGTGGCCGTGGAGCTTCGAGCTCGCACGACGGCCTGGCGTGGTAGCCCCGAAGATCCACCTGGGCAAGACGCTCTACCTGAGCCCGGCAACGGCGACGCTCGCCGATCCGATCATCAGGGCAGAGCTCGACCGGCTCAGGGAGGCGGATCCCGACTGGGCGCGCCTCCTCGAACACTTGGGCGAGGCCGGACCGTCGACACCCGACGACCTGCGAACCGAGCTCGGACTGGAGCGCCGCCACCTGAAAGCGATCCGGGCGCCGCTGGAGCGGTGCGGTGCCGTCGTCGGGCGCTGGGAGGACGACCGCAACGTGCTCTACCGCTGGGACCAGCTCGGCGTCGACCTCGGGGCAGGCCCGCCGGACCTCGGCCCGCTCGTCGCCGCTGCGGTCCGGTCCGCGGTCGTCGTCCCCGAACGAGAGCCGAGGCGCTGGTTCTCGTGGCGCTGGCAGTGGCGTGACGAGCTCCTCGACGAGCTGGTCGAGAGCGGCGACATCGTCCGCCCGGCGCCCGGTTGGCTCGCCGCTGCCGCTAGCGGAGCGCGAGCAGGACGACCAGCGCAGTGATCTCGGCGAGCTGAACGGTCGCCCCGAGGGTGTCGCCGGTCACGCCGCCGAGCCACAGCCAACTGCCTACTCCGCAGACGACCGCGATCCCCCCTGCCGCCCCGGCGAGCACAACGCCGTCCCAGCCGAGCAGGAGGACGGCGATCAGCCCCGCAAGCCCGCAGGCGACGGCAGCAGGAACCGCCGAGACCCGGCCTGAAAGGACGCTGCCCGGGCCACCCGCTGCTCGCGCGTAGGGCAGCACCGCTGCGAGCGGCGCCGGCGCGGCGCGCGAGAGCGCACCCGCGACGGCGAACCCCGCGACCGCATCGCCCACGTCAGCCAGTGCACCGAGCGCGGCAGCCTCGACGAGCAGGGCCAGGGCAACCGCGGCCACGCCGAAAGCGCCGAGACGCGGGTCGCGCATGATCTCGAGCGCCCGGTCGCGCGTGCCGGCGCCGAGGGCGTCGGCCGTGTCGGCGAGCGCATCCAGATGCAGCGCGCCCGTCAACGCCACGGCGACAGCGACACCCAGACCACCGGCGACCAGAGCCGGCAACGGCCCCTCCAGCCCTGCTGCTGCAAGTCCTGCCAGCGAAGCGATGCCGGCACCGACGAGCGGAAAGAACACTGCGCCGCGGCCGACGTCCGTTGCGTCCACCTCGATCCGGCGGCCGAGCGGCACGCGGGTGAGAAACGTCACCGCGGCGACGGCTGCTCTCGCGCTAGCGCCCGGCATCTGTTACGCCGGCCGACTCGAACGTGGCCATCTCGTCGAGGATCGCCAGCGAGGCCTGGACGATCGGCAGCGCGAGCGCGGCTCCACTCCCCTCGCCGAGCCGCAGGCCGAGATCGAGCAGCGGCTCGAGTCCGAGGCGGTCGAGGATGAGCGCATGGCCCGGCTCCGGCGAACGGTGGGCGGCGATCAGCGACGATCGTGTTCCCGGCCGGATCCGCTCGGCTGCGAGGGCGGCGGCCCCGGTGATGAAGCCGTCGAGCAGGACGACGAGCCGCCGCTCGGCGGCGGCGATCGCAAGCCCCGCCAGAAACGCGATCTCGAAGCCGCCGAGCGCAGCGAGCACGGACCGCCCGTCGCCGAAATCGACCTGGTTCGCGATCAGCGCGCTCCGCACGGCCGCGACCTTGCGCGCGAGCCCGTCGTCGTCGATGCCGGTTCCCCGACCGCAGACGGCAAGTGGATCCACGTCGAGCAGCGCCGTGGCCAGGGCCGACGCCGAGGTGGTGTTCCCGATTCCCATCTCGCCGAGCGCGACGATCCCGATTCCCTGGTCGGCGAGCTCGGCGGCGACGGACGCACCCGCGTCGAGGCATCGGTCGAGCTGCTCCGCGGTCATAGCCGGACCGACGGTGAGGTCGGCAGTTCCGGCACCGACCCGCAGGTCGCGGACGCCAGGCACGGGCGGCGAGGAGACGCCGAGGTCGAAGACGTGGAGATCTGCCCCGGCGCGGCGGGCGAGGACGCAGACGGCGGCGCCTCCGGCGGCGAAGTTCGCCAGCATCTGCGCCGTCACCTCCGGTGGGTAGGCGCTGACCCCGTGCGCGGCGACGCCGTGATCGCCCGCGGCGACCACGACCGCCGCGCGAAGCTGGCCCGGGGCAGGCGACCCGCGGATCTCGGCGATCCGGACAGCGAGGTCCTCCAGGCGGCCCAGACTTCCCCGTGGCTTCGTTTTCGCATCCAGCGCCGCCCGGGCAGCAGCGGCGACCTCCTCACGCCCGGTCAAGCTCGAGCATCCTCCCCGCAACGACGAGCACGGCCCGGTCCGCAGCGTTCGCCCAGGTTGCGTTCACACGACCGTGGACGTCGCGGTAGCGGCGCCCGAGCGGCGTGACCGGCACGATCCCGAGTCCGACCTCGTTGGTGACCACGATCGTCGTCCAGGGGCGGCCGGCCGCCTCGGCGGCGGCGGCCTCGGCCTCTTGCTCGACCTCGGCGTCCTTCCAGCCGGCCTCGAGCAGGTTTGCCGTCCAGAGCGAGAGGCAGTCGACGACCGCGGTTTGCCCGGGCTCGACGCCGGCGAGCGCACGGCGCAGGTCGATCGGCTCTTCGACCGTCGTCCATCCCGGCGGCCGCTCGTCGCGGTGGCGCCGGATCCGCTCGGCCATCTCGTCGTCGACCGCACGCGCAGTAGCGATCAGCGTCGCCTGATCGCCCGCCAGGCTCACGGCGAGAGCCGACTTGCCGGAACGCGCCCCGCCGAGCAGGACGACCAGGCTCATCTGCGCACCGGAATGACAGCTCCCTCAATGACCCTGACGCTGGCGCCGTAGTGCTCGGCGATCAGCGGCTCGGTCAGCACTTCGGGCGGGCCGCCGGCGGCAACCACCCGGCCGCCGGAGAGGAGGAGCAAGCGCGATGCGTAGAGCCCGGCGAGCGTGAGGTCGTGCATCGCCGCCACCACTGTCAGCCCGGCGTCGAGCCGGAGTGCGTCGATCAGCTCGAGAGCCTCCTGCTGGCGGCCGGCGTCGAGCGCACTCGTCGGCTCGTCGAGCAGCAGCAGCGGAGCCTCCTGTGCGAGCGCACGGGCGAGAACCGCGCGCTGCTGCTCTCCTCCGGAGAGAGTCCCGAGCTCGCGCTGCGCAAGATCGGCGAGGTCGAGCCGTTCGATCGCCGACGCCGCAGCCGCCTGGTCGCGACGCCCCTCCCTCCCGAGGTAGGAGACGTAGGGCGTCCTCCCGAGCAAGACATACTCGCGCACCGTCATCCCGGCCGGCAGAAAGGGCGACTGGGGAACCACCGATACGCGCTGGGCGACCTCGCGTCGCCGCAGCTCCCGGGTCGACAGACTGCCGAGCCGGATGTCGCCCTGATGCGGGACGAGGCCCGAGATCGCGCGGAGCAGGCTGGTCTTGCCGGCGCCGTTGGGGCCGATCATCGTCACCCACTCGCCCGGCTCGACCACGAACGAGACGCCGTCGACGACATTCCGACCGCCGAGCTGGACGGTGACGCGCTCGAGCGCGAGGGCAAGCTCTCTTCTCACGACGACGCCATGCGGCGTGAAGTCCGCAACACGATCGCGAAGAACGGAGCTCCGAAGAACGCCGTCACGACGCCGATCGGCAGCTCCGCGGGCGAGAGCGCGGTGCGCGCGATCACGTCGGCGAGAACGAGGAAGCCGGCGCCGACGAGCACGGACATCGGCAACAGCAGCCGGTAGCTCGGCCCGGCGACGAGCCGGATCGCGTGCGGGACGATGATCCCGACGAACCCGATCAGCCCGCTCACCGCGACCGCCGCGGCCGTGCCGACGGTCGCGCAGACGACCACCGCGAGCCTGACGTGCCCGACGTGGACGCCGAGGCTCGCCGCCTCCTCGTCTCCGACGCTGAGCACGTCGAGCAGCCTGCGGTGCAGCAGGATCCCGGTGATCGCGACCGCCGCGTACGGGAGCAGGATGACCACGTCGCGCCAGCCCGAGCTCGGCAGCCGCCCGAGGATCCAGGAATAGACCTCCTGGATCGTGTCCGAGTGCTGTTGCTGCACGAAGGTCTGCACGGCGGTGAAGAAGGCCGCCACCGTCACTCCTGCCAGCACCAGCGTCGCCCCGCCCGGTCCGGTGCCTGCCGACCGCCCGATCGCGTAGGCGGCGACGACAGCCACCGCACCGCCGGCAAACGCGGCGGGCGGGAGCGTGTTCTGGAAGTCGACGCCCCGGAGGTAGACGACCGCGAGCGTGGCGCCGAGGCCCGCGCCTGCGGCGACGCCGAGAAGGTACGGGTCGGCCAGCGGGTTCCGGAACACGCCTTGGTAGGAGGCGCCCGCGGTCGCCAGCATCGCACCGACGAGTGCGCCGACGACAACCCGCGGCACGCGGATATCCCACAGGATCGCATCGTCGGTCGGCGAGAGAGGCGAGCTGACGTGTAGGAACGGGATCCTGGCGACGGCGGACTGGACGGCGTCGGCAAAACCGATGTGCACAGGCCCGACGAGCGCTCCGACCACGAGTGAGACGACCAGGAAGAGCGACGCCGCCAGGATCCAGAGCCTCGGGGTCATGTTCTCAGGTGCGCAAGCGCAGCCGCGACCGCGCGGACGAACTGGACGACCCGCGGTCCCCAGCGTGACGCGATCGAATCGTCGATCCGCACGATCGTCCCGGTGCGAACCGCGGCGACGCGGTTCCAGCCGGGCCGGGCGGCGACGGTGCGCGGCGTCTGGGCGCAGCAGCGGATGTCGGCGAGGACGACGATGTCCGGGCTCTGCGACACGACGTACTCGGGCGAGAGCTTCGGGTAGCCGTTGCCGCCGGCGTCGGCGGCGTCGGCGATGTTCTTCAAGCCGAACAGCGAGTAGACGCGGCCGATGAAGGTGCTCGAGGTGGCCGAATAGAGGTCGGGCCCGAGCTCGTGGTAGACGGTCAGCCCGCGGGCGCGCGGCGCCCCCTTCGAGACGAACGCCTGGATCCTCGCCTTCATCGACGCGACGAGGCGGGTGGCTTCGGCACGGTGGCCGGTGATCCGGCCGAGGGCGAGCATCTGGTCATAGACACCGTTGAAGTTCTTCGGCGCGTCCTGCACGAGCACGCGGATGCCGAGCTTGCGAAGCGTCCCCGTCAGGCCGTTCGGGTCGTAGTAGACGACGACCAGGTCGGGCCGGTAGCCGGCAATCGCCTCCACGTTCGGGTTGAAGCTGGAGAGCGACGTGTGCGGAGCCTGCTTCGGGTAGTCGGACTGGTCGTCGACCGCAATGACCTGCTTGCCCGCTCCGATCGCGAACAGCGTCTCGGTCGCGGTCGGTGACAGCGAGACGATTCGGTGTGGCGGCGTCGCCGCCGGCGAGCCGGACGCAACGACGAGCACGACGAGGAGCGCCGCGAGAACTCCGAGAAGAGGCCTGGACACGAATCCTCCTTCCGCGAGGGGTTCGGTGGGTCAACGGCGGGCGGCAGGTCTTCTGACTCGGGGCTCCCCCTCGCGCCGCCTTCCCAGCCCGCAGGCCAGTGGCACTTCGGCGGAGGGCCTTCCCCTCACAGCGGCGGGACCGTCCCGGCTTTGCACCGGGTTCCCTGACTACTCGCCTATCGGCGCCGAGCTTATCATCGTGGGTGTGGACCGAAAGGAAATGGGCGACCGGCAGCTCGACGCGCTCCTCGAACGGCTCGACCGCCTCGTCGCCGAGGTGCGCGCGTTGAACCGACGCCTCGACGCGGGCGAGAACCTCGCGCCGCTCGTCCACGAGCTGCGGACGCTCAACGAGTCACTCAGCGCGCTCGCGTACGCGGCGCTCGGGTCGCAAGGCCCGCAGGTACGGCGGCGTCGCGCGGGCTAGCTCTAGCGCAGGCGGTAGATGTTGAGCACGCCGGTCGTCGCGTGGTCGTTCGCGTCGCCTTCGGGGAGGATCAGGCGGCCGTCCGCGACGATCGGGCTCGACCAGTGGCCGTGACCGGCCGGCAGGCTCGCGACCCGGCGGCCGCTCGAGGGCACGTACACGTTCAGCCGGCCCTCCGGGTCGTAGACGTAGAGGAGTCCACCGGCGACGACCGGGCTCGTGCCCGAGGTGCCGTTGCTCCAGACCTTCCGCAGCCGGCGACCGACGAGCCGGTAACCGGCGGTCGCCCCATCCTGGGCGACGAAGACGAGCCGTCCGAACACCGCGGGCGACGAGAAGAGCCCGCCGCCGCCGGGGGTCGAGAGCGTCTGCAGCTCGCCGCCGGTCACCGGCCCGGCTCCGCCGCGACCATTCAGCTTGCGCAGGTCGAGCACGCGCATCAAGCCGTCCTTGCCGCTCTGCAGCGCTAGTCGACCGGGCAGGATTGCCGGGGCCGTGCTGCCGAGATCCACGTCGCCGGAGTCGAGGGCGGCGAAGTCCTTCGGCGTCCAAGCTTGGAGGAGGCGCGTCGCGTCGGGCGAGAGCATCAGGACGCTGTCACCCCAGTAGCGCTTCCCGTTCCACTTTCCGTCGCCCGTGGCGACGAGCAGATTTCCGGTGACCGGATCGACGACGGCGCCCGAGCGTGCCCAGATCGCGGCACCTGACTCCGGACAGAAGGCCGGACGCTGGAGGTCGGCCTGCTCGCTGCAGAGCGCGTTGAAGACGCCGAGAATTCGGCCGGAGCCCGCGTCGAGCACCGCGACGTGGCCCTGGTACGGCGGAGCGTCCCCGATGTAGCCGCCGGTGGTGACGATGACGTGCCCGTGATCGAGGTTCAGCGCGGTGCCGAGCTTCTCGCGCCCGGGCAGTCGCGTCACGGCAACGGGCCAGCCGCCTGACGCGATCTGCCGGCCGGTTTGGAGCGCGAGCTTGTAGATCCGTCCGTCGGGAGCCGCCGTCCAGACGAAGCGCCCGTCGCTGACAGGCGAGGAGTTCGTGATCCGGTAGGTACCTGCCCAGGTCGAGTACCCGGGCGGCATGAAGCGCCAGCGGATCCGCCCGGTGCGCGGATCGAGCGCGATCGCCTTGCCGTAGCTGGTCGTGACGACGATCAGGCCGCCCGTGGCGATCGGCGACGAGTCCGCCGTCCCGTCGAGCCGCACCTGGTGCCGGACGAGGCGCCGGGCGTTCGCCGCGGTTACCCCCGTGGTCGCGGGGCCGTGGCCGGACCTCGCTGCGTCGTAGCCGAACCGGCTCCAGCCCGGCTGCGTCGGCGCGGCGAGTGCGCTCGCGACGACAACAGCCGTCAGGCTGAACAGGCACAGCCACAGGCGCACCCGATGGTGCTACCCGGCGATGCGGTAGATCACGCCGCGCTGCGAGACTGCGTACAGCCCGCCGCGTGCGTCCTCGCCGAACGAGCTCAGTTCCGGGACCGCGTACCGCTCCTTGCGGAACCCCGTCAGGCGCCCCTTGACCATCTTGAAGCTCCAGACCGACCCCGAGCAGTAGTCGCCGTAGAAGTAGCGACCGACGAGATCCGGCCTCGCCTTGCCGCGGTAGACGAACCCGCCGGTGACCGAGCAGCCCTGGGAGTGCGAGTAGACCTGGATCGGCCCACGGTACGGGCCGCGCGGATCCAGCTTCCGCGAACGGTCGTACGGCGCGCGGCCCTCGTACACCGCCCAGCCGAAGTTCTGCACCTGTCCGAGCCTCGCGCGCGGGACGTAGTCGATCTCCTCCCACGAGCCCTGCCCGACGTCGGCGATGTACAGGTCGCCGTTCGCCCGGTCGAATGAGAACCGCCACGGGTTGCGGAGCCCGTACTCGGCCAGCACCGGGTCGGCGCCCGGCGTGTTCACGTCGATCTTCCAGATCTTCGCCAGCTTGTTCACGAAGGTCTGGCCGTTGTTCTGGGGGTCACCGCCGGAGCCGCCGTCGCCCATGCCGATGTAGAGCAGGCCGTCCGGGCCGAAGGCGAGCTGACCCCCGTTGTGGTTCGGGTAGGGCTGTTTCTCGAAGAACAGCTGCCGTGCCGACGATTCGACCCCGCGCGCCCCGTCGGAGCGGTACTCGGCCACGCGCGTGTCGCCGTTCGTGTCGGTGTAGTCGACGTAGAACAGGTGGTTCTGCGCGTAGCGCGGGTGGAAGGCGACCGAGAGGTGCCCGCGCTCCCCACCGCTCGAGACGATGCTCTCGATGTCGAGGAACGGCTGCGCCTGGAGCTTGCCGTTGGCGATCACGCGGATCACGCCCTTCTGCTCGACGACGTAGAGCTTTCCCGGCTCGCTTGCCGGTGCAGCGAGGTGAATCGGCGAATCCAGCCCGCGCGCGACCACCACCGGGCCTTTCGGAGTCGCGCCCTGCGCCGGCCCGACGAGGACGGCGACCAACGCGAGCAGCCCGAACGTCTTGCTAGCTCTTGAGCAGGACACGGCGCAGCTCGTCCTCTTTCCCAGGCTGGAGGATCGCAAGGACCTGATCACCCGGTTGGAGAGCGGTGTCGCCGTCGGCAATCTCGAACTGGCCGTTTCGCTTGACCGAGATCAGGCGGGCCCCGTCCGGCAGCAGGAGACGGTCGATACGCATCCCGGCGCAGTCGGCGTCCGGTGGGATCTGCACCTCGACGATCTCGACGTTCTCCTTCGGCAGCTCGAGCAGGTGCACGAGTCCGTGCTCGGGCACCTCGTGCTCGATCAGGGCCATGATCGAGGAGGTCGCGCAGACCGTCGGCGAGACTCCCAGCAGGTCGAAGTGCACCTGGTTGCGCGGGTCGTTCACGCGGGCGATCACCTTGTCGACGCCGTACTTCTCGCGTGCAAGCTGACAGATGACGATGTTGTCCTCGTCGTCGCCGGTGGCCGCGACGACGATGTTCGGCGGTCGCTGGATCCCTGCTTGCTCGAGCACGAAGATCTCGGTCGCATCGCCGGGGACGACGACGTGCTCGAACTCGTCCTCGAGCCGCTCGAAGCGGTCGCGCCGCTGCTCGACGAGCGTCACCTCGTGCCCGACGCGCAGCAGGCTGCGCGCCAGGTTCGCACCGATCTTCCCCCCGCCTGCGATCAGGACGTACATCAGGCGGTTTTCGCCGGCTGCGGGACGACGCACGACCGCACCGCTTCCTCCAGCCCGCCGATCGCGGTCGAGGTGGGACAGACCACGCGCATCCCTTGCCCAGAGTAGAACTCGGCCCGGGCAGGGTCGAGCAGACGGACGACCACGCAGTCGACGCCGAAGCGCTTCTGGACGACCTGGCCGACGACGATGTTCGTGTTGTCACCGTCGGTGGAGACGACGACGGCGTCCGCATCCTCGACCCCGGCCCGCCGCAGCACCGACGTGTCCATGCCGTGGCCGACCACGAAACCGCCGTCCCAATTCTCGCCGAGTCGCCCGAGTGCCTCCTCCTTCTCGTCGATCGCGACCACGTCCCAGCCCTCCTCGCGCAGCTGGTGCGCAATCGAGGAGCCGACACGGCCACAGCCGATCACAATCGCCTTCACTGTCTCAGCGTAGCCCAGGGATCGAACCTGCGCACCGGATGCAATGGCGGTTTTCGGCCTCCGATTAGTCGGTTGCGACGTAGCCGCGCACGGCGGTGGACGCCAGCCTGAGTGCATCCAACCGACCGAGCGAAGGAGAGCTCCAGGCGCCTCCTTCGTCGTTCGGGCCGTCGTCTCCTTCGCGCGGCTGCCCGCGCCGATCCTGGCGGGTTTCCGCCCCCACCTCGTCGGCTCCCCACGTAGCCGGTTTCGCCTCCGGATGCGACGCTCGGAGACACAACCGAAGGAGAGCCAAATGCTTGCAGAACTGATCGTCGAGTTCCTCCCCTGGCCCGGCGGGCGATCGAACAAGGACGCACACGATCGCGGCGTCGAGCTGCTCGGGAAGGTGATGTCCGACCGCTTGTTCATCCCGGAGACGGACAGTCCCGGCGCAATCAAGCGGGCGCTGAACGAGAGCGGCTGGGTCGACGGCGAGGTGCTCGGAGCCGGCGACCTGCTCCAGGGCACCAAGGCTTCGGTCGTGTGGATGGTCCCCGTCGTTGGAGAGATCGCGGCGCTTCGGTCACGGATGTCGAAGTCGACGTCGCTCCCCGGCCACTTCGTCCTTGCCGTGACTCGCGACCGGATCCTCGCCTTCAAGTCGCTCAGCAGCGGCGACGACCTGGACAGCAGTCTCTACGAGCTGTGGGTCCACCGCGAGGAGTTCGGCTCCTGGCCGCGGGAGGCGGTGCGTCTCGTGCCCGACGCGAAGAATGCCGAACCGACCGCCGGGACGCTCGAGCTCGACGCCCTCGAGCGAGTGCCCGTCCATTGGTCGAGCAATGATCCATCGACCCGCGAACTGGTCGAGCTTCTCGCCGGCTAGAGGCCGCGGCTTGCCGCGGCCTCTAGCGATTCAGGACAGCGCCGCCTCCTCCTCGAGGATGCCCTGCGGGTAGGCGAGCACCATGACCTCGCACGGGGCTCGGCGCAGCACGTAGTCGACGGTCGGGCTGAAGAAACGCGACTGGCGGCGCCAGCGCGGCGCTGAGCCCATCACGATCAGGTCGGTGCCGATCTCCTGCGCCTTCTGGACGATCGCCTCGCCGATCGCGCGGGCACGGACGGTGTCGCTCTCGATCTTCACGCCATGCTCCTCGGCCAGGGTCCGCGCCTCCCCCAGTGAGGCACTCGCACGCTCCTCCTGGTCGAACAGCTCCGCGTCGAGCGGGAGCGCGCGGGGAACGCGGATGACGTGCAGCGCGTGGATCGTGCCGCCGCGCTCCTCCGCGAGCTTGATCGCCGTGGCGAGCATCTCCTCGCCGATCGGCCCGAGCTTGACCGGGACGAGGATCCGTACGTATTCACCCTCGCGAGCGGGAACGAGATCCGGCACCGGCGCGTCGACGTGCTCGAGCAGGCCTGCCCCCCGACGCTTGCGCGCGTACGCGTAGAGCGCGATGCCGAGCAGAACCCAGGCGGGTCCTCCGATCCGAGCGGCTGCGTGAGTCGACAGCGAGAGGACCCAGAGGGCGATCACGAGCGGAATGCCGATCAGCGCCGCAACCGGAACGGGGCGGCCGCGGATACGAACGTTGAGCGGGACGACGTACGGCCGCGGCAGGTCCGGCTCCGAGAAGCGCAGCTTCACGACCGCCGCCTGGGCGATCGCGAATGTGATCAGCACGCCGAAGCTGTACAGGCTGGCGAGGAAGCGGGCCTCGCGGCCGACGGAGGCCGAAACGATCACCATCGTGATCGAGACGACCGCTGCGCCGAGGATCGCGGCCGGGGGAAGCGTGCTGCGCCGGCCGAACGTCCCGAACGCGTGCGGCAGCATCTGGTAGCGCCCGAGCGAATACACGACCCGCCCCACGCCGGAGATGGAAGTGGTCGCTGCAGCGAGCAGGATCCCCGCGCCGGTGAGCCCGACCATCACCCGGAGGATGTCGACGAGCATGGCGGGCAGGTGGCCGTTGAAGGCGGCGACGATCCCGACCAGGGGCGCCTGAAGCCAGTCCGCCGCGAGCGCCGTGGACCCCCCGACCGCCGGGAAAGCGGCGACGCCGACGATGCCGATCAAGACCGACACGATCACGGCGGCGCCGAGCCCGCCGAACAGGCTGCGGGGGATCGTCTTCCCGGGCTCTCGCGTCTCCTGGGCGAGGTTCGCGAGCGTCTCGAGTCCCGTGTAGGCGAGCATCGCGACCGGCAGCGCGTAGGCAACCGCGTGCCAGGTCGGCGCCTCGCCGGGGTGTGCACCCTTGGTCAGGTCCGAAGGTGTGAAGAGGAAGGCGAATCCGAGGACGATCAGGATCACGTCGGTGACGAACGCGACCGCGGCGACGACGATCGCGATCTTGTACAGGCCGGGGCGGCGGATCAGCCGCAGCACCGTGATCGAGAGCACGATGAAGACCGCGGCGACGACGTCCCAGGGATGACGTGTGAGCCGGAGCCAGCCGACCGCGTGCCCGAAGTAGTGCGGCGTGAACAGCGCCGCGAGGGCGATCACGATCGTGTAGTCGAGCAGCAGCACCCAGCCGGTCAGGAACCCGATCGGATCGTTGAACGCCCGTCGGGCGAGCATCGCCGCGCCGCCGGTCTCCGGGATCGCAGCCGTGCCCTCGGCGTACGAGAGCGAGACGAGCATGAAGATCGCGCCCGCGACGAGAAGCACCCACGGCGTCAGCCCGAGCGCGAAGAGCGCGACGATCCCGAGCGCGAAGTAGATCGACGAGCCGACCTCGCCGTACGCGACCGACGCGAGCGATCCTCCGGTGAGGCTGCGGACGAGTCCTGGCAGGCGGCGGGCCATTACCTCGTCGTCAGGTAGAGGCGCAGAGCTCCTGCCGCAAGGAGCAGTGCGCCGATGACGAGACCCAGGCCTCCTCCCACTCCGGCCTGGATCGTACGGACGATCACAGCCAGCCCGAGCACGACCAGTAGAACGGAGATCGCTGCGGTTCCCTGCCGTCTCGCTTTCACGCGGCTTCCCGCTTCCCGGCGGCAACGAGCACCCGGCAGGGCGACTCGCGTAGGACATAGTCGACGGTGCCGCCGAAGACGCGGCGTCGCTCCGCGACTGCATGCCGCGGAGCCCCGAGCAAGACGAGCTCGGCGTCACGCCGCCGAGCATCGTCGACGATCGCCGGTCCCGCCTTCCGCGCACGGAGCAGACGGGTAACCGCGCGGACCCCGTAGCTCTCGACGAGCGCCTGGGCGTCGTCTAGCAGGTCTTCCGCCGTGTCCTCCTCCTCGGGCAGCTGTGCGTCGAGCGGCAGCGACAGGGGCACCTCGATCACGTGGACGATCGCGACGGTCGCGCCGCGCTCGGCGGCGAGTCGCGCGGCGGCGACCAGCGCTTCTTCGCTCTCCTCGGTGCGCTTGACCGGCACGACGATCGTCCTGTACTCGACGGTCAGCGACGGCCCGAGGACGAGTACCGGTGCCCGGACGGTCTCGGTCAGCGGACGGTGGATCACTCGACTGCGGTAGAGCCAGTAGAAGACGAAGCCCGCGGCCAGCCACGCGAGCCCGGTCCACCGAGCCGGTGCGTACTGGACGACGACGACGATCCACGCGGCTGCGGTCCCAAGCCCTCCGACCGCGGCGAAGAGCGGCAGGTCGAAGTTGCCGATCCGCAGGTTCGGGTGGGCGCGGTAGGCGCCGGGCTCCTGCTTCCGCCGCCGCAACGCGACGATCGACGCGTGCGCGATCGTGAACGAGAGCATCGCGCCGAACGAGTACATCGTGCCGAGGAAGGCGACCTTGCCCGGCAGGAGCACGATGATCGGGATCACCGCAGCGAAGACGACCAGCGACAGCCACGGCGTCTTGAATCGCGGGTGGAGCCGCCGGAAGATCCCCGGGAGCTGCCTGTACGTCGCCATCGAGTACGTGATCCGCGACGCTCCGATCACGCCGGCGTTGGTGGCGATGAACAGGATCGTCGCCGCGAGCACACCGACGTAGACCTTCGCGCTGCTGAGCAACCAGCCGTGCAGACCCAGGTTCTCGACCAGGCCGAGGACCGGGTCGTTCTCGAAGCCGCCCTTGTCCGGCGAGAGACCGAGCTTGGTCACGTAGTCGCCGGCCTCGTCTCTGTACACGGGCAGGGCCGACAGCGCGACGAGCGGAAGCGTGAAGTAGATCGCGAAGACGGCGATCGCCACCAGCCGGATGGAGGCCGGGATCGAGCGTGTCGGATCGCGCGCCTCCTCGGCGAGGTTGGAGACGGTCTCGATCCCCGTGTAGGCGATCATCGCCACCGGGATTGCGAGCGCGAAGTTACCCCAGGTCGGAGCGACACCCCAGTGGACGTTCGCCCGCAGGACGTCGGCGTCGAAGACGATCGCGAAGCCGATGATCACCAGGAGCAGCTGGGTGGCGAAGTCGACGACGGCGAGGAAGACGTTCAGGCCCGCCGCTTCCTTGATCCCGACGATGTTGACCGCGACCAGGGCCAGGATCACCGCGGCCCCGCCGATGATGTCCCACGGGTTCGTCTTCAGCGGCTCCCAGAAGATCGACAGGTAGTGGGGAACGAAAAACGCCGAGATGGCGACCGTGATCACGTAGTTGAGCATCTGCGCCCAGGCGGCCCCGAACGACACGAGCTCGTTGAAGGCGTGGCGGGCGAAGCTGGACGAGCCACCGGCCTCCGGGTAGCGGACGGTCCCCTCGGCGTAGGTCGCAGCAGTGCAGGCGAAGATCAGGCCGCTGATCAGGAAGACGAGCGGCGTGAGACCGAGGGCGATCGCGGCCGTTACGCCGAGCGCGTAGTAGATCGAGGAACCGACATTGCCGTAGGCGGTCGAGAAGAGGGCAGGCGTCCCGAGGACGCGTTCGAGCCCCTGCTGCTGGCGCCTGCGCCTGTGTGGCACTCGCGAACTCTACGTCGGCCGGCTGTCGACCGAATCCGTCGCCGCGACCGACATGGCGAGCGCGGCCACGCCACGCTTGGCGACAGGCACTGCGACGCGCAGCGAGCGTGCGAAGGAGGTAGCTGGGGGGGGAACCTTGGGTACCCCCACGTTTCTACCCGTGGATCGAGACGATCAGGGGGATGATCAGGATCGCGACGATGTTGGCGATCTTGATCATCGGGTTGATCGCCGGCCCGGCCGTGTCCTTGTAGGGGTCGCCGACGGTGTCGCCGGTGACGCCGGCGGCATGAGCTTCCGAGCCCTTCCCGCCGAAGGCGCCGTCCTCGATCATCTTCTTCGCGTTGTCCCACGCGCCGCCGCCCGAGGTCATCGCGATCGCCAGGAACAACCCCGTGACGATCGTCCCGATGAGCAGGCCGCCGAGCATCTTCGCGCTGATGATCCCGACCACGATCGGGAAGAGGATCGGGATCGCCGCCGGGACCATCATCAGCTTGAGCGCGCGGCCGGTGACGATCCCGACGGCGCGCGAGTAGTCGGGCCGCGAGGTGCCCTCCATGATCCCCGGGTCCTCGCGGAACTGCCGGCGCACCTCCTGGACGACCTCGCCGCCCGCCACGCCGACCGCGGTCATCGCCAGCGACGCAAACAGGAACGGCATCAGCCCGCCGATGAAGAGCCCGGCGATCACCCACGGGTCGTTCAGGGTGAAGATCGACTTCAGCCCCTCGTCGTTGAGGCCACGCGTGTATTCGTCGAACAGGATCAGGGCGGCGAGGCCGGCCGACCCGATCGCGTACCCCTTCGTCACCGCCTTGGTGGTGTTGCCGACCGCGTCGAGCGGGTCGGTGATCGCGCGCACCGACTCGTCCAGGTCGGCCATCTCGGCGATGCCCCCCGCGTTGTCGGTGACCGGGCCGAACGCATCGAGCGCGACGATCAGGCCGCACATCGAGAGCTGCGCCATCACGGCGACGCCGATGCCGTAGAGCTCGTGGCCGGCCGCGTAGTAGGCACCGACGATGCCGACGGCGATCGTGATCACCGGAGCGGCGGTCGCCCGCATGCCGACCGCGAGGCCGGCGATGATGTTCGTGGCGTGGCCGGTCTGCGACGCCTCGGCGATCGACTTGACCGGGTTCCAGCGGGTGCCGGTGTAGTACTCCGTGATCGCGACCAGCGCGAACGTCACCCCGAGGCCGATCAGCGCTGAGCCGTACAGCTGCCAGAAGCTGAACTTGCCGCCGTCGAAGGCCATTGTCACCGGGATGAACCCGAGGGCGGAGAGGACCGTCGCGACGATCACCGCCTTGTAGAGGGCGTTGATGATCGCGTTCGGTCCCTGGCCCGCGCGGGCGAAGAACGTGCCGATCACGGAGGCGAGGATCGATATGCCACCGAGCGCGAGCGGGTAGAGCCAGAGCTGGCCGGTCGGGAACGCTGTGCCGAGCAGCATCACGGCGACCGCGGTGACCGCATAGGTCTCGAACAGGTCGGCGGCCATGCCGGCGCAGTCGCCGACGTTGTCGCCGACGTTGTCCGCGATCACGGCGGGGTTGCGAGGATCGTCCTCGGGGATGCCGGCCTCGATCTTGCCGACCAGGTCGGCGCCGACGTCGGCGGCCTTCGTGAAGATGCCGCCGCCGAGCCGGGCGAAGACGGAGATCAGCGAGCCGCCGAACGCCAGCCCGACCAAGTCGTCGATCGCCGACTGCGGCGAGTGATTGAGCCAGTCGGTGAGGATCCCGTAGTAGCCGGCGACGCCGAACAGGCCTAGACCGACGACGAGCAGGCCCGTGACCGAGCCGGCGCGGAACGCGACGTTCAGAGCGGGCTTGAGGCCGTCCTTGGCCGCCTCGGCCGTACGCACGTTCGACCGGACGGCGACGTTCATCCCGATGAAGCCGGCCGCGGCGGACAGCGCCGCGCCGATCAGGAACCCGACGGCGGTACCCCAGCCGAGCTTGTGGTAGAAGCCGAGCAGGAGGAAGGGCACGATCGCGACGACCGCGATCGTCGTGTACTGCTTGCGCAGGTACGCGGCGGCGCCTTCCTGGACGGCGCGCGCGATCTCCTGCATGCGCTCGCTGCCCGCGGGCCGCGAGAGCAGCCAGTACACGAGATAGACGCCGTATACGATCGCGACGCCCGAACAGACGAGCGCGAACAGCACGGCATGGTCCTTGAAGAAGTCCACTACGGTCCCTTTCCAGTCACAAGGTCGGCGCCGAACGGCTTCGGCGCGCCAAATCCTGTCTCACAAGCGCGAGAGACTATCCGATCATAGTCCAGCACCGTCCAGTGCTCGTGCACACGCGTCGTCCGGCTGGGGCCCGATTCGCGGGATCACGGCGAAGAGCAGCTCGCGGAGACGCTCGTTGTTCTCGCCGAAAACGCGCAGGACGTCCGCGGCGCTGACCGGATCGTGCCCCTCCACCCCGACGTCGTAGTCGGTAACCATCGCAATCGTCGCGTAACAGAGCTCGAGCTCGCGGGCGAGGTGGCACTCCGGATACGCGGTCATGTTGATCACGTCGCCGCCGAGGTCCCGGTACCAACGTGACTCGGCCCGCGTCGAGAACCGCGGCCCCTGGACGACGACCACCGTCCCGCCGTCGCGGGCCGCGATCCCGAGCTCGGCGGCAGTGTCGAGCAACAGGCGCCGGAGGTCGGCGCAGTAGGGGTCGGCGGCCGAGACGTGAGTGGTCTGCGGACCGTCGTAGAATGTGTCGGCACGACCGTTGGTTTGGTCGACATACTGGTCGCAGACGACGAACTCGCCGAGGGCGAGATCTGCGCGCAGCGAGCCCGATGCACATGGCCCGACCATCCGCCGCACGCCGAGCTCGCGCATCGCCCAAACGTTCGCGCGATACGGGATCCGGTGGGGCGGCAGCTCGTGCCCCTTGCCGTGTCTCGGGATGAACGCGGCCGTCTTCCCGTGGATCTCGCCGATCGCGACGGGTGCAGACGGGGCTCCGTACGGTGTCTCGACCTGCCGTTCCTCGACGGAGTCGAACAGCGAGTAGAACCCGCTGCCGCCGAACACCCCGATCTCGGCGTCCATCCCCGTCTCAGTGCGGGCTGCTCGAGCGCAGGCGCTTCCAGGCTTTCGGCAACCGCTTCGCCACGCGCTCGCGACGCACCCGCTGACGCTCGGCCAGCCGCCCTGCGACGAACGCCTCGGACGCCGACACCCCCGCCAGGGCGAGCTCGCGTAGCCGCCGTTCCGCGACGACTGCGTCCTGGTGCTCGCCGAGCAAGTCCTGGAGCGCTTTTGCGCGGGACAAGAACCGCTCCGCCCGTCCGCCGTCGGCTCCGGAGAGCTCGGCGGCGTAGCGCGCGCGCTTGAGCTTGATGCGCAGCCGGTGAACCGCGGCATCGTCGGGCGCCGGGTCGAGTTTTTCGACGGCGCGCACGAGGCGGCGGAACGCCTTGCGCGCGATCCGGTCGAGCGGCACCGACGAGACGTCGGGCGCCAGCCGCGGCCGTATCCGCAGCCGGCCGAGCAGCGCGCGGTAGGAGTCGCTGTCGAGAGCATCGAGCAGCTGCCGTCTGGCCGAGGAGCGCTCGGCGTCCAGCCGCGCCCTCAGCAGGTCTGCGCCCGAGCGCTCCGCAGGATCGAGGGTCTCGAGCTCGCTGCGCACGTGCTCGGCGAGAACGTCGAGGTCGCGCACCGGTCCCGTCACCCGCCCGAGCTCCTGCAGGGGATCGGCGAGCGCGCGCGCCCATTCCGGATCGACGTAGCCGCGGGATGCCCGCAGGAACGCGCGTGTCCGTCTGGCGGCAACGCGGTGTTGGTGCAGATTTTCGGGGTCGTCCCCGAGACGCGTGCCGGGATCGTGCTCGAGCAGCGCCCGGCGCTGGGCCTCGATCATCGCCCGCAGCTGAATCGCGCCCCCGTCCGGGCTGAGCGGCGGCATGGGAAGCAGCGATCGTCCGCCCAGGACCCCCTCGATGAGCCGCGCGATCTCGGGCGGCGGCACGAGTCCCTCGTTGCCCGGCTCCCATGCCTCGACCACTTCGCCTCGGGGCAGCCGCAGCCGCCACGTCACCCCGGCTTCTACTGGGAGGCGGGAGAGGATGATGCCCAGCCGCTCGAGATCGAAGTCGATCGAGTCGTAGTCGTGGGCAGCGGTGAGCTCGCGCTCGGCGCGGAGCCAGTTCTCGTCCGCGGTACCGGCGTCCAGCCGCTCGGAGAGCTCGTGGGCGCGAACGCGGATCACTTCTACATCCGTCCGCGTAGACACGGTTTCTCCGTTCACACGCTATCGATTCGGCCCTAGCCGGCTCGTTCCTGGGAGGCCTTCGCATAGGCGAGCTGCATGTTCGCGACCAGCTGGTCGAAGTCCCGGGTGACGTCGGCGGGCAGTGCTTCCTTCATCACCGGAACGAGCGCGCGCAGCGCCTCGATTGCGAGCTTCGCCTGGGCGAGGTCACGGTGCTCCTCGCCGAGGCTGCGATATCCGAGCGACGAGATCGTGAAGACGGTTTGGACGAGCACGTCGGCGACCTTCAGCTTCGCGAACTCCTCCTCGAGCTGCGCGAGCAGCTCCTCCTGGGACGGTTCCGGCTGCTGGGCCTCGGTCTCGTCAGCCACTGACTACCTCCGCCGCGCGGACCTGCTCGACGTAGATCTCCTCGAACGACCAGCCTTCCTCGAGCCGCGCGACCTGGCGCTCGGCCGCATTTGCGGACGGCACCGTCAGCTGAATGCCAAGCTCATCGGCGACGGGCGCGATCCATTCTGCGATGCGCTCGAGCTCGGCGCGTGCAGGCCGGACCTCGTTGGTCTTGGGATCGAGGAGGCTTCCGGAAAGCCCGTAGCGGATCGCACGCCAGAGGTTCTCCTCGATCATCCGCGGCGGCGGTTGTGGCAACTGCTCTCCCTCGTCGATCGCCCGGGCAACTCGGGCGGTCAGCGCGTAGGAGAACGCCGCCAGCGTCCGCGCCTCCGCCAGCTCGGGCTGGGCGTCGCAGATCCTGATCTCGACCGTCGGATAGGCCAGGTGTGGCCTGACGCTCCACCAGAGCTGAGTGTGCTCGTCGATCGATCCCGTCTCGTAGAGCGTCCGCACGTACGCCTCGAACTCCACCCACGTCCCGTAGGCGTCAGGAACGCCGCACCGCGGGAACATCCGCGTGAAGATCTCCGTGCGCGCGGAGTGGAGTCCGCTGTTCACGCCCTCGACGATCGGCGAGCTCGCGGACAGCGCCAGCAGATGCGGAAGGAACGGGCGCAGCCCGTCCTGGACCGCGATTGCCCGATCGGCTCCCCGGATCCCGACATGGACGTGAAGGCCGAAGGTGTTGTTCCGCCAGACGACGTAGCGGAGGAGCTCGTCGTTCCGACGGTAGTGCGGCGTGTCGATGATCCGCTGGTCCTGCCAGCGGCTCCAGGGATGCGTGCCGATCGCGCCGAGCGCGATCCCGAGGCCGGACACCAGCGCGGACAGCTGCTCACGGCGCTCGCCCATGCGCTCGGACGTCTCGGCAAAGCTGTCGCAGCGGCCGGTCCGGACTTCGACCTCGCTGGCAATGAGCTCGCCGACGAGGTGCTCGTCGACGGCCGAGCCGGCAGCCGCCGCCTTCACCTCCTCGAAGCGGTTGACCAGCGACAGCGTCTCGGGGTCGAGGAGCGCGAACTCCTCCTCGACCGCGACCGTGAAGTCGACGCCCCCGTCGAACGCGTCCCGGGCGTTCCTGATCAGCTCGTCGTACGGCACCTTCTGCGCTTCCCCCATGGAAGCGACAGGGTATTCAACGTACGAGAACCCATGGTTCTCCCACGGGCCCTCTCCTTCACTCGCTCGCTTCACTCGCTTCGCCTTCTGCCGGCACACGACTTTCGGCCGCGC
>JBKPPY010000161.1:0-5815 GCA_046733845.1 Actinomycetota bacterium | reverse complement strand
CGGTAGCTCTTCTCTCCGGTATCGAGGGCGATCGTTCGCTCGTTGGCGTCGATCAGGTTCTGCTGGCCCTCGACCAGGTTCGGCCAGGTCGGCGAGTTGGCGTCCTCGAAGTCGGCCATGAACACGCGTGCGCCCGAGTTCAGCGCGTTGATCACCATCTTCCGATCGGTCGGCCCCGTGATCTCGACTCGCCGATCCTGGAGGTCGGGCGGCGCCTCGGCGACCTGCCACGAGTCGTCCTCGCGAACTGATCGCGTCTCCTCGAGGAAGTCGGGCAGCTCGCCGGCGAGGAGCCGCCCCTGTCGGTCCGCCCGTGCCGCCAGCAGCTCCTCGCGCCGGCCGCCGAACGTGCGCTGGAGGTCGGCGACGAAGTCGAGGGCCTCGTAGCCGAGAATCTCCTCGCAGCCGGGCGGAACCGGAGCACGGACCTCCACGCCGCTCATGGCGGCATCCTAGGGACTGTCCCGCAGTTCGGGACAGTCCCTCGCGGCATAGAGTCTCCTCGATGGCTGTGGGGCCTGATTTCGTCGCGCGGGTCGCCGCGTTGCTTCCGGCGGATGCCGTGATCGACCGGCCGGAGCAGCTGCGGACCTATGAGTGCGACGGTCTTACCGGACACCGTGTCGTGCCTTCCCTGGTCGTCCTCCCGGAAACGACCGAGCAGGTGCAGGCGGTCGTCCGGGCATGCGGGGCGGCGGGCGTGCCGTTCGTGGCGCGCGGGGCCGGGACCGGCCTCTCCGGCGGCGCGCTCCCGGTCGCGGACGGCGTGGTCGTCTCGTTGACGCGGATGAATCGCGTTCTCGACGTCGACCTCGCGGGCGCGCGGATCGTCGTGCAGCCGGGTGTGACGAACCTCCAGGTGACGGAGGCGGTCGTCGCTGAAGGCTGGTACTACGCGCCCGACCCCTCGAGCCAGCAGGTGTGCACGATCGGCGGCAACGTCGCCGAGAACTCCGGCGGCGCGCATTGCCTCAAGTACGGCTTCACCGTCAACCACGTGACGGGGCTGCTCGTCGTCCTGCCGGACGGGGAAGCCGTGCGGCTCTCGGCGGACACGCCCGGACCCGACCTGGTCGGTACGTTCGTCGGCTCCGAAGGCACTCTTGGGATCGCGACCGAGATCACGCTCCGGCTGCTGCGCCGGCCCGAGGCGGTGCGCACCGTGCTCGCCGCTTTCGACTCGACCGACGCCGCGGGGGCTGCGGTGTCCGGCGTCGTCTCGGCCGGGATCCTCGCGTCGGCGATGGAGATCATGGACCGGCTGACGATCGAGGCGGCCGAGGCTGCGGTGCATCCCGGCTACCCGGACGCCGACGCGCTGCTCCTCGTCGAGCTCGACGGGCCGGCGCCCCAGGTGGCGGACGATCTCGCCGCGGTCGAGGGGATCTGCCGGGGCTGCGGCGCGTGGGAGATCCGCACGGCGGCGAGCGACCACGAGCGCGCGCTGCTCTGGAAGGGCCGCAAGCCCGCATTCGCGGCGATGGGCCGGGTCTCAAGCGACTACTACGTCCAGGACGGCGTCGTCCCGCGAACCAAGCTGCCCGAGGTGCTCCGGCGGATCGCCGAGCTCGAGGCGGAGTTCGGTCTCCGCGTCGGCAACGTCTTCCACGCCGGGGACGGGAACCTGCATCCACTCGTGCTCTACGACGCCCGCGCCGAGGGCGAGCCGGAGCGGGCCCGAGCGCTCGCGGAGGCGATCCTGGAGGCGTGCATCGACGCCGGCGGATCCTTGACCGGGGAGCACGGGATCGGCGTCGACAAGGCGTGCTCGATGCCGCTCCTCTTCGGCGCGGACGACCTGGAGGCAATGCAGCGCGTGCGACGCGCCTTCGATCCCGCCGGCCTCTGTAACCCGGGCAAGGTGTTCCCCACCCCGCGCCTGTGCGGCGAAGTGCCGGGTCCGTACCGCGTCCACCCACTCGAGCAGGCGGGGCTTGCCGACCGTTTCTGAGGTCGAGAGCGTCCACGAGGCGGCCGCGGTGCTGACCGGCGCAGCCGAGCGCGGGGAGCGCGTGTCGATCGAGCGGGAGGGTGGCGACGTCGTCGTCTCGACTGGGCGGCTCGACCGGGTGCTCGAGCACGAGGCCGGCGACCTGACCGCGATCGTGGAGGCCGGAGTCCGCGTGCGGGACCTCAACGAGCAGCTCGAGGCGCATGGGCAGATGCTGGCGCTCGATCCACCCGACAATCCGACGATCGGCGCCTGCATCGCCGCGAATCTGTCCGGCCCTCGCCGCCACCGCTACGGGACGGCCCGCGACCTCGTGATCGGCGTGACGGTGGTGCTCGCCGACGGGACGATCGCCAGCTCGGGCGGCAAGGTGGTCAAGAACGTCGCTGGATACGACCTCGGCAAGCTCTTCTGCGGATCCGAGGGGCGCCTGGGGCTGATCGCACGTGTCGGGCTGCGCCTGCACCCGCGGCCGGAGGCGGCGCGGACGCTCGTTGTACCCGTGTCCTCGGCCGAGGGCGCGGGGGAGAGGACGCGGGCGATCCTGCGGGCACCGCTGGCGGCGTCGGCAGTCGATCTGCTCTGGCCCGGCCGGCTGGCGTTGCTGTTCGAGGGCGGCCGGCGCGGGGTGGACGGGCAATTCGAGCTCGCCCAGAGCCTGGTCGGCGGCGCCGAGGACGACGGCTCGGTCTGGGACGAGGTCGGCGCACGGCAGGCGTCGTCCCGGGGACGCCTCGTGTTCCCGCCCGGCGAGCTGGCGGAGCGGCTGGCGGAGCTGCAGGAGGCGGTCGTGCGGGTGTCTGCCGGTGTTGCGTACGTCCCCGAGCCGGTCGCGGATCCACGCGATCCCGGGGAGATCGCGCTGACCGAACGAGTGCGGGCGGAGTTCGACCCGGCTGGGTTGCTCGCGTGATCGACCGCGAGCTGATCGACGACTGCGTCCACTGCGGCTTCTGCCTGCCCACCTGTCCGACGTACGGGCCGCTCTGGCAGGAGGAGATGGACTCGCCGCGCGGCCGGATCCTGCTGATGAGCGGCCTCGTCGACGGGACGGTCGAGCTCTCGCCGACGACCGTGCAGCACTTCGACCGCTGCCTCGGGTGCATGGCGTGCGTGACGTCGTGCCCGTCCGGGGTCCGCTACGACCGGCTGATCGAGCAGACCCGCGCGTATGTCGAGGAGCGGTACCACCGCGAGGACGACGACACGTTCAGACGGGCGCTGATCTTCGCGACCGTGCCGCACCCACGCCGGTTACGGGTGGCGCTCGCGCTCACGCCGCCCCGGCTGCCGGGTCCGCTCGCGCCCTTCGCCGCCCTCAGGCCGCCGTGGCGGTCGGCAGTGCTGCCTCCGGAGGTGACACCGGCCGTCGGCGTCAGGCGGCTGCGCGTCGGGCTGCTGCTCGGCTGCGTGCAACGGGTCGTCTTCGGCGACGTCAACGCGGCGACTGCACGTGTGCTCGCGGCCGAGGGCTGCGAGGTGCTTGCGCCGCGCGCACAGCAGTGCTGCGGTGCGCTCCACCTCCATGCTGGGCGGTACGAGGAGGGGCGCGGGCGGGCCGCCCGCCTGGCCGAGCACTTCCGCGACCTCGACGCGATCGTGGTCAACGCCGCCGGCTGCGGCTCGCACTTGAAGGAGTCGGAGCTGCCGGTCCGGGTGGTCGACGTGAACGAGCTGTTGGCCGAGCTCGACCCGTCGGCGGAGCGGCACGAGCTTCCCGTGCGTGTGGCGTACCAGGACGCATGCCACCTCGGCCACGCGCAGGGGATCCGCGACGCTCCTCGGGAGGTGCTGGGCTCGATTCCCGGAATCGAGCTCGCGGAGCCGGACGAGCAGGCTATCTGCTGCGGCAGCGCCGGGATCTACAACCTCACCCAGCCCGAAGCCGCTCGCGAGCTGGGCGAGCGCAAAGCCGCGAACGTCGCCGCCACCGGCGCGGACGTCTACGCCGCCGCGAATCCCGGCTGCCTGGTGCAGGTCTCGAGGTACCTTCGGCGGGCGGGCCGTCCGCTGCCGGCGCTCCATCCGGTCGAGCTCCTCGACGCTTCGATTCGGGGCGTCGACCGCGGGAAATTGTTGGCTGCTGCGCGGAAGTAGAAGGGGCGGGCTTCAGCCTGTCCCCAGGCCTTCCGTCGACGCCAACGAAAGGCAAGGGCCAGACTGAAGCCTGGCCCTTCTAGGCTCGGCCGTCGTCCAGATCGGCGACGAGCGCCTCGACACGGCGGGCGATGTCGTCGCGGATCGGCCGAACGGCTTCGAGCGACAGGCCGTTCGGATCGGGCAAGCCCCAGTTCTCGTACCGCTTCCCGACCACGACCGGGCAGGCGCCGTCGCAGGCGGCGATCACCACGTCCGCCCAGTCGACGTCCGCCTGGTCCAGCTTGTGCGCGCGGTGGTCGGCGGCAGGGATCCCGACCTCTGCCAGCGCCTCGACGACCGCGGGCTCCGCCGTCTCGCGGTGAGGATCCGACCCCGCGGATCGAGCCTCGTGCCGGCCCGCCGCCGCGCGGCGGAACAGCCGCTCGGCCATCACGCTGCGCCCGCTGTTCCCGACGCAGACGAACAGGACGTTCACGCGAGAATCTCGCGGAGCGCCGCGAGCGGCTCCGGGATGACGCGGTAATAGGCCCAGCTGCCCCGCTGCTCGCGCTCGACGAGCCCGGCCTGGAGCAGCACCTTCAGGTGGTGGCTGACGGTCGGCTGGCTGAGTCCGAGCGGCTCGGTGAGGTGGCAAACGCAGGCCTCTGCTCCGGGCTGGGCCTGGATCAGGCTGAGGAGCCGCAGCCGTGCCGGATCCGCGAGCGCCTTCATCGACTCGGCGAGCCGGTGGGCTTCGGCCGCGCCGAGCGGACCCTGAAGGAGCGGCGGACAAGACGCGGCGATGGTCGCGATCGGCTGCATGGCGATCATATTGACAGAGATCGATGACTTTGCGATCATCGGCTATCGATCGCCGTCGATGAGAGCCATATCTCTGCTCCGAAGCCTGGCCGCCGAGGCGATCGGCACGTTCACGCTCGTCTTCGCCGGCGCCGGGGCGGTAATGGTCGATGCCAAGACGCACCAGCTCGGGCACGTCGGCGTCGCGATCACCTTCGGGCTCGTGATCATGGCGATGATCTACGCGGTCGGGCATGTGTCGGGCGCACACTTCAACGGCGCCGTCACCCTTGCCTTCGCGCTGACGAGACACTTTCCCTGGCGACGGGCCGGCGGCTACTGGGCCGCTCAGCTCACTGGTGCGATCGTCGCCGCGGCGATCCTGCGCGGCTCGCTGGGCGACATCGCCCATGTGGGCGCGACACTGCCGTCCGGCTCCGACGCCCAGTCGTTTCTCTGGGAGGCCGTCATGACCGCGTTCCTGATGTTCGTGATCATGGCCGTCGCGACCGACACGCGGGCGGTCGGCGAGGCGGCGGCGATCGCGATCGGAGGGACGATCGGACTCGACGCGATGTTCGGCGGCCCGATCTCGGGCGCGTCGATGAACCCGATGCGGTCGGCCGGGCCTGCGATCATCTCCGGCGACCTGACGTCGCTGTGGATCTACCTCGTCGCGCCGCCGCTCGGAGCCGCGATCGGGGCCCTGGCCTACCAGTTCGTCCGCGGCGAGGGCGCTAACAGCACCCGCCGCTCGTAACCGGCACCGGGAGGCTCTTGGCCGGCTCCCGCCGCGCAGAATCCTCCGGCTTCAGCCCCTTCACGATCGCACCGTGCATCCCGTCGGCGGCCTCGTGCGTGAACTCGATCGACACGTCCTCGAAGCCTGCCTCGGCGAGACCCTCGAGGTATTCGGTCTTCGAGAGTGCACCCGCGATGCAGCCGACGTAGCTCCCGCGCTCGGCACGCTCCTCAGGCGTGAGA
>JBKPPY010000160.1:0-12103 GCA_046733845.1 Actinomycetota bacterium | reverse complement strand
GAGTGAGCGTGAAGCTCGCAGAGGAGAGGGCGTCCGCTCATCGCTCGTCGTCTTCGGCCAGGCTAGCCGCCGTCCTCGCACCGGTTCGGTGAGCGTCCGGTGTTTTGCCGGTGAAGCGGTTTAACGCTGTCGCAGTCGGCCGGAGGCGGCCGTCGCGTCCCGCAGCCGCGCGGCCAGGTCCTTCGTCGGCTGCCCGCGACGGAGCCGCCACGACCAGTTGTCCTTGGCCGTTCCCGGCAGGTTCATCCGTGCTTCGCTGCCGAGGCCGATGACGTCCTGCGCCTGCACGATCGCGAGCTCGGCGCGCGACGCGAACGCCACCTGGATCAGCTCCCAGTGCGGCTCGATGCCTGCAAGCCCGGAGGCCTGGCGGATACGTCGAGGGAGGGTGCGCCACCAGCCGACCGCAGTGTCCATGTCGTGGGTCCCGACGTACACGACGCTTCGCTCCGTGTGGTTCTCGATCCGGTGCGGGTTGCTCCGCGGGCCGTCGAAGCCGAACTGCATTACGACCATGCCGGGGATGCCGAGCTCGTCGCGTAACCGCTCCACGGGCGGGGTGATCACCCCGAGGTCCTCGGCGACGATGGGCATCGGCCCGAGCTCCCGCTCGGCTGCGCGGAACACCTCCGCGCGCGGGCCGGGGCGGAACCGTCCGTGCCTTGCCGTCTTGTTGCGCTCAGGCACCGCCCAGTAGGCGACGAACCCACGGAAGTGGTCGATGCGGACGACGTCGAAGAGGTCGAACGTCCGCCGGAAGCGCTCGATCCACCAGCGATAGCCCTGTGCGCGCATCGCGTGCCAGTCGTAGAGCGGATTCCCCCAGCGCTGGCCGAAGGCGCTCAGCGCGTCGGGCGGCGCCGCTGCCACGAACCCTCGCTGGAACAGCTCCGGGTGCGAGGCGACATCCGCCCCTCCCTGCGCGACGTAGATCGGGACGTCGCCGAAGAGCCGTACCCCGCGGTCGGCCGCGTACCGCCGGAGTGAGCCCCACTCACGGTCGAAGCGGACCTGGTCGGCGATCGCGCCCCGGCCGGCAAAGGCCGCCCAATCGCCGATCCAGTAGGGCTGACGCGCGACGAACGCTTCCAGCTCGTCGGTCGTGACCGGCGCTCTCGGCCGCTCCAGGAAGCCGCTATGGGCGGCAAACGCCGACGGAGAGGCGTACGGCGAGCCCGTCGAGTCGGGAGGCGCGAGCGGGAGGAGAGCCCACCACGACTGGCCAGCGTCGGCGAGCCAGTCGACGAAGCGATACGCCTCGGCGCCGAGACGGCCGCCCGGCAAAGAGGAGAGGTGCAGCAAGACGCCGCTCGATCGCTCGATCTGCATACGGTTTGCGTTTCGTCCGACTCGTTGAAATCTGACCGTATCGCGATGCCTTTGCCGCAGACCAGACCACCACGGATCCAGATCGAGAACGTGTGGCCGCAGATCGACGGGGGCCGGTATCCGGTCAAACGCTCGGTGGGCGAGGCCGTCGAGGTCTGGGCGACGATCTTCCGCGACGGCCACGAGGCGCTCGGCGCCGCGGTCCTCTACCGGCCGCCCGGCGCCGCCTCCTGGCAGGAGACGCCGCTCGCCCCGGTCGGCAACGATCGCTGGACCGGCTCGTTCGCCGCCGACCGGCCCGGCCGCTGGACGTTCACGATCCAGACCTGGGTCGACCGCTTCGAGTCGTTCCGCGAAGAGTTGCGCCGGAAGGTCGAGGCGGGACAGACGGATCTCACCAGCGAGCTGGAGGAGGGCGCCTTGCTCTTCGGCGTTCGCGGGCTCGACGTCGAGACCGCCCTCGCGTCCACCGAGACGGACCGGTCGGAGGTGACGGGGCTGGTACGCCAGCTCGGCGTCCTCGTCGACCGGGAGCAGGCGCGCTTCGGCGCGTGGTACGAGCTGTTCCCGCGGTCCTGGGGAGGCTTCGCCGGAGTCGAGCAGGTGCTGCCGGAGCTGGCGCACGCCGGCTTCGACGTCGTCTACCTGCCGCCGATCCATCCGATCGGCAGGACGAATCGCAAGGGCCGCAACAACGCGCTCACCGCCGGGCCGGGCGACCCGGGTAGCCCGTGGGCAATCGGGAGCGACGAGGGCGGCCATACGGCCGTCGATCCATCGCTCGGGACGATCGAGGACTTCGACCGTCTCGTCGCCGCCGGCCGCCGGCATGGCGTCGAGATCGCTCTTGACTTCGCGATCCAGTGCTCGCCCGATCACCCGTGGCTGAAAGAGCATCCGGAGTGGTTCCACCGCCGCCCCGACGGCACGCTCAAGTACGCGGAGAACCCGCCGAAGCGCTACCAGGACATCTACAACGTCAACTTCGACTCTCCCGAGTGGGAGGCGCTTTGGACGGCACTGCGTGACGTCGTCCTGCACTGGGTTCGCCACGGCGTCCAGGTCTTCCGGGTCGACAACCCGCACACGAAGCCGCTCGGGTTCTGGGAGTGGTTGATCCAGGAGGCGCAGGCGGTCGACCCCGACGTTGTCTTCCTCGCGGAGGCGTTTACGCGACCGGCGATGATGGCGGCGCTGGCGAAGGCGGGGTTCAACCAGTCGTACACCTACTTCACCTGGAAGAACACGAAGGTCGAGCTGGTCGAGTACATGACGGAGCTGACCAGGTCCGAGCTGCCGCAGTTCTTCCGCCCGAACTTCTTCGCGAATACACCGGACATTCTCCACGAGTACCTCCAGCGCGGCGGCCCGCCGGCCTACCAGGCGCGGCTCGTCCTGGCCGCAACGCTGTCGCCGAGCTACGGCATCTACTCCGGCTTCGAGCACTTCGAGAGCACGCCGGTCCGCGAGGGCAGCGAGGAGTACCTCGACTCGGAGAAGTACGAGGTCAAGCGCCGCTCCCTCGACGGCCCCCTGCTGCCCCTGATCGTCCGGCTTAACACGATCCGGCGCGAGAATGCCGCGCTCCAATGGGTCGGCGGCCTCGACTTTCTGGAAACAGAGAATGACCAGCTGATCGCATACGCACGGCGTGCAGAGGGAAACGTGCTGATCGTGTGCGTGAACCTCGACCCACGCTCGGCGCAGGAAGGCGTCGCCGTCGTCCCTGTCGCGCTCGGCCTGCCGCCGGCCTTCGCCGCCTCAGAGCTCATCGCCGGCGAGGAGTTCCACTGGCGCTCCGGCCGCAACTACCTCCGCCTGGGCCCGGGCCGATCGCACATCCTTCGCGTGGAGACGAAATGACCGACCTGAAATCAACCGCGAAAATCGTCGGCGCGCAGCGCCGGATTTTCTGAGATGTCAGAGCCGGGCGCCTGGTTCGAATCCGACCCGCGGTGGTTCAAGCGGGCCGTCTTCTACGAGATCCACATCCGAGGATTCTTCGACGGCAACGACGACGGCGCCGGCGACTTCCGGGGCTTGATCGACAAGCTCGACTACCTCCAGTGGCTCGGCATCGACTGCATCTGGCTCCTGCCGATGTACGCCAGCCCGCTCCGCGACGGCGGCTACGACATCGCCGACTTCTTCCAGATCCATCCTGACTACGGCAGCGTCGAGGACTTCCGGATGTTCGTCGAGGCCGCGCATCAGCGCGGGATCCGCGTGATCGCCGACCTGGTCATGAACCACACGTCCAGCGACCACCCGTGGTTCCAGGAGTCCCGCTCCAGTCCGGACTCGCCGAAGCGCGACTGGTACGTCTGGTCGGATGTGGACGACCGCTACCCCGAGGTCCGGATCATCTTCATCGACTCGGAACCGTCGAACTGGACGTGGGATCCAGTCGCCGGCCAGTACTACTGGCACCGGTTCTTCTCGCACCAGCCCGACCTGAACTTCGACAACCCCGAGGTTCAGGAGGCGATGCTCAACGTCCTGCGCTTCTGGCTCGACCTCGGCATCGACGGATTCCGGCTCGACGCGGTCCCGTATCTCTACGAGCGCGACGGGACGAACGGCGAGAACCTGGGCGAGACCCACGAGTACCTGAAGCGGGTTCGCGCGGAGGTTGACGCCCGTTACCCCGACCGCGTCCTGCTCGCCGAAGCGAACCAGTGGCCGGAGGACGTCGTCGCCTATTTCGGCGGGGGCGACGAGTGCCACATGGCGTTCCACTTCCCGGTCATGCCCCGCATGTTCATGTCGCTGCGCCGGGAGGAGGCGAAGCCGATCCTCGAGATCCTCGACCGGACACCGGCGATTCCCGACAACGCCCAGTGGGGACTGTTCCTTCGGAATCACGACGAGCTGACCCTCGAGATGGTCACGGACGAGGAGCGGGACTACATGTACGCGGAGTACGCGAAGGATCCGCGGATGAAGCTCAACCTCGGAATCCGCCGTCGGCTCGCCCCGCTCCTCGACAACGGCCGGGACGAGATCGAGCTGATGCACGCGATCCTGTTCTCCCTGCCCGGTGCGCCGGTGCTCTACTACGGAGACGAGATCGGTATGGGCGACAACGTCTACCTGGGCGACCGCGACGGCGTCCGCACCCCGATGCAGTGGACCGGTGACCGAAATGGCGGGTTCTCGCGGGCGGATTTCGCCCAGCTCTACCTGCCACCGTTGATGGATCCGGTGTACGGCTTCGGCGCGGTGAACGTCGAGGCGCAGCTCCGCACGCCGACCTCGCTGCTCCGGTGGCTGCACCGCTTCATCGCGCTCCGGAAGGAGCATCCGGTGTTCGGGATCGGCACCTACGAGCCGCTCCGGCCGGAGAACTCGCGGATCTTCGCGCACATTCGCCGGTACGAGGACGACGTCGTCCTCTGCGTCCACAACCTCGCCCGGTCGGCGCAGGCGGTCGAGCTCGATCTCGGCGAGTTCGAGGGCTGGATTCCGGAGGAGATGCTGGGCCGGTCGCGGTTCCCGGCGATCGGCGAGCTGCCGTACCTGCTCACCCTCGCGCCGCGAGGCTGGTTCTGGTTCCTGCTCAGGAGAGACGAGTGACGAGGGCGTCGGACCTGACCGAGGACATCCTCGTCGAGTACGTCGCGACGCAGCGCTGGTACGGCTCGAAGGGCCGGGAGGTCGCGCATGCAGCCGTCGTGGACTGCGCCGAGCTTCCGGGCGCGGTGATCGCGCTCGTCGAAGTGCGCTTCCCCGAGGGCACCCACGACACGTATCAGCTCGTCGCCGGCGACACGCTCGACGGGGTCTCCGAACCCTCCGTTTCCCGCGAGCTTGTACAGCGGATCCGAGCCGGCATGGAGCAACGCACGCGCGCCGACGGAGCAATCTTCTTCCAGTCGCTCGAGGGCTTTGCCGAGCTCGGGGCCGAGCTCGCCTCCACCCGGGTGATCGGGAGCGAGCAGTCGAACACCTCCGTCGTCTTCGACGAGGAGCTGATCCTCAAGGTCTACCGGCGGCTCGAGGCCGGGATCAACCCAGAGCTGGAGGTGCTTCGGTTCCTGGGCGAGCGCGGCTTCGAGAACATGCCGGCGCTGCACGGCTGGTACGCGTACCACGGCCGCCCGGCGGAGTCGACGCTCGGGATCCTCCAGGAGTTCGTCCCGGACGGCCTCGACGGCTGGGAGCTGGCGCTCGACGAGCTCGCCGACGCGCCCGACCGCTTCCTCGACCGCCTCCGGCGCCTGGGCGAGGTGACCGGAACGATGCACACGATCCTCGCCTCCGACCAGTCCGACCCCAACTTCGCGCCGGAGGATCCGAGCCCCGAGGCGCTCGGATTGCTGAACGCGACGGTCGATGAGGAGATCGAGCGCGCATTCCTCGACCTACCCCACGATCTGGAGGCGGTCGAGCCGATCCGTGCCCGTGGCGAGGAGGTCCGCGAGCGGCTCCGCCAGCGCACGTACACCGGCGCTGCGGGCCGGATCATCCGAACGCACGGCGACTTCCACCTCGGCCAGACGCTGTGGTCGAACGACGATTGGGTGATTCTCGACTTCGAGGGCGAGCCTGCCCGTTCGCTGCCGCAGCGCAGGAGGAAGCGCTCGCCTCTGCACGACGTCGCCGGGATGCTGCGCTCGTTCGCGTACGCCGCGACCGCGGTCGATTTCCTGCGCGGAGCCGAGGCGCCGCCGGGCTGGGAGCAGCGCGCACGGGGCGAGTTCCTCGGCGGCTACCTCGAGACCGTCGACCCCAGCATCGTCCCGCCCGGGCAGGAGGCGTTCGAGAAGCTCCTCTCCGTGTTCGAGCTCGAGAAGGCGGTCTACGAGCTGCGATACGAGTTGAACATGCGTCCCGACTGGGTGCCGATCCCGGTCGCCGGGATCCTGCGCATCCTCGAGGAGGCTCCGGTCACCACGTGATCCGGGCTTCGCGCCAGCAGTCGCCCCCCTACGAGCTCGCCGACCCCCATGCCTACCTGGGCGCCCATCCGGCCGACGGTGGCGTCGTCGTCCGCGCATTCCGTCCCGACGCCGAGTCGGTCCGCGTCCTCCCGGCGAACTACCCCGCTCGCGAGCTCGAGCCGGTCGGCGACGGCGTCTTCGAGGGCACGATCGAGGGCGCTGAGCTTCCGCTCGACTACGAGCTGGAGGTGCGGTACCCGGCCGGAGACTCCTGGGTCCTTCGCGACCCTTACGCGTTCCTGCCGACCCTCGGCGAGCTGGACGTCCATCTCGCCGGCGAGGGGCGGCACGAGGAGCTGTACGCGAGTCTCGGTGCGCATCCTCGAGTGGCGGACGGCGTCACCGGGGTCGCCTTCTCGGTCTGGGCGCCCAATGCGGCCTCGGCCAGCGTCGTCGGGGACTTCAACTCGTGGGACGGTCGCCTGAATCCGATGCGCTCGCTCGGCGGAACCGGGATCTGGGAGTTGTTCGTGCCCGGCGTTCCGGCGGGCGCGAGGTACAAGTTCGAGCTCCGAACTCGCGCCGGCGGGCTGCGACTCAAGGCCGACCCTTTGGCGCTCCAGACCGAGGTACCGCCCCGCAACGCATCCGTCGTCTTCGAGACGAGCCACGAGTGGCATGACGCCGAATGGGTCGAGCGGCGGCGCTCGGCGGACGCGCTCGCACGTCCGCTGTCGGTCTACGAGGTCCACCTCGGCTCGTGGCGGCTCAACCCGCTCGAGGACAACCGGCCGCTGACGTACGTCGAGCTGGCCGACGAGCTCGCCGTGTACGTCACCGACCTCGGCTTCACGCACGTCGAGCTGCTGCCGGTGATGGAGCACCCCTACGCACCCTCCTGGGGCTATCAGGTGACCGGCCACTTCGCGCCGACGGCGCGCTTCGGCCGGCCGGACGACTTCCGCGCGTTCGTCGACCGGATGCACGCAGCCGGTATCGGCGTGATCCTCGACTGGGTGCCGGCGCACTTCCCGAAGGACGACTGGGCGCTCGCACGGTTCGACGGCACGGCGCTCTACGAACACGAGGATCCGCGGCGTGGCGAGCACCCGGATTGGGGCACGCTCGTCTTCAACTTCGGCCGGAACGAGGTGCGCAACTTCCTGCTCGCGAGTGCCCTCTTCTGGCTGCGCGAGTACCACGCCGACGGGCTCCGCGTCGACGCCGTCGCGTCGATGCTCTACCTGGATTACTCCCGGAAGGACGGCGAGTGGGTCCCGAACGTTCATGGCGGCAACGAGGACCTGGAGGCGATCGCCTTCCTGAAGGAGCTGAACACGGTCGCGCACGGTCGCGAGCCCGGCGTCCTGATGGCCGCGGAGGAGTCGACCGCCTGGCCGGGCGTTTCCCGGCCGGTCGAGCACGGGGGGCTGGGCTTCGGGCTGAAGTGGAACATGGGCTGGATGCACGACACGCTGGCCTACTTCGCGCACGAGCCCGTCCACCGCCGCTTCCACCACGACCAGCTCACGTTCAGCCTGATCTACGCGTTCACGGAGAACTTCGTGCTGCCGCTCTCGCACGACGAGGTCGTCCACGGCAAGGGCTCGCTGCTTGCCAAGATGCCCGGCGACCCCTGGCAGCAACGCGCCAACCTCCGCGCGCTGTACGGCTACATGTGGGCGCACCCGGGCAAGAAGCTCCTGTTCATGGGGGGCGAGCTGGGCCAGGAGCACGAGTGGCGCTCGGACGGCTCGATCGACTGGCACCTGCTCGAACGGCCTGAGCACGCCGGCATCCAGGAGCTCGTCCGCGACCTCAATCGGCGCTACCGCGACGAACCGGCATTGTGGGAGGTGGACTTCGAGCCGGAGGGGTTCCGCTGGCTGGAGGCGAACGACGCCGAAGCCAACGTCGTCGCCTTCGCCCGCTTCGCGGCCGGAGGCACGCGCGTCGTGGTCTGCGTCTGCAACTTCTCTCCCGTTCCTCGTGCCTCGTACCGAGTCGGCCTGCCAGAGGGCGGGGTCTGGCGCGAGCTGGTGAACACCGACGACGAGCGCTATGGAGGCAGCGGCGTCGGCAACCGAGAGCCGATCGAGGCCAGGCCGAGAACCTGGCACGACCAGCCGTACTCGGCTGAGCTGACACTGCCGCCGCTCGGCGTGCTCTGGCTCGTGCCTGACTACGAATAGATC
Organism: Actinomycetota bacterium; assembly: GCA_046733845.1. Classification (GTDB taxonomy): domain Bacteria; phylum Actinomycetota; class Thermoleophilia; order Gaiellales; family Gaiellaceae; genus DATBLE01. The sequence goes on along the minus strand of JBKPPY010000160.1, from coordinate 3,696 downwards.
GTCCGGGCCTTGCCTCCGATGATGCGGAAGAGCGTCGCCGGCACGAGGGTGACGCCGACGATGTGGTGCGCTGCGTCGAAGACGATCGGGCCGGGCTGCAGAACCTTTGCGACCCTGGTGACCCGCCCGTCCGGCCAGACGTGGGAAATCCGGTTCCCGAAGAACTCGCTGACGAAGTAGCCTCCGGCGGCCGCGGGAAGTGCGAAGCCGGGGTTGCCGAGCCCGGCTGCGAGCACGTCGATCTTCCGGGTCGCAGGGTCGAAGCGCAGGACGCGACCGGCGTACGCCTCGCCCAGGATCAGACCGTTGGGCGTGACGAGAATCCCGTGGACCCCGTGCAGCTCCGCCAACACCTCGCGCGTGCCGCCGCGGATTCGGACGAGGGTCGTCTGCTCGCTGCCGGGGACGTTCTCGCTTCCGTACAGCCAGCCGTCCGGGGCAAGGGCGATTCCGAGGAGGTAGTTCTTCGCCGTTGCGTAGACGGTCGTCTTGCCGGTTCGACGATTCAGCGCGAGCACGCGGGCGCGTGACGTGACGAGCAGCCGGCCGTCCTTCAGCCGCTCGAGCTCACGTGCCTGGCTGACGCGGGCGAGGAGCCGGCCGGTCTTGTGGACCGGGTCGAGTTCGTAGACCGCGTTCGCTGGTAGGTCGGTGACCACGAACTTGCCGTCGGGGAGGGGCAGCAGGTCGAAAGGCTGATTCAGGACGGGTCGCGCCGCGGTGACCGACGCCGACGACGGAGCCGCGGCGGCCGGAACTGCCGCGGCTGCTGTCACGAGGAGAAGCGTCAGGAACCGATACAGCAACCTTGCTGTATCTACCACAGCGCCGCGAGCTCCAGGTGGCCTTCGACGAGCAGGGGGCGGGAGCGCGGGCGGCGCGTCGATAGCCTGAAGACGGTGCGACTTTTCGCCCGGCTCTTCCGCCTCGTCTGGGGCAGCGAGGTCGACCGTGCGCTGCGCCCGGTACTCGCGGTCTCGGTCGCCGGTTCGACCGCGTTCGCCGCCGGCTGGTCGTTCGTCGGCATCTGGGCGATCGAGGAGCTGGGCGCGTCGAAAGGTGCGCTCGGGGCGGCGTTCCTCGTGGCGGCGATCGTGGGGATGGTGACCGGCTACGCGGGCGGGCACCTGTCCGATCACGTCGGGCGCAAGCCGATGATCCTCGTCGGCTGGGTGACGATGGCGCTGACGTTCGTCGCCTACGGCTTTGCGGGCGACCGCGTGCTCCTCGGCCTCGCGTTGATGTCGGTGGCGTCGGTGGGGGGATCGATCGGCAGCGGCGCCGACCAAGCGATGGTCGCCGACCTCGTCCCCCCGGAACGGCACGAGGCCGCATATGCATCGGTTCGCGTGGCGTCCAACCTCGGGGTCACGCTCGGGCCGCCGATCGGAGGCCTGCTGCTGATCGGGCGGCACTGGGCGTTGTTCTTCTTCGGGATCGCCGGTCTCACCGTGGTAGCGATCGCGATCGCGGTCCGCTACCTGCCGACGCGCGGGGCGTATTCGCCCGAAGCGCCGCCCACCCGCGGCTCGTTCGGGGTCATCCGCCGGGACCACGCCTTCCTGCTCTTCCTGCTCTCCGGCGCGCTTGCGTACTTGGTCTACGTCGCGATCGAGACCGTCCTGCCGGTGTCGGCCGTCCACACTTACGGGATCGCACCCGCCGTCTGGGGTGTGATCGTCATCCTCAACCCACTACTAGTCACGCTCTTTCAGCTGCGCGTCACGCGAGGCACTGCGGGGTTCGCCCCTGGCCCGAAGCTGGTGACGGCGATGCTGCTCATGGGCGGCTCGTTCCTATTGCTGATCGTGAGCGGGTCGCCGGGGATGTTCGTCCTCGTGATCGTGATCTTCGTCACCGGCGAGATGCTGTGGGTCCCGACCTCGCAGGCGATCGTCGCGGCGCTCGCCCCGGCGGACGTTCGCGGGGCGTATATGGGAGCGTTCGGCAGCACGGCCTCGATCGGCTTTGCACTCGGGCCGTTCATCGCCTTCCAGCTCGCCGACGCGCACGGAGACGATGCCGCCTGGCTGTTCTTCGCGGCAGTTTCGCTGCTCGCCGCCGTGAGCGGGGCGGCAGCCGTCCGAGTCTCGCTCGGGAGGCGGAGCCACGAGCCGCTGCCGTTCGTCGGCGCTTGACCCGCGACGCGAACGGGTAGCACAGCGGTTCGTGTCCAGGACAGGCAACACGATCGGCCGGCTCGGCGCGACTCGGCAGCCGGACCGGACCGTGGAGTTTCGCGTATGGGCGCCGAACGCGCGCACGCTGGCGGTGCGGCTCGGGGCAGAGATTCACCAGCTCGCGGCCGAGCGAGAGGGTGTCTTCGCGGCGACGCTTCGAGCGGCCGCGGGCGACCGATACCGCTTCGTGATCGACGGATCGGCCGAACTACCCGATCCATGCTCCCGCTTCCAGCCCCAGGGCGTGCTCGGCCCGTCGTGCGTGGTCGAGGTCCCGGCGGCCGCGCGTCTCGGTCTCGATCTCGACCCACTCGTGATCTACGAGCTGCACGTCGGCACGTTCTCGGACGAGGGCACTTTCGACGGGGTCGTTCCGCACCTGGCCGCATTGCGCGACCTCGGGGTCACGGCGATCGAGCTGATGCCCGTCGCGACGTTCCCGGGCGACCGCGGCTGGGGCTATGACGGCGTCTACACGTCCGCGCCGCACCCTGCCTACGGCGGGCCTGAAGGTCTCGGCCGGCTCGTCGATGCCGCGCACCGGGAGGGGCTCGGGGTGATCCTCGACGTCGTCTACAACCATGTCGGCCCGGGCGCCGAGGCACTGACGGCCTTCGGGCCGTACCTCGACTCTCGCCGCCCGACCCTGTGGGGCGACGGCGTCGACTTTGCGCACGCGGGCGTGCGTGAGTGGGCGATCCAGAACGCGCTGCTGTGGGTCGACGAGTACGGGATCGACGGCCTGCGCCTCGACGCCGTCCACGCCGTTCGGGACACGTCGCGGCAGAACGTGCTCGCCGAGCTCGCCGACCGCGTCCACGCGACGACTCCGCGGGCGCTGGTGATCTCCGAGACCGGCTACGAGGACGACCGCGCACTCGAGGAGTGGGGCCACGACGCCCGCTGGTCGGACGGGCTGCACCATGCGCTCCACGCCCTCCTGACGGGGGAGCGCGAGGGGCACTACGCTCCGTTCGGGGCGATCGGGGACGTCGTCCGCGAGCTGGAGCGGCGGCTGCCGGAACGCCACGTCGTCTTCGCGCAGAACCACGACCAGGTCGGCAACCGGGCGTTCGGCGACCGACTGTCGCCGGATCTCCTGCACGCCGCCTCGTCCGTCGTCCTCTTCTCCGCCACGATCCCGCTCTTGTTCATGGGCGAGGAGTACGGCGAACGCAACCCGTTCCGCTTCTTCACCAACCACGTCGACCCGGCGGCCGCGCAGGCGGCGCGCGAGGGGCGGAAGCGCGAGTTCGCCGCCTACCGCGGCTTTGCCGACGAGGTCCCTGATCCGGAGGCGGAGGAGACGTTCCTCCGTTCGCGACTCTCGCGGGTCGAGGCGCCCGGAACCCGCGACTACTACCGCAGGCTGCTCTCGCTGCGTCGTACGCTGCCGTGCGAGGTGCGGACGGAGGTCGATGGCCCGAGGCTGACGATCCGGCGCGGCGACGCGACGCTCGTCGCTGACTTCGAGCAGAAGACGGTGGAGCTGAGCGCGTGAGGGTGTGGCCTGGGC
>JBKPPY010000159.1:0-8872 GCA_046733845.1 Actinomycetota bacterium | reverse complement strand
GGGCGCCGGGCTCACGTTCGCCTTCGCCCTGCAGACCTTCATCATCGTCGGCGGGCTGCTGCGGGTGATCCCGCTGACCGGGATCACCTTGCCGTTCATCAGCTACGGCGGGTCGAGCATCCTCGCGAACTTCATCCTGCTCGCCGGACTGATGCTGGTCTCCAACCGGGCGAACGCGCTGCGATGAGGAGCGGATCGTGAACAGGCAGATCGTCCGGCTGTCCGTCGTCGCCCTCGCGCTGCTCGCCGCGCTCGTTGTCGCGACCACCTACTGGCAGACGTGGGCACCGCCGGGCCTCGCCGCCCGCCAGGACAACGCGATCTTGCGCGTCGCCCAGTTCAAGATCCGCCGCGGGCTGATCTACTCCGCCGACGGGAAGCTGCTCGCCGCACGGCGGGCGCAGAAGGTCGACGGGCAGACCTTCTACTTCCGGCGCTATCCGGGCGGACCGCTAGCCGCCCAGGTCGTCGGGTACTCGACGCAGTCCCGCTCGCGGGCGGGGCTCGAGCGGTCCCTGGACGACTACCTGACCGCGTCCAACTCACATCTGAACACCGTGCTGCGGCGCACGCTGGACACCCTCAAGGGCACAACCGTCACGGGCAACAACCTCGTCCTGACGATCGACTCCAAGGCGCAACAAGCGGCCCTGAATGCCCTGGACGGGAACTGCGGAGCAGTGGTCGCGCTCGACCCGAGAACGGGCGCAGTGCTCGTGATGGCCTCCTCACCGTCGTACAACCCGAACCTGGTCGAGGGCCACTTCGCCGAGATCGCCCGCCGCGCGCGGAACGTGAACTGCTCGCCCGGCGCGCCGCTGATCAACCGAGCGACCGCCGGTCTGTACACGCCCGGCTCGACCTTCAAGGTGATCACCGCGGCGGCGGCGCTGGACACTGGCACCTACACACCGCAGTCGAGCTTCGACGACCCTGGCTACTGCATCGAGTACGGGAAGAAGGTCTCCAACTTCGCCGACCAGAGCGGCCCCGAGGTCTTCGGGCGCGTCGACTTCAGCACGGCCCTCCAGCACTCGATCAACGCCGTCTTTTGCGAGATCGGCAAGAAAGTCGGGCCGCTGACGATCCTCGACTACGCGAAGCGGTTCGGGTTCTACGACGATCCGCCGCTCGAGACGCCGTCGAGCGAACGGTCGCCCAGCGGTCTGTACTCCCGCGGGAGGCTGTTCCGACCGCACGACCCGAACCAGGTCGACCCGGGCCGACTCGCGTTCGGCCAGGAACGGATGCAGGTGACGCCGCTCCAGATGGCGATGGTCACGGCGGGAATCGCCAACGACGGGGTCGTCATGGAGCCGTACGTCGTGCAGAAGATCACCGCTCCCGGCGGCTCGACCGTCTACCGCCATACGCCCAAGGTGCACTCCCGGCCGATCTCGAAGCAGACCGCGGACGAGCTCACGACGATGATGGAGTCGGTGGTGACGGGCGGCACCGGCACCGCAGCCCAGATCCCGGGCGTCGCGGTTGCGGGCAAGACCGGCACCGCCGAGACGGGCGCCACCGGCGTGAACACAACCTCGTTCATCGCCTTTGCGCCCGCGGATGCGCCCAGGGTCGCGATCGCCGTCTTCCTCGAGAACCAGCACGGCGTCGGCGGCCACACCGCCGCCCCCATCGCAAAGACCGTCATGGAAACCTTGCTCCGGCGGCACGCCTAACCTGTAGCCGAGGATGCCGGGGCCGGACACCCTCATCGATCAGGTCTTCGACGGACGCTATCGAGTCGTCCGCAAGCTCGGCACCGGCGGGATGGCGAACGTCTACCTCGCCGAGGACCAGGAGCTGGGGCGCCGGGTCGCGATCAAGATGCTCGACGACCGCCACGCGCAGGACGAGCAGTTCGTCGAGCGCTTCCGCCGCGAGGCGAAGAACGCGGCAGGGCTCTCCCACCCGAACATCGTCTCGATCTACGACCGCGGCGAGGCCGAGGGCACCTACTACATCGCAATGGAGTACCTCGACGGGCGCACGCTGAAGGAGCTCCTCGTCGCGCGTGGCCCAACCCCGATCCCGGTCGCGATCGACTACGCCCGCCAGATTCTCGCCGCGCTCGGGTTCGCCCACCGGCACGGCGTCGTGCACCGTGACATCAAGCCGCACAACGTCTCGGTCGCATCCGACGGCCGCCTGAAGGTGATGGACTTCGGCATCGCTCGGGCGGGGACGAGCCAGATGACGGAGACGGGGTCGATCATCGGCACCGCGCAATACCTCTCGCCGGAGCAGGCGAAGGGAGCGCCAGTCGGGCCGGCGTCCGACATCTACTCGGTGGGCGTCGTCCTCTACGAGATGCTGACCGGCGCGGTCCCGTTCACCGGCGACACGCCGCTCGAGATCGCGATGAAGCACCTTTCGACCACACCGGAACCGCCCTCGGAGCGGCGGGCAGAGGTTCCGCACGAGCTCGATTCGATCGTGCTGCGCGCACTCGCCAAGAACCCGGCCGACCGGTATCCGAGCGCCGAGGCGATGGACGCCGACCTGGCGCGCGCCGCCCGCGGACAGGCGGTCGCGCCCGAGACCGAGGAGGCAGCGACCCAGGTGCTGCGCGGCGTGGGCGCGGTGACGACGATCTCGTCCGCACCGACCGAGGTCGTCCGCCGGCCAAGCTCGGCATCGCCACCCCGCTACGGGCCGCCGACCGGCTTCTATGAGTACGACGAACCGGTCCGGCGCCGGTCGATCTGGCCGTGGCTGTTGGCGCTGGTCCTGGTCGCAGTCGCGGTCGCGGGCGGCTGGTACGTCTACACGAAGATCCAGGACCAGCTCGCCGCGAACAAGCCGGTCGCCGTCCCCTTTGTGGAGGGAATCAAGGAGGAGCTCGCCGTCCGGAACATCCGCGAGGCCGGGTTGACGCCAAAAATCGTCCGGCGGCCTGACGACAAGGTTCCCGCAACGATGGTCGTCTCCCAAGACCCGGGCGCGGGCACGCGTACTGACAAGGGCAATCCGGTGACGATCATCGTCTCAACCGGCTTACCGAAGGTCGACGTGCCCGACGTCCGCGGCGACCAAGCCACGGACGCAGTCGCCGAGATCACCCAGCGAGGCCTCGTCGCCAAGGTCGCCCGCATCAACTCGGACAAGGAGACCGGGACGGTGACAGCCCAGGACCCGGCACCCGGCACGCGGGTCGACAAGGGGACGAAGGTGCGCATCAACGTGTCGGAGGGGCCGAAGCCGGTCGCCGTCCCGCCGGTGGTGGGCGTGCCCTACGAGCAGGCCGCAGCCGAGCTCCAAGGCGCTGGTTTCGCGGTCGCCCGCCGCGACGTCGACTCGCACGACCCGAAGGGCACCGTCGTCCAGGAGGATCCGGCGGCGAACAGTCTTGCCGCCAAGGGGTCGACGGTCACCCTCTACGTCTCGAAGGGTCCGACCCAACTGAGCGTCCCGGACGTCTCCAGCTACCAGCGCGCCGACGCGATCGCGACGCTCCGCAACTCCGGATTGAAGGTCGCCGTGGAGGAGAGCGACGTCCAGGATCCGTCCCTGTCCGGCATCGTCCTCTCCCAGACTCCGGACGCCGGAACGCTGGTCAACCCCGGGACGACCGTCACGATCACCGTCGGCCACTACGTCGCTCCCCCGCCGTCGACTACGACCGAATCGACGACGACCACCACTCCCACGGACGGCGGCGACAACCAAGGCAACGGCGACCAGTCCGGCGCGCCTCCCGTTCAGTGAGCGGCCGCCGCCGCGTCGCGGTGCTCATGGGCGGGCGCTCCTCCGAACACCCGATCTCGATCGCCTCTGCACGGTCGGTGATCGACGCGCTCGATCCCGGTCGGTACGACGTGGTCACGGTCGAGATCGAACGCGACGGCAGTTGGGCCCTCTCTTCCGGCCATGTCCCGAAAGCCCTTGACACAGGGCTGGATACATCGCCGGCAGAGCCGGCGACGCGCGGCCCAAAGCCGAGGGCGCCTTCGGCGCCTGGAGGGACAGTCCCTGTGACGGACCGTCCACAGCTGCCGGTTCCGGTCGCGTCGGGCGAGGTCGCGGCCACGCTGGCCGAGGTGGAGGTCGTCCTCCCGATCATGCACGGGCCGTTCGGCGAGGACGGCCGGCTCCAGGGGCTGCTCGAGATGGCCGGCGTGCCGTACGTGGGCGCTGATCACGCTGCGTCGGCCCTCTGCATGGACAAGGACCTCTTCAAGGCCGTGATGCGCGACAAGCGAATCCCCGTGACGCGGAACATCACCCTCCTCGACGGCGCCCCGGCTGAGAACCCGTTCGGATATCCGGTCTTCGTCAAGCCGGCGCGGCTTGGCTCGTCAGTCGGGATCACGAAGGCCCACGACGAGACGGAGCTCCGGGCCGCGGTCGAGCTCGCCTTCCGCCACGACGAGAAAGTCCTCGTCGAGGAGTTCGTCCGCGGCACCGAGGTGGAGGTCGGCGTGCTCGGGAACCGCCGTCCGATCGCGTCGCTCGTCGGCGAGATCGACGTCACGCACAACGAGTGGTACGACTACTCCGCGAAGTACGACGAGGGCGAGATGGACTTGATCGTCCCAGCCCGGATCACGGCGGAGCAGACCGCCCGGGTCCAGGAGCTCGCCGTCACGGCCTTCGTTGCCACCGGCTGCGAGGGGATGGCTCGGGTCGACTGCTTCGTCCGCGACGACGGTGAGGTGCTGGTCAACGAGCTGAACACGATCCCCGGCTTCACCGCCACCAGCGTCTACGCGAAGCTCTTCGAGGCGTCCGGAATCGAATACCCCGAGCTCCTCGACCGGCTCGTCGAGCTCGCCCTCGAGCGCCACGACCGCCGCAGTCGTCTGCAGTACTAGCTAGCGCCCGGTTAAAGCATCGCGGACACGCGCTCCGCGACCGCCTGGAGAACGTTGCCCTGGATGTCGGGGGACGTCCGGAGCAACTGGCGGAACTCCCGGGTCGGAAGGACGAGGACGCGCACAGGCGTGGTCGCGGTCACCGTCGCCGTTCGCGGCACGTCGGTGACGAGCGCGATCTCACCGAAGAAGTCGCCGCCGCAGAGCGACGCGATCATCTGCCCGTCGCGCCGCACGTCGGCGCTTCCTTCGAGAATCACGAAGAACTCGCGGCCGTGCGCCCCCTCTTTTGTCAGCGTACGCCCAGCCGGGAGGTCGATCTCGTCCGCGAGCTGGGCGATCTCGAGCAGCTGGCGCTTCGAGCACTTCGAGAAGAGGGGCACGCGAGAGATCGCCGCGGCCTTCGAGTTCTTCCCGAGCCTCATGGAGTGAGTCTAACCCGATGTGACTTCGTTCACATGCGTACGTGCATAGCCCGACGCGAGCCGCGTGATCCAGACGAGGTAGTACCGCTGCGGCTCGTCGACGGACAGCGAGAACGTCGTCCGGCCCCCGACCGTCTGGGACGGCGAGACGGCGTTGAAGGGGCCGTTCGATGACGCGCCCGCCTCGATCCGCGCGGTGTAGCCGGGTGTATCGGAGACGATCGACAGCGAGCCGAGCTTGACCGGCCGGCCTGCGTCGACCACGATTCCGACCCCGTCCTTGAGTCCACCGAAGTCGACGCTGTCGTAACGCTCGGTCTCCCAGTACGTGGACTCGTCGCCGTCGGTCGCATTCGCGACCTCCTCGTCGTGCTCTTGCCCGTCGCCGTGCGGGTCGTACGCGTTCGACGCGACCAGGTGCACCTGCGTCCCGCCGCCGCCGCCGTCTCCGCCTCCGCCGTTCGACCCCGAGTCGCGGACCAGGTAGTACGCGCCCGCGCCGACGCCGAGCGCGGCGATCAGCACGATCAACGCAATGATCGGCGAGAACCGCCGCCGGCGGCGGCGCACCGGACGCGCCCGCGGTCGGACCGCAGGCGCCGAGATCACCGTCCGCTCGGCGTCTTCGTCGCCGAGGCCCGAGAGGCAGTTGCCGAGCTCGACGACGAAGTCGGACATCGACTGGAAACGGTCGTCCGGGTCCTTCGCCATGGCGCGTTGCAGCGCCGCGTCAATACGGAGCGGAACGTCCGGCCGCGCGAGCGAGATGCTCGGCACGGGATCGTTCACGTGCCGCATCGCGACGGCCACGAAGCTGTCTGCCGAATACGGCGGCTCTCCTGCGAGTAGCTCGTAGAGGACGACCCCAAGTGAGTAGACGTCCGTACGCGCGTCGACCTGGCGGCCGGTCGCCTGCTCGGGCGAGATGTACTCACCCGTTCCGAGCACTGTCCCGGTCTGGGTCAGTCCGATGCTGACATCGAGCGAGCGGGCGATCCCGAAGTCGGTCACCTTCACGTCGCCGTTGCCCAGAAGCACGTTCTGCGGCTTCACGTCCCGGTGCACGAGCCCTTGCGCGTGGGCGAAGGAGAGCGCACGGGCGACCTCGATGCCGAGCTCGAGCGCGTTACGGACTGGCAGACGGCCCCTGCCGGCGATCAGCTGCTTCAGGTTCTGGCCGTCGACGAACTCGAAGACGATGAACTGGCGCCCACCGGCCTCGCCGCGGTCGATCACGGTGACGATGTTCGGGTGCGAGAGCTTCGCCGCCGCGCGTGCCTCACGGCGGAACCGCTCGACGTAGCTCTCGTCCCGCGAGTAGTGCTCGTGGAGGATCTTGATCGCGACCTGGCGTTCGAGCAGCCGATCGCGGGCGCGATAGACGGTCGACATGCCGCCGGTACCGACGAGCTCCTCGAGCTCGTACCGATCCGCGATCAGCTCGCCGACCATGTCGGGATTCTCGCTGCGGTCGCGAAACTACGCGGCGAGGACGCGCTCGAGCGCCTGCTCCCACACGCTCAGCGCCTCTTCCAGCTCCGCGTCGGCGATCGTCAGCGGCACCAGTACCCGGACGACGTTGGCATACGTACCGGCGCCCAGCAGCAGCAGGCCGTTCCGCAAGGCGTGGCCGCACACGGCGGCAACGAGCTCCGGCGCCGGATCCTTGGAGTCCCGGTCGTGAACCAGCTCGATCGCGAGCATCGCCCCGAGCCCCCGGACGTCGCCGATCTCGTCGAAGCGCTCCTGCCAATCGGTCATCCGCGCACGCATGGTCTCGCCGATCGCGGCCGCCCGCTCGAGCACCTCCTCCTCGTCGAACACGTCGAGGACGGCCAGGGCAGCCGCCTGGGCGACGGGGTTCCCGACATACGTGCCGCCGACTGCACCAGGGCCGGGCGCGTCCATGATCTCGACGCGGCCAAGGACCCCGGAGAGCGGCAGGCCGGCGGCGATCGACTTCGCAACCGTGATCAGGTCCGGCTCGACGTCGTAGTGCTCGATCGCGAACAGCTTCCCGGTGCGACCGAAGCCGGTCTGCACCTCGTCCACGACCATGACGATCCCGTTGTCGTCGCAGATACGACGAACCCCTTCCATGAACTCGGGCGGCGCTACGACGAAGCCGCCCTCGCCCTGCACCGGCTCGACCACGATCGCTGCGACGGTCTCGGCCGCCACGTGTGTGATCAGCGTCCGTTCGAGCGCTGCGAGCGCCGCGCCGGCGTCGGGGCCGCGGTAGTCGTTCGCAAACGGGACGCGGTACACCTCGGGTGCAAAGGGACCGAGACCTGCCTTGTACGGGTGCGTCTTCGAGGTCAGGGACAGCGACATCAGCGTGCGTCCGTGGAACGCGCCCTCGAAGGCGATCACCGCCGGTCGCTTCGTGTACGCGCGCGCGAACTTGACCGCGTTCTCAACCGCCTCCGTGCCGGCATTGAAGAACGCCGCTTTCCCCTGCGAGCCAAAAGGCGACCGCTCGAGCAGACGCTCGGCAAGCTCGACGTAGGGTTCGTACGGGACGATCGTGAAGTCCGTGTGGAAGAAGCGGGCCAGCTGCTCCTGCGCCGCTTCGACCACCTTCGGATGTGTGTGCCCGACGTTCAGGCAGCCGACGCCGCCGGTGAAGTCGATGAAGGTGTTGCCGTCGACGTCGGTAAGCAGTGCGCCGTGCGCCTCGGCGGCGACGATCGGAAAGGTGAGCGCGAGCGGCGCGGCGACAGCCCGCTGCTTGCGCTCGAGAATCGCCTGGGACCGCGGGCCTGGTACCTCGGTCCGGAGCTCGATCGAGCGCGTTGCGGCCATGCGGCCACGATAGCTCAGACCCCGGATCGGGCCCGCGAACGGCGGGCCGGCTCAGAATCTGATAAACCGCGGCGACCGTCAGAGGAGGCCTGATGAGACACAGGAACGCGACTGCGCTCGCGGGCGTGGTCTTGGCTCTCGGTGTCGGCGTACTCGTCACCGGTTGCGGCGGCAGCTCGAAGCAGAGCTCGGGTGTCAAGGAGGGCGGGACTCTGAGACTCAACATGTCGACGAGCGACGTCCAGTCGATCGACCCTGCGGTCGACTACGAGTTTCTCGGCTGGGCGATCGAGTACGCCACCTGCCTGAAGCTCGTCAACTACCCCGACAAGGCCGGAAAGGAAGGAAACGTCCTCGTCCCGGAGGCGGCAAAGTCGATGCCGACGGTGTCGGAGGACGGCAAGACCTACACGTTCACGATCCGTTCGGGCTTCAAGTTCAACACCGGCGAGGAGGTGACCGCCCAGACCTTCGCCGACGTGATCAACCGCAACCTGAATCCGAAGCTCGTCTCGCCAGCGGTCGCATTCCTGAAGGACGTCGACGGCGCCGATGCGGTCGCGAACAAGAAGGCGACGGCCGCCTCCGGCGTCAACGTCAGCGGGAACAGGCTGAGCATCCGCCTCACCAGGGACGCGCCCGACTTCATCGCTCGGCTGGCGATGAACTTCTTCTGCGCCGTTCCGCAGAACACGCCGGTACCGCTCAAGGGTGACACGGTCCCGAGTGCCGGCCCCTATTACATCGCGTCCCACACGCCGAACCGGACGATCGTGATCAAGACGAACCCGAACTACGCGGGCTCGCGTCCACACCACGTGGACC
>JBKPPY010000158.1:0-10148 GCA_046733845.1 Actinomycetota bacterium | reverse complement strand
CCACCCTTTCACCCTTACCGCCGGCGTCTCCGGAGAGAGTGTTTCGCCGGAGGCGGTCTCCTTTCTGTGCCACTTTCCGTCGGCTTTCGCCGCCTGGGGTTTCCCCAGCGTCCTGCCCTGCGGTGTCCGGACTTTCCTCGGAGCACAAGGCCCCGCGGTCACCCGGCCTGCACTCCTAAGTCTAGCCGCGGTCGGTCGACGTTTCCGAACGACGGATCGGGCAACCGTGGTTCCTATGCCTACGCTTACCGTTCAACCGAGACCGACCCCCGAGGAACGGGCAGACACGCCTGTCGAGATCCCGGTCGACGAGACGGCCGTCGTCCACGCCGCGACGCTCGAGGACTGGGTCGAGCCGCGCCAGAGCTGGGCGCTGGAGCTTCGCGAGGGCCACGAGTTCGGCCGCGCGAACAACGTCGAAGCGGAGGTGCTGTTCGTCTCCGGCGAGCAGACCTCGTCTCTTCGATTCCGTCTCGATCAGCTCGACCGTGCGGACGACACCGGGCAGGAGCTGGTGCTCCGTTTCGAGGAGCGCGACGGGATCGCCAAGCTTGCCCGCTGCTCGGCGACCGGACTCGCGATCGAGCTGCACCACATCCTCACGACCACCTAGCGCCGACCTGCCACACGAGGGTGGCCGTCGCGACCGCGGCAAGGCCGACAGCGACAACGCGAGGGGCAGCGGCGAAACCAGCCCGTTCGGGTCACCTGGTGTGCGTTTCTTTCGAAGAGATCGCGGCTACCCTGCTCGCCCGTGCCTTCGTTCAGGGGTCTGATTCCGCGGCGCGCGTTCGCCGTCGCCGCCGCAGTGTTCGTGCTGCCGGTCGCTCTGATCGCCGTCCTCCACTCGCCACGTGCAAAGCTCGAAGACGCGTTCGCTGTGTTGCCGCAGGCACACCAGGTGCCGCTTTGGATCGGCTGCGGTCTCTTCGCCGTCTCGCTTCTATGCTCGGCCGGCGCCTGGCGGGCGGCGCTCGGCGCTTGCGGCGGCGCCGTCGGTCGCACCCGCGCGTCCGCCTGGTACGGGACCGGCTCCCTGGCGAACTCACTGCTCCCGGCGCGGGTCGGCGACGCGATCCGAGTCGGGCTCTTCTCGCAGGCCGCGCCGAAGGAAGGCTGCGTCTGGACGGCGGGCGGGATCTTCCTGGCCATGGGCCTCGTCCGCGGCTTCGTGCTTCTACTGGTCGTCGTCGTCGCCGCCGCGTTCGGCGCGCTGCCGCTGTGGCCGATCGCCGCGCTCGCCGGCGTGTTGGCGGCCGCGGCGGCGGTCGTCGTGAGGGTGCGGCACACGCAGCCGCATTCGCGCGTGTCGCACCTGCTCGACGCGTTCCGAGTGCTCGGACAGTCGCCTAGCACCGCCTGCCTGCTCATCGGCTGGGCGGCCGCCTCGATCGGAGCCCGCGTTGCCGCCGCGGCAGCGACCGCGAGTGCGCTCGGCGTCCACTCCCCGGTTCATGCCGGACTCGTGATCGTGCCCGCGCTGGAGCTGACGAGCCTGATGCCGCTCACGCCCGGCAACGTCGGGATCACGAGCGGCGGGGTCGCAGTCGCACTGCATGCGACCGGGACGGGCACGACACAGGCGCTCGCGATCGGCATTGCGCTGCACGCGGTCGAGCTGACCGCCGGTATCGGCTTCGGCGCCGCCAGCGTGCTCTTTCTCGTCGGCAGCCGCTCGCCGCGCTCGCGGCGGGTGGCGGCGGCAGCGGCAGGGCTCGCCGCGCTTGGCGCAGCGCTGCTGACCGGCGCGTTGATGGTCGGCTAGGTCCAACCGTTTCGTCGAACAGGAAACGGGTAGCGGGGGGACGGGATCGCGATGAACGTGGTGCAGATCGAGGATCGGAACTCCCGGCTCTGCCGTTGCGCCGGTTTCGCCGCCTTCGACCCCGGCGGGCGCATCGGCGCGGTCGTCAGGCTCGAGTTCGGCGCACGTTCCGATCGCCCCGATTCCCTCGTCGTCCGCCGGGGATGGATTCGGCGCCGCACGATCCGGGTGCCGGTCGAGCAGGTCGTCGAAGTCGACCTCGAGCGTCGCCGCGTACTCGTCCACGGCGCTCCCGTCGGTCGCATCCGGTGGGAGCCGCCTGCGCCGGAGGAGGTCGAGCAGGGCGTGCTCGCCCAGCGCAGCGGAGAGGCCTAACTAGCCGTCGTCGTCCCGCGACCACTGCGTCCGGGGACGCGTCTGGCGCTCGCCGTCCAGCTCCACCTCCACCCGCTCCTGGTAGAAGCAGAGGAGATCGCGGACCGGCTCGGCGTCCAGCTGCGGCTCCGGATACGACCAGACGAGGTCGTCGACGACACGGTCGCCGATCCTGACCGACCAGTGCGAGGCCGAGCCCTTGTACGCGCACCGCGTCCTGGTCGGGCTGGGCATGAGGAGCTCCGTGCGGACGTCCTCCGCCGGGATGTAGTACCGAGACGGCAGGCCGGTCTCGAACAGGATCTTCGAGCGACGCGTGTCGGCGAGGACGACGCCGTCGCGGAGGATGCGGACGTGCCGCGTCGACTTGTGGACGTCGATTCGACTGTACGGGTCGCGCGGGTGCCCGAACAACTGATCGTCCTCGGCGAACCATTCGTCCATCGCATGCCAATCGAGCGCGACATGCCCTTCGAGCAGCGGCTCCGACCAGCTCCACGCCGAATTCTGAGCGACACGCTCCCCGACCCGGACGGTCCAGAACCGCGCGGTGCCCTTCAGCTGCGACGTCTCGGTCCGGTCGGACGGCTCGAGCAGCTCCTGCCGCACGTCCTCAGGCGGGAAGTAGTAGACGGGCAGCCGGCCGGACTCGTGGAGCAGCTTCACGCGCTTGCTGTCCGCAACTACCATGCGGGCGAAGATCGCCCGGATCCGCCTCGGGTTGTCCTCGAAGTAGAGGATCCCGTCGCGGGCGTCGATCGGGACGTTGAAGCGCCCCCCGGGATGCTCGCCAAACGGCCCCGATCCGAGCATCCACGCCATCGCCCCTCCGTTCTACCCAGGTCTGCCAACGGCGCATCCGTGGATCCTTCGATCGAGTGATTGCCACGTTCTGCGGGTGTCTGTTAGAAGCCGGACGCAGTGAGGACCTGCATCGCAATCGCGGTCACGGTGGCGCTGCTGGCGGTGCCGGCGACTACGGGTGCAGTCTCGCGCGCCGGGATCCCAATGCACTGGACGATCGACGGCGTGCAACGCAGCGCGATCGTGTTTGCTCCGGCCCCGACGATCGCTTCCGCTCATCCACCACTCGTTCTCGCCTTCCACGGCCACGGCGGCAACGCCCAGGCGACGGCGGTGCAGATGCACCTGCAGATGGTCTGGCCGCAGGCGGTCGTCGTCTATCCGCAAGGCCTCAACTCACCGAGCCCCCTCGACCCGTCCGCGACGAGGCCGGGCTGGCAGTTCAAGTCGGGCGACTCGAACAACCGGGATCTGAAGCTGTTCGACGCGATGGTCGCGACGATGAAGGCGCGATACCACGTCGACCCGCGCCGCATCTACACGACCGGCTTTTCAAACGGCGGCATCTTCAGCTACATGCTCTGGGCCGAGCGGGCAAAGACGATCGCGGCCGTTGGTGAGGTGGCAGGCAGCCTCGACGCGATGGAGACGCTGACGACGCCGCGGGCGCTCCTGGCGATCGCCGGAAGGCAGGACACGACCAATCCGTTCGACAACCAGGTCGACTCGATCGAGCGGGCCCGCCAGGCCGACAATGCGACGGGACCGGGGACGGCGTGCGGGCCGATCTGCACGTTCTACCCGTCTGCCGGCGGCAACAAGACGCCCGTCAAGACCCTCATCCATCCGCTTGCCCACGTGTACCCGCCCTGGGCCCCGGCCCAGATCGTCACGTTCTTCAAGGCGCATCCGCAGCCCTAGTCCTTGTACGGGTCGTGCACGTCGTGCCCCGCCATCGCAACGCCGAGCGGGCGCAGCGTGTGCTTCACCCGCACCGTGCCAGCGTGCGCGGCGAGGACCTCCGGCAGGCGCTTGTACACCTCCGGCGCCTCGTCGGCGCCGCCGCCCACGAGGACGATCCCCTGCTCGCGTAGACGCGCCTGCACGGCCGGCCAGTCGACGAGACCCGGCTTCACCTGCTCCGCCACCCACGCCTTCCGCAGCTTCGTGCCGTGCTCGGGGCAGACGCCCTCCTGACCCCCGACGTACGAGCAATCCCGCATCGTGCAGGCCCAGGTCTTGCGGCGCCGGACCCGGCCGGCGGCCTGCGAGCGGCTCATCACCCGTCCCGCGCCGTGCACGGTCGAGTACAGCGCCTGCTCGTTCTCCGGCGACTCGACGCCCTCGAGGATCACCGACTCATCGCCCATCGAGCCGCCGACGAACCCCTCCTGGCCGGGCCGCGCGGGCGTGCAGCCCTTGCGGATCACCCAGTAGTCGCGGCCGAAGTGCTCCTCGCGCCACGCGAAGTTGTGGTGGTTGTGCACCTCGTTCGTCGCCTCGGCACCGAGGATCTCGAGCACCTTGTCGACGACCACGTCGCGACCGGCGTACGCGTAGTCGCCGGCGAGCTGCATCGCCGCAACGTACGACTCACCGAGCTCGGAGCCGGCCTCGAACAGCACTGGCGGCGAGTCCATCTCGCCCGCCTGCGCGCGAGCACCGAACTGGAGCCCCTGGGCGAGGGCGAGGAAGCCGCTCGCCGTCTTATGGCCGAAGCCGCGAGAGCCGAAGTGGACGCCGACCCAGATCCGGCCGTCCTCGTCCTCCATCAGGTTGACGTAGTGGTTGCCTGAGCCGACGGTGCCGAGCTGCTTTCCCGCGAGACCGGCGAGCGGCCGCTGCGGCGCGAAGTCGGCGTTGCGGATCCGATCGAGCACCGGATGGTCGACGCGCTCCTGGGCTGCGACGCCCATGCCGAAGGAGATGCGGCGCGTGATCTCCCGCATGACCTTGTCGACGCCGCCGAGCTGGCCGAGGTCCGCGCGTGTCAGCTCCGTCCGGGCGGCCTTGTTGCCGCAGCCGATGTCGTAGCCGACGCCGGACGGCGAGACGTAGCCCTCGTAGGCGATACCGCCGCCGATCGGCTGGCTGTAGCCGGGGTGGTGGTCGGCGCAGAGAACGCCGAACGCGGCGTCACCGGCCTCCATGCACCGCTCGAGCTGCTTCAGGCTCCGCTCGTCGACGGAACCGAAGGTCTTGACTGTGGTCATTGCGTCCCTCCTCTTATTCTCGTCCCTAGAGACACCGGGCGGATTCGAACCGCCGTCAATGCGCTTTGCAGGCGCATGCCTCGCCGTCTCGGCCACGGTGTCGCAAGAGGGCGGCTACCGGCGAAGCGTGTCCGCCGGCAGCCGCTCGCCCGGCTGAGGTTCACTCGCGCCGCTGCTCGTCGAGCTCACGCTCACGCCGGTCGTACTGCTCGAACTCGCCCTCGATGCCCGAGCGGAACACGCGGATCGCCGCGATCAGCGTGTCCAGCTTGTGAAGCGAGTTCGCGCGACCTGCCTCCGAGTCGAGATCGAACTCGAGCTCGATCCGATCGTGACAGTCCGCGATCTCGAGGATCATGCGCGGCTCGAAGTTCCGATCCTCGCAGTCCCCCCGGCTGCAGTTGCACGGTTCGAGACCACGTGCGCTCGTGTCCTCGACGTAGGCGACGATGTACGCCCCGCCGTGGAAGCCGGGCAGGTTCAGGAACCAGCGCTCGTTGACGCGAGCGCGGTATGGAATGCCCATCTCTGGGTTCCCTTCTAGCTGGATGTTCGCAACCCGACCGTCGGGGCCGGTTGCCCTTTGGCTGTCCGCATCCGGCGGACGCGTGCGCGCTCGACGTCACAGGCCTTCACCTCCTTTCAATGCGACACAGGCCCCCGAGAGGAATCGAACCTCTGCACCCGGGGTCGAAACCCGGTGCTCTTCCGACTGAGCTACGGAGGCAAGAAAATGGGCCGCTCTTTACCGCTCGGCGACAGCCCCCTTTCTACTGCCACTCCCAGGCGTCCCGGTAGGCACGGACGAGGAAGCGGTCGACGGCCGCACGATCGGGCCCCGGCGGAAGCGACGTCCGCTCGAGCGCCGCGGCCAGGCGCTGCTCGACGTCCTCCACCTCGGCGATCGTCTCCTCGTACGTGCGCTCGCCTGTGCGGATCGCCATCACGCGCGACCGCTGCGGCTCCGGCATCGGCAACGTCAGCCAGCCGGTCTCGAGCAGTTCCAGTCCCTGATAGCCGAGCCGGGCGGCGTGCATGGCGTACTTCGTGTCGAAGCCGTGCGCCTCGACCAACTCCGGCCGGTTGACATTCTTCCGCCCGCGTGTTCCCAGAAGGCGTTCCTTCTGGCCGCGCAGGTAGCCGAGGTACCCGCGACCTGCCCGGCGCGAGAGGAGCGCCGGCCGCAGCTCGCGCAGCTCCTCGCCAAGCGTCGTCTTGACGAGCACGAACTCATCCGGCACGAAGAGGAGCAGCAGGATCGTCGGGTGCCCCTTGAGGGCGAGCCGGACGTACTTGCGGAGGCTGTACGCGACCAGGTCGAGGTCACCAGGCCCCGACCGCGCCCCTTCGGGCTGCGTCCGCTCGACGTAGTGCTCGAAGCCGTACAGCCCGCCGCGGATGCCCTTCGCACGAGCAAGCCCGAGCAGGTACTCCGGCGGCTCGACGAAGACGGCCATCTCGTCACGGTCGTCCTGTCCGCCGTGGTGCAGTCCGTGAACGGTCGAGCCGACGGTCGCCCGAAGGATCGTGCCGCGCTCGACGATCTCTGCCGAATTCATGTGTCCTTCTCCACTCTGGCGCCCCGCCTGGACGGCTCGGCGAGGCGCCGGTCGGATGCCGTCCCGCTATGCCGTCCCGCTGCCCGTCGAAAAGCGCTCGGCGGCCTCGTCACCGGAGATGGCCCGTGAAGCGGAGAAAGACGAACGTCCACTCCACGCCGTTGACGAAGGAGAGCAGCGGGATCAGGTAGCGAACGCCGACGATCGCCTGTTCCGCGCCCATCGGCTTCCCGCGACAGATGTACTCGACCAGCCGCAGGATCTTCTCCGGGCCGAGGAACCGAGCGTGATCGTATGTGTGCTCCTTCAGATCCCTCGATCCACGAGCGCGCTGGAGGGTGCCTTTCGCCGGGCTCCCATCGAGCTGTGGGTAGGCGCGAGATCAAGCGAATGACCTCCTTTCTGGTCGCATCAGGGACCGAGGCCTCACGGGCGCCTCGAGTCGATCGGGGTTGAGGTGCGGATGGAAGGGGTCGAACCCTCATGGCCTCTGGCCGCCGGCTTCTGAGGCCGGTGCGTATCCCGGTTCCGCCACATCCGCACGATGAGCCGCCGACAGGGCATGCAGTAGACGGCTCCTCGCCTTACGCGGCCGGACGCGGACGATCCCGCTCCTGCCGCTGCTGCTCGAGACGCGCCTGCCGGCGAGCCTCGAGCTGCACGACCTTTGCCGGGCGCTGGGCCTGCTTCGGCCGCGACGCCACGCGCACGAGGTGCAGGTGCATCTCACTCTCCTCTCTGGTTGGTCCCGCAGCGCCACCGGGCACAGCCCGGCGGCGCGCGACAGTCGGCCGGCCGCGCCCCCTTCGGGGCACGAGCCGGCTATCGGCAACGCAACCGGGCACAGCCCGGCGGCGCGCGACAGTCGGCCGGCCGCGCCCCCTTCGGGGCACGAGCCGGCTATCGGCAGCGCCCCGTTCGGGGCACGAGCCGGCGATCAGGGCGCCCGGCGGCGCCCTCCGATCAGAGAGCGCCGCGGGCGAAGTCCGAGATCAACTGCGGCGTCGCGGTGTCGAAGCCGACGACGTCCAGCATTCCCGGATCGTTCGGGTCTGCAATCGAGAACCCGTTCGAGACCATTCCGACCACGACGAGGCGGGCGTCGATGCCCGACGCGGCGCGGTAGTCGCGGAGCGCCTGTGCCGGGTGAACGTCTCCGAACCAGGTCTCGGAGTCGGTGTAGATCACGAACGTGTCCACCTCACGCCGGAGCGCCTGCGCGTACCGCATGGGCAGCGAGGCGTCCGTTGCGCCGAACGGCAGGTCCGACACCGCCTTCACGACGTCGTCCAGCCGCTGCCGCGGTGAGATCGCCAGCGGGGTCAGGCCGTCTGCGTCCGCGTAGTGCAGACGCTTCGGGCCTCCGCGCCAGCCGCCGCGGCCGGCGTGGAAGCCGACGATCTCGTACCGCGACTCCGTCGCGGCCGTCACCAGCGCCAGCGCCGCCGACGCGTCGCGCGGGGTGAGGCCCGGTACGCCGGCGACCTCGCCCCACGTCATCGAGCCGGACACGTCGAGAGCGAGCAGCAGGCGCGTACCCGCGGGCTCGACGTTGCCGAACGCCGTGTAGAACGCGGCGTCGAGGGCGTCCACGACCTCGCGCACCGCGTCCCACGAGTGACGACCGCGCCCTCCGCGGCCCGCCTGGTACGTGCGCAGAGCGGCGAGCAGCGCGACCGGGTGCACACGTGCAGCACGCAGGCGCTCTGCGTCGCAGAGCTGCGCCACGACCGACGCGAGGCCGACCGATCCCGGGGCGACGACGCCGACGCGGGTCATCGTCGCCAGGTTGCGGATCATCGCCGTCATCGGCATGTCCTCCAGCAGGGCGGCCCAGACGTCCGGAGACGTCAGGTGCTGCGGCTGGAGCGCCTCGCGGGGCAGGCGGTACTCGCGGACGAGCGCCGCCGACTCGGCCGGCGTTACCGCCGCCTGGGCGCGGACGAAGCCCTCGACCAGGCGCGGCAGGCGCTCGGTCTCGCCGCCGCGGACGATCCACTCGAACAGTCGACGGTGCTCGTCGGATACCGACAGGGTCGGGTTACCGGCCGACACCTGCGCCGCCGGGTGGGCCAGGCGGAGGAGGTCGCGGTGCGTGACGCCCTCGCGCTGGCGGTACTTCACCGCCTGGTAGGCGAGCGCATCGACCGGCCGTGCCGCGTACCAGCGGCCGACTGCGCGCCGGAGCGCACGGCCCCATCCGCGGAAGCCCTCGACGAACGAGGCGAACTGGAACAGGTGGGTGCCCGTGCGGGCCACCCGCGGGAGCGCCTCGAGAGCCGCCTTGCGCGTGACCTCGTCGCCGAGGCCCGCCGCTGCGGCGAGCGCGAACAGGGCCGGATCGTTCTTCGGAGCACGGCCCTCACGCGAGACGGCGACGATCTCCGTCACGGCTCGGCGGCCGTCCAGCCGGATCGCCTCCTGGACTGCCTGGGCGTTCTCGCGGGTCAGGGCCCACTCGGACGCGTAGTACGAGCCGCCCTCGGAGCCGAGTACGAGGAAGCGGCGCAGACGCGTCCAGACGTCGACGCCCCAGGCGAAGCCGCCGGCCGAGTTCGCAACCTGGCCCGGCAGCGGTACCCACTGCGGCACGCGACGCGTGCCGTGACGCTTCAGATACATCGTGTGCACCTCCTTTCTTCGAGTTGAGTGAGCTGCGGTCGTGTGGTGTAGGCGAATGAACTGAGCTACTGAGACGAGTCCCAGGCGGGCTTCGAACCCCGCGCCTCCCGGCTGGAGCCGGGCGCTCTGACCGAGAACCGCTCTACTCCGGCCCGCAGCGGGCCAAGAATCACCGCGGTCGTGGAACGAGGGCCCGGTGGAGATCCGGCAGTTGCCGGGGAGGCTCTCCAACCTCCAGCTCTCCTCTGTGGTGAGATAACCGGTCCTTCTCCGGCCCGCGGTGGTGTGGTGCTGCTGCGGTCGTGGATCGCGACCGGAGTAGTGCTCTACCACTGAGCTACCGAGGCCGAGACCTCGGGCAGGATTCGAACCTGCGTCCCTCGCTTGATAGGCGATAACCGGAACGCTCCGGCCCGCAGCAAAAGTGCCGTCGCGGTCGTGAACTGCGGTCGGGCGCGGACTCGAACCGATGGGTCGTATGACCGTTCACCGAGATAACCGAGCCGCTCCGGCCCGCGACGAAGCTTCGAACAAGGCAGGCCCGCCAGGGTTCGAACCCGGACCAGCGAGGTTGGAACTCGCCGTGCTGCCGTCTACACCACGGGCCTGTGAGAGCGGACGACCCGGATCGAACGGGCCTCCCCGGGGTGGCGCCCCGGTGCTCTTCCCTCTGAGCTACGTCCGCGAGAAAGGTACGCCCGGCTGGTTTGAAAGCCGGCCGCGACGGGTTTGCTGTCGCGCGGCCGGCGCCTGCGAGGCGCGGGCGCGAGCAGAAATCCGGCTGCGGCGGGTTTGCTGTCGCGCGGCCGG
>JBKPPY010000157.1:0-13419 GCA_046733845.1 Actinomycetota bacterium | reverse complement strand
GACCGGGACACGGCCGGCCGGCCGACGGCGCTCACCGGGCAATCCGCGGCCATCCGGCGCCGCCGCATCGCGGCGCTCGCGGTGCTGGGCGTGCTATTCATCGTGGCGCTCGTCATCCCGCTCGTTGTCTTCAGCGGCGGCGGCGAGAACGCCGTCGAGCCGACTCCCGCGCCGGCGACCGCTCCTCAGACGCCGGCGACGGCCCCGAGGACGACCACTCAGGAGCGGGCGACGACGACGACCACGTCACGAACGACGACGGAGGCGACGCCGCTTCACGTGACCCTGCCGGCAGGTGAGGCCCTGCGTCGGGAAGACCGCGGCAGCGCGGTCGTTCAGCTTCAGAAGGGCCTGGCCGCGCTCGGCTTCGCGGCGGGCGAGCCGGACGGGGCCTTCGGCGCGACCACCGAGGCTGCAGTGGTCGACTTCCAGCAGTCGAACAACCTCACACCGGACGGCGTGGTCGGCACCGATACCGCCCGGCTCCTGAACGCCGCGCTCACGAGCAAGGCCGCGACCGAGTAGCCGGACCGAGCGAGAGAGCGCTCCGGCGAGGCACCCGTCGGAGCGCTCCCATCCTCGAACGTGCGGTCCCTTCGCCCGCCGTCCGAGGTCCTGGACGCTTCACGCTGCCTGGGTGTCGACGATGATCTTCCCCCTGGCCGTCCGCTCGACCAGCGGGCGAATACCGTGATCGACGAGGTCGTCGAGCCGAATCACGCGGTCGAGCACGATCTCGGCGAGATTGTCACGCGCGATGATCTCGAGCGACTCGGGGAGATCGACGTCGCAGACGTGTGCGACTGCGGTCCTGATCTCGACCTCGCGGGTCGTCAGGGCGAAGAGGTCGATCTCGGTCGGCGTGGGCTGAAGACCGACGATCAGGACCCGCCCTCCGCGTCTGGTCGCCTTGATCGCCGTTTCGGGTGCGCCGGGGGCGCCGGAGGCCTCGACGACCACGTGCGCTCCGTCGCCGTCAGTGACGTCGAGGACGGCGCCCGAAACGTCGTCGGTCCTCGCATCGATCACCGTTTCCGCGCCGAGGAGCTGCGCGGTCTGCAGCCGCTGGTCGTCGATGTCGACGGCGATCAACGGGGAGATTCCCTTGGCCGCGGCCGCGCCGAGGATGAACGACCCGATGCCGCCGACGCCGATCACGACACACGTCTGACCGTGCCCGACGTTGGTTCGGCGCAACGCATGCAAGGCGACTGCGAGCGGCTGGGCCATTGCCGCCGCGTCGTCCGAGCAGACCTCCGGAACGGGACGACAGACCGCGGCGGGCGTCTTGACGAGCTGGGCGAGACCGCCGTTCAGCTGCAGGCCCAGCGTCAAGTACGTCGAGCACAGGTTGGTTCGACCGGCCCGGCACCATTCGCAGTGCCCGCACGACACGGCTGCGCCCGAGACGACCCTGTCCCCATGCGAGAGTCCGACGACACCGTTCCCGATCGAGACGACGCGGCCGACGAACTCGTGTCCGAGCGTGACGGGAGGCCGCGTGAGCAGGGGGCCGTGCGCCCACTCGGACGAGTCCGTTCCGCAGATCGCTGCCCGGGCGACCTCGAGCACGATCTCGCCGGGGCCCGGGTCGCCCGGCTCGGGGACCGACTCGATCCGGATGTCGTGGCGCCCGTGGTAGACCGCAGCTTTCATGCGCCGGTCGCCAGGTGGACCTTGATGTTGGTCGACGTGTCCCGGGCGGCGTCGAGCGCGGCGAGGGCGTCGTCGAGGGGGAACGTCGCGGTGACGATCGACGTCGCGTCGACGGCGCCGCTCGCGAGGAACCGGATCGTGCGGGGCCAGAGGCCTACCGACCCGATCAGGCCTCGGATGCGCAGCGCCTTCGACTGGATCAGACCGAGCTGGGCCGGCACCTGGGCGCCGATGTCGATACCGACGTAGACGATCCGCGCCTCCTGCCCGGCCCCCTCAAGTGCCTGCGCCATCGCTGCCGGTGCGCCGGCCGCCTCGATGACGACGTCGAAGCCGCGGCCGCCGGTGAGCTCGGCGACGCCGTCCGCGAAGTCGTGCGCGGTCGGATCGAGCGTCGCGCGCGCACCGATCTGCATCGCCTTCTCGCGCCGGGACGTCTGCGGCTCGAGCAGCACGACCGCGGCATTGTTCGCGGCGGCGGCCATGACGCAGAGCAGTCCGATCGGGCCGCCGCCGAGGACCGCGACCACATCTGCCGGGTCGACTCCGCCGGCCAGCACCGTCGCGTTGTAGGCGACGGAGAACGGCTCGACCATCGCTCCCTCTGTGAACGACAGGCCCTCGGGCAGCTTGTGCAGCCACTCGCCACGGGCCTTGACGTACTCGGCGTCCGCTCCGTCGATGGAGAAGCCGAAGTGGTCTCGCCCGGCAGGGCCGACGACGCACTCGCCGACGACCGCATCGCCCGGACGGAACCCCTTCACCGCAGCCCCGCTCTCGACGACCTGGCCGCACCATTCGTGCCCGGGGATGATCGGGTACGAGACGGGGATGATGTATCGGCCCTCGTACAGCTCGAAGTCCGAGTGGCAGATGCCGACGGCCTGGGACTTGACGAGCACCTCGTCGGGGCCGATCTGCGGATCCGCGACCTCGGTCACGGTCGCCTGGTGTGGAGCTTCGAAGATCAGTGCCTTCATCGTTCTCCTCGGTTCATGTCGAGATCAGGAGCTTCATGTCCTCGGTCGCGCCGGAGGTCAGGCGTCGGAAGCCCGACTCGGCCTCGTCCATCGTGAGGCGACCCGTGACGATCCGTTCGACCGGAAGCCGTCCAGACGCGATTTGGGCCGCGACCCGGGGCCAGTCGTTGACGCCGTAGCACCAGCTGCCGACGATCGTCAGGTCGTTGAGCGCCCAAAGCATGGGATCGACCTCGCATCGGCGAACATGCAGCCCGACCTGCACGACGGTTCCACGCCGCTTGACCGACTCGGCACACGTCCTGAACGCGTCCCCGAAGCCGGCGCACTCGATCGCGATGTCGACGCCGAGCCCCTCCGTCCGCTCGCGAAGCTCCGCCGCCACGTCGGTCACGGCGGGATCGAACACGTCCCCGAGAGCGAGGCGCCTGGCCTGCTCTCGTCGTGACTCGTTCGGCTCGGTGATGTAGATGGAACCTGCCCCCGCCGACGCTGCGCAGAGCGCGGCGAACGCTCCGATCGGCCCGCACCCGGCGATGAGCACGCTGTCACCGGGGCGAACGGGGCCGCGTGACACGCCGTACGCCGCCACCGCGCAGGGCTCGATCAGGGCCCCCTGCTCGTCCGAGACGGCATCGGGAATCCGGAAGACCTGGTACTCCTCGAGGTTCGCGAGCTCGGCGATGCCACCCCAGTCGGCGCTGAGACCGGTGCAGGCCATCGTCACACAGAGGTGCTGAAGGCCACGGCGGCAGTAATCGCAACGGCCGCAGTAGACGAGCGGCATCGCTGAAACGCGGTCGCCGACCCGGACGCGGCGTACGTCGGAGCCGACTGCGACCACCTCCGCCGAGAACTCGTGTCCCAGGATCTGCGGGAGCACCGAACCGGTCAGAGGATGCGGCTCGGAGGGGGTCACGATCGGCCCGCTCGTGTACTCGTGCAGGTCGGTGCCGCAGATGCCGCACCACCGAGGAGCGACGGTCACCTGCGTCGCACCCGGTGCGCCCGGCTCCGAGACGTCGTCGAGCCTGAGGTCGCGGGCCGCGTGGAAGCGCAACGCCCTCACGGCACGATCCGCTCGATCCGCAGCCGGGCGAAGAGCTCGGAGAACGACGACTCGGTGTCGCGCACGCCCCGAAAGCCGAGCCGTCGGCTGCGGCCCATGTCCGTGAAAGTCTCGATCGTCCGGCCGAGGTCTGCGTCCGTGTGCCACCACGATGCGAGAGTCTCGACGTCGAGGTCTCGCAGGCTGTGCCGGCGCACGATCTCCGGCCAGACCTCGGCAGCGTCGGCCATCTGCTGCTCGAGTGGAGCGGGCTCGCCGTCGAACGGAGCCGGCTCGGCCCCCAACGCCGCAGCCAGGCGCGACCACATTCGCCGCCACCGGAAGACGTCGCCGTTGACGATGTTGAGCGCCTGATTGGCGGCCGCGGGGGTCGTCGCCGCCCAGACGAGATGCTGGGCCAGCAGGTTCGCGTCGGTGACGTCCGTGACCGCCTCCCACTGCTCCCTCGAGCCGGGGAACCGGAACGCGCGTCCCGTCTCGCGGCAGATCGCTGCATAGACGGCGAGCGTCACGCCCATGTTCATGGCGTTCCCGAGTGCCCACCCGATCAGGGTGTGCGGCCTGTGCACCGTCCACGTGAATCCGTCGCGCTCTGCCGCCTCCAGGAGGATGTCCTCCTGCACGTAGTAGAAGTTCTCGTAGGGCAGACGCGCCTGCTCCTCCGAGAACGGCGTGTCGGGCTGAGTCTTCGCGTACGCCTCGAACGGCCCGAGGTAGTGCTTGAGGCCCGTCACGAGCGCGACGTGTCGGACAGACCGCTCCGCGCCGGTCGCGTCGAGGAGATTCCGGAGCATGCGGCCGTTCACCTCGCAGTTCTCGGCCTCGGTGCTCCGGCGCGACCAGGTCGTGAAGAAGACGTGGGTCGGCTTGGTGCCCCGGACAGTCGCGGTGACCGCCTCCGCGTCCTCGAGGTCGGCCGCCAGCGGCGCGATCTGTGGGTCGAGACCGTTCGGCGCACGGCAGAGACCGGAGACCTGCCAGCCGTCGTCGAGCAGGCGGTGGGCGAGGTTCCCGCCGCTGATCCCGGTGACGCCGACGACGAGCGCGTGCCCGCTCATCGCAGTCGCACCCCGACGCCGGTTCGGCGAACCTGGCTGTAGATCAGGGCGGCGGCGACGATCAGGAGGCCCTGGAAGATGTACTGCCACTTCTGGTCGAGGCTGAGGAAGACCGTCGCGTTCAGAACCTGGACGCTCAGGCCGGCGCCCACCAGCGTGCCGATGAAGGTGCCACGCCCACCGAGCAGGCTCGTTCCGCCGAGGACGACCGCGGTGATAGAGGTCAGGGTGTAGCCGGTGCCCTGTCCCGGGTCCCCGACGCCGAGCTGGGCGAGTAGGACGATCGCGCCGAAGAGCGTCAGAACCGAGGCGCCCACGTAACCGAGCAGCGCCGTCCTGTTGGTCGGCACGCCGACCCGCCGGGCGGACTCCTCGTCCGATCCGACCGCGCGCAGCCGCAGGCCGAACCGTCCCTTGCGGAGGCCGAGCTCGAGCGCGAGGGCACAGAGGACGAACACGACGAAAGCGATCGGGATGGGCCCGACCTTCGTGGAGATCGCCTCCGTCACCGAAGCGGCGATGTATCCGTCGGGCGCAGAGCGCAGCGTGAAGGCAAGACCGCCCAAACCGATGTAGGTGACCAGGGTCGCGGCGACCGGAGTGAACCTCGCGAAGCGGATGAGCCCGCCGTTGACGAGGCCGACTCCCACCGCGCAGAGGACCATCAGGACGAATCCGAGCGCCCAGAACGCGGGGGACTTTCCGTCCAGCACGAAGAACGATGCGAGGACGACGAGGAAACCGGCGAGTGGGCCGACGGACAGATCGATGCCGCCGAGCAGCAAGGCGAACGTCTGCCCCAGTGAGATGAAGCCCAGTGCGGCGCAGGCGAACATCACCGAGTTGATGTTGAAATCGGAGAGGTACCGGTCGTTGCGCGACAGGACGTACGCGCCCAACGCGAACATGACCGCGGCGAGGACGAGAACCGGCGCGTAGTCACCTTCGATGAAGCGGGTGATCCGCGATGACGCGCTTGACCTCCGACTCGATTGCTCGCCGGTGTGGGTCGTGGCACTGATCGCCGCGTGGACGATCCGCTCCTCAGTGACGGCATCGCCTTCGAGCGTCGCGACGGCGTGTCCACGCGACATCACGACTACGCGGTCGCAGAGGCCCTCCAGCTCGAGCGTGTCGCTCGACGAGACGACGACCGGCACGCCGCTCGCGGAGACCTCGCGAAGGATGCGGTAGATCTCCGCGCGCGCGCCGACGTCGACACCCTGCGTCGGCTCGTCGGCGACGAGGATCGAAGGCTCGGAGAGCATGGCCCGCGCCATCACGATCTTCTGCTGGTTGCCGCCGGAGAGCGCCGACACCGGTGCCTCGAGCGACGGCGCCTTGACGGCCAGCTCCGAGAGCTCGTGTTCGACGGCGGCTCGCTCACGGCTCGGATTGACGACCGGGCCCGACGTGAGCCGGTCGAGGGCGGTGAGAGCCGAGTTCTCGCGCACGTTCAGGTCGAGCATCAGACCCTCGTCGAGCCGGTCGGCCGGCATGTAGGCCGCTCGCCTGAGGCGGGTGCGCCGCGAGAGATCCTTGCCGGCGACCTTGACCGACCCGGTCGCCGGTGAGCGTCCGGCGAGGGCGCGCAGGAAGGCCGGCTGGCCGTTGCCCACGACCCCTGCGATACCCACGATCTCTCCCTTGCCGGCGGTGAGCGAGATGCTTTCGAACCCCTGGCCGCTCAGGCCTTCGACTCGCAGCAGCGGTGCCTCGCCGGTGTCGGCCGTGCGCTTCGGCGGAAACGTCGCCTCAAGCGTGCGACCCACGATCAGGGCGAGGAGGGCCTCGTTCGAGATGTCTCTCACCGCGGAGGTCCCACGATTTGCGCCGTCGCGCAGGACCGTGACGCGATCGGCGATCTCACGCACCTCGCCGAGCCGGTGCGTGATGTAGACGACTGCCGTTCCCCGCGCGGCCAGCTCACGGACGGCCGTGAAGAGCAACTCGACGGAGTCCTGGGAGAGCGGCGCGGTCGGCTCGTCGAGAATCAAGAGCCGGGGCGCGACCGCGAATGCCTTGGCGAGCTCGAGGAGGTGCCGCCGCGCGACGCTCAGGGACGAGACCCGGTCCTCGAGATCGCCCGCGAAGTGGACGTCGTCGAGCAACGAGCGCATCGCCCGCTTGGAGTCGGCGTCGCGTCGCCGCAGATGGTCGGGCGCCACGGCGACGAGGATGTTCTCCGCGACGGTCATGTCTGGAAGGAGCGCCGGGTGCTGATGAACGATGGCGATCCCGAGCTCCTGTGCGATCGCCGGCGTGAGGTTCTCGACCGGAGCGCCGTCGAAGACGATCGAGCCCTGGTCCGGCGCGGTCGTCCCCGAGGCGACGTTCATCAACGTCGACTT
The DNA here is from genome assembly GCA_046733845.1 of Actinomycetota bacterium. Taxonomy (GTDB): domain Bacteria; phylum Actinomycetota; class Thermoleophilia; order Gaiellales; family Gaiellaceae; genus DATBLE01. The sequence continues at coordinate 6,305 of JBKPPY010000157.1, read as the reverse complement.
GCCGGCGCCGTTCTCGCCGAGCAAGGCGTGGACCTCTCCGCCGAGCACGTCGAACGACACGTCCCGGAGCGCCGCTACTGCGTCGAAATGCTTGGTGATGCCGACCATCGACAGCGTCGGCTGCACGGCGCTCCTGCTCTTCTCGGCGATCACGGTGACGGCCACGATGCTTCTCTCCCGTTCAGCTCGTTGCGCGCGGCGGTCCCCTTTGCCGCCGCGCGCAACAGTGGTTGGCCTACTTCTTCACCAGCTTCGCCTGCGCGACTGCCGGCAACTGCGCGGAGAGGTAGATGTCGCCGGGCAGGTTCGCTCTGCACTCGACCGGATGCGGCTTTCCGGTGATCGAGTTCTCGAACACCAACGACGGGAAGTGCGTGCTCGCCGGCTTCTTGCCGCCGGTTGCGAGCGCGACCGCCCAATCGATTGCCAGCCGTGCGTGGTCGTTCTGCGTCGAGACCGTGAAGAGCTTGAACGTCGGGTTCTTGAGGTGCTGCTTCTTCCAGAAACACCCGAGGACGTTGCCGTCCGACGTCGCCAGCGCTGGGATCTTCCGGCCGCTCTTGTTGAACTCGGGCAGCGCCCCGACGAGCGACGGCCCGAAGTCAGACACGATCACGTCGATCTTCGGGTACTTGGCGATGTCCGCCGAGAGCACCTTCTGCGTCAAGGCCGGGTCCCAGTTCGTGACCTCGAACGGCTGCTCGCCGATGAACTTGTACTTGTGGGTGGGGTCGAGGATCTTGTGCAGACCCTGGTTCTCCTCGATGCCCTGGCTGTTGCCCTTCGGGCCGCTGAGCATGAGGACGTTGCCGCCCTTGGGCAGCACCTTGAGAATCCACCTGCCCCAGTTCTCGCCCGCTTGGGCGAAGGGCGTATCGATGAAGACGTTGTAGTCGACGCCCGCCTTGCCGCCGGGTGTGACGCGATACGGCACGGTCACGACGCCGGCCTTGTAGGAGCTGCGGAGGGCAGGCAGGATCGCCTTGCCCGCGTCCGGGAAGACAACGAGGGCGTTCACGCCCTTTGCGACCATGCCTTGGATGTCGGAGATCGCCTTCTGGGTGTTCCCCTGGCCGTCCGCGTAGTCGATCGACGTGACGCTGGGGCACTTCTCCGCCTCGTTTCGCGCGGAGGCGGTCGTCACGAGGCGCCAGCTGTTGCCGCCGAACCCGTCCGTGAAGCCCAGCTTGATCTTCTTCGGACCGCACCACGACGGCACGGCAGAAGCCTTCGCGGACGCCGTCGGCCTCGCCGACGACGTCGCTGCGACGAGCATGACCGCGCCGCACGCGACCACGAGTGCGAGAACCACACCGCCCTTCTTCCTGCTCATGAACCTTTCCTCCCTTCCTTGTTCATTGCTTCACGTCCTGGGCACGACGCATGTCGAGACGCAACGCATCGCTCACGTAGGGGCCACGCTCCGTGGGCGGGACGCCACGAGGCGGCGTAGGAGCGCCTTCCAGTCGATGGTGTAGAGGGCGACGCCCACGGCGAGCGCGCCCGCCTGGACGAGCGTGCGGGTCGCGTACGTCACCCCGAGGGCGAGCACGAACTGATCGAGCTGCGAGAGAAAGAGCGCGGCGACCGCGGTTGCGACCAGGTTTCCGCGGCCGCCGAGCAGCGACGTACCGCCGAGCACGACGGCGGCGACGGTCGGCAACAGGTAGTTGTTGCCTTCGTACGCTGTCGGCTGGTTGACGATGCCGGCGTGCATCACGGCGGCGAGGCAGTAGAGGAGCTGGGCCCAGATGTACGCCGACGTCCGATGACGCTTCCACGCGAGCCCGGCGGTACGAGCCGCGGATTCGTTGGCCCCGACGGCCTCGAAGTGGCGGCCGGCAGGCATCAGCTTGACGACTGCCGTGACGAGGACGGTGGCGGCGATCGCGAAGTACAGCGGGGCTGGAATGCCCAGCCAGGTTCCGCCGCCGATCCGTGCCAGGCGGGCGGTGGTCGTGGTCGGGATCCCGGCCGAGTACCAGAGCACGGCTCCGAAGAGCAGCGCGTTGGTCCCGAGGGTGGCGACGATCGGGTTGAGCCGCATCCGGCCGATCAGCCATCCGTTCAGCGAGCCCGCGGCGACGGCGGCTGCGAATGCGATGCCGATCGCCGGCCACAACCGGGAGTTGTCGCCGGCCGGGTACTTGGTCACGATCACGACGTAGAGCGACAGTCCTCCGGCGACCGAGAGATCGATGCCGCCCTGCATCACGACGAGCGTCTGCCCGAGCGCTGCGATCGCGAGCGCCGACGCGAACGGCAGCATCGTGAGGACGACGCCTCTGTTCAGACTCGACGGTGCGAACAGGTAGCTCGCGAGGAACAGGGCCGCCGTCGCCACGAGCACCGTCGCGAGGCCGCGAGACAACAGCCTCCTCGATCCGCGCGGGATAGCCGTCGTCGACTGGTCCGAACCGCCGCTTCGCGTTTCCGGCCTCACCTGGCGGACGATGGTAACGCCCGACGAGAGTGTTCACAAGTACTAGGATGAACACTCGCCGAAAATGTTCTCCTCAGATGAACACCAGCCTGGCGCCCGGGACGCCGCCTCCGGGAGGTGAATGCGATGGGTCGCGTTCAGGACCGGGTCGTGATCGTGACGGGCGGCGCAGGTGGGATCGGCTCCGCCGCGTGTGAGGCGATCGCGGCCGAGGGAGGGAAGGTCGTCGTCGCAGATCTCGACGCGGCGGCAGCTCAGTCCGTCGTGGAGCGGATCGTCGCGGAGGGCGGGTCCGCATCCTCAGTCGGCGTGGACGTCACGGACCGTTCCCAGGTGAGAGCCATGATCCAGTCGGCTGTCGAAACATTCGGCGAGCTGAACGTGATCTTCAACAACGCCGGGATGAATCGACCGGTCGGTTTCATGGACGTCGACGAAGCGAACTTCGACGAAATCGTCCGCATCAACGCCTGGGGCGTCATCGTCTGTACCCAGGAGGCGGCCCGCCAGATGATTGCGCAGGGAACCGGCGGCAAGATCGTCAACACCGGATCGATCGCCAGCCGCCAGGGGTACTGGGATTTCGTCCCGTACTGCGTTGCGAAGTTCGGGACCCTCGCGATCACGCAGGCGACGGCACGCGGCCTGATCGAGCATGGGATCACGGTGAACGCATTTGCGCCCGGCGTCGTCGACACGCCGATGTGGGTCGGGCTCAACCAGGACATTCGAGCGATTCACGACCAGCCCGAGGACGCGAATCCGATGCACGATTTCGCCGGGAACACCCTCATCGGACGCGCGGCGTCACCTGCGGAGCTGGCTCCGTTCCTCGTGTACCTGGCGTCGCCCGAGTCCGACTACATGACGGGTCAGATGTACATGGTCGACGGCGGGCAGATCCTTGTCTGACTGCGGTCGCAGCTACGCGTCCCGCGATCTCACGGAGGAGCGATGAAGGGACTGCATCACGTCGGCGTCACGGTCAAGGATCTCGACGCGTCGATCCGCTTCTACCACGACGTCCTTGGACTTCATTTCGCCAACGAGCCGACGCCGTGGTTCGAGGGAGAAGAGTTGAGTCGCGGGGTCGGGGTCCCGGGCGCGGCCCTGCGACAGGTAAGCCTCCTGGCAGGGGACACGACCGTCGAGCTGCTCGAGTACAAGAGCCCTCCGAGCGAGACCAGTGCGCCCCTCAAGTCGAACAATCGCGGTGCCTCACACATCGCGTTCCTGGTCGACGACATCGCGTCGAAGAAGGCCGAGCTCGAGGAGAAGGGGATCGAGTTCTACGGGCCGGTCAACGTCGTCGACGACGGTGTGCTCGCCGGCTGGCGGTGGGTGTACTTCGACGATCCTGACGGCTACCCGCTCGAGCTCGTCGAGGTCGCCTACTACCCGGAGGAAGACCGGCGCGCAGGCATCGCGGCGTATCTCGCGTCGCGGTCGTAGCGCAGCCCTGCGGGTCGTGGGCGCTCATCCCTCCGACGCCCACGACCCGCACAGTTCCGTTGCTCTGCGCGAGTCGGATTCGTTCGACGGACGTGATACCTTCAAAGCAGCCGCCGTTGAGATCCGGAGCGTCGTAGTGAACACTCATCAGGTCGACGAATATCGAATTGAACAGCAGCACGACTTACTGAACACAAGGTGAGCGTGAAAGATTCGAGAGTGAAAGCCAAGCCGCGGCGACGTCATCGGATAGCGGTGCCGGAGGGGGCAACCCTCGACAGGCAGCGTCTCCGTGACGACCTTGGTCATCGGCTCCGGGCTGCGCGGGAAGAGAAGAACATCGGCCTGCGCGAGCTCGCACGGCGACTCGGCGTGTCACCGAGCCTGATCTCCCAGATCGAGACGGGCAAGACGGAACCGTCGATCAATACGCTCTTCGCAATGGTCAGCGAGCTGGAGCTCTCGGTCAACGAGATCGTGTTCGATAGCGAACGCGATGCCGATCGGCCGTCGACAGGTCCGGACGGCGGCGGTGAGGCGGCACACGGCCCGGCCGGCGGGGCGGATCGCGTCGAAGGGCCCGGCTCGCCGGTCCAGCGGAGCACGAGCAGGACGTCGATCAGCCTGGAGTCAGGCGTCAGCTGGCAGCGGCTCACATCCCAGCCTGATCACAACGTGGACTTCCTCTATCTCAGGTATCCACCAGGGAGCGAGTCGACCCCGCCGCACTCCTTGATGCGGCACAACGGGATGGAGTACGGCTTCGTCCTGTCCGGGACGCTCGAGGTATCGATCGGTTTCGACACCTACGTGGTCGGTCCAGGCGACTCCATCTCTTTTGACTGCACCCAGCCCCACCGCTTTGCCACCGTAGGCACCGAGGCGGTCGAGGCGGTCTGGTTCGTCGTCGGCAGGAGGAACACCCTCTCGGTCGACGACTCGTCCGTGGGGCCCTAACCCGCCGTCTCCTCGTCCTCGTCTTTCGTCACGAAGCCGGCGTCTTCGAGGCTCGCCGCGCCGGCGTAGTACCACGCCATCACGACGTCGGCATCCGACGTGTTCTCGAAGCCGTGGTATGCGTTCTGGGGCACGAAGACCGCCTCGCCTTCGCCGAGCTCGATCGCGTCGTCTCCCACGTAGGCAGTGCCTGATCCCGAGACGAGGTACTCGACCTCCTCGGCATGCGGATGACGATGAAGCTCGTGTCGTGCGCCGGGCGGGAAGAACGTGACCCCGAAGACCGTCTTCGAAGCGCCAACTGTCTCCTTGGTCACGAGCCAGCGCACATCCATGTTCAGCCACCCCCGGTCGGGGATTCCCGGGCTCGACTCGGTCCCGCCAACCGCAACTTTGAGGGGATGCTCGTTAACAGCCACGCGGCCTCCAATCGAGGGTTCGCCTTAACAGTGTCCGCTGTGACTGTACGAGACGACTGCGAGGCGGTCAAACGCTCTGCTGCGTCAGCGCGACCTACTCGGCGGCCGCGGGATCGGGACGACGGAGGGAGGTCCGTCCCGACCCCGCGGCCTCGCCAGGTGGTTCAGCTTCCGGTCTTCTCGACGACCTGCTTCGGCGTCAGCAGTTGCAGGTCGGTGACGTCGAGGTCGGGCGTGCCCTTGACCTGGACATCGCCCTTGTCGCCGTCGACGATGCCGCCGCCCTTTGTCTTCACCCGCGTTGTGGCGTCGAGGGGGAAGATGAGGGTCTGGCCGACGAACGGCTGGCCGGCGTGGTTGGCCTTGGTGACCAGGATCGTGACCGAACCGGGGGTCGTGTCGACCGCTGCGACGTACGCAGACAGCGTGCCCTTCAGCTCGTACGTGTCTTTCTTCTTCGCGGCGAATGCCGGCGAAACCGCGACCGCGGAAGCCGCGAGGATGGCGAGAACGACTCTCTTCTCCATGCGTGAAATCCTTTCGGGGGTGGGGGTCGGGCCGTGTGGGTCTACGAAGCAAGAGCGCACTTCGGCCGAAACCCTGCGCCCCTCCAGCGAGAATCCCTCGAACGGGTAGGGGCTCTCAGAGCCCCTTACTTCTTGCCGGTGTGATCGTGGTGCTCGTCGCCGTAGCCGTTGCCCGGCCTGGTGTCGCCGTCGCTGCCCGAGGTCGTTCCGGACGGCCCGTCGGGAACAGCAGGCGTGGTACCGGTCGTGTCAGTCGGCGGGGGCGGCGGAGTGGTCGCCGGCGCGGTGTCGGCCGGGGGCGGCGGCGCCGGCGACGGCGTCGTTGCAGGGAGCGTCGGCGGGGCGGGAGGCGCCGTCGGCTGCTTCGGGCGGGGTGCGGGGGACCGCGGCTCGCTCGGATGCGGATCACGGGGCTTTGCCGCGGGGGGCGAGGGTCGAACCGCCGGCTGGGGCGCGGTTGCAGGAGACGAGGTCGCCACGCTCGAGCCCGAGCCGCTCGTGACAGTC
>JBKPPY010000156.1:0-22390 GCA_046733845.1 Actinomycetota bacterium | reverse complement strand
GGTCTTGATGCCCCTCCCGGGCGGATTGTGTCCCCCTCTAGCCTCGATCAGAAGGTCGAGCGGCCCTCCACGCTGTGAACGCTGCCGCAAGCGCTGAACCTGCAAGCCCGAGCGTGAGGTCGCCGAGCGTGTCCGTATAGGCCGTGGCGAGCTCGTTGGCGTTCCCGCGAATGAACGTCACGTATTCGCCGAGCTCCCAGAGGATTGCGGTCACTGCGCCGAAACCGATTGCAAGGCCGAACACGATCCATGGCTGCAACCGTGGACGGAGGCGCACGAGCAGAAGCCCGATCGCGAGCGTGAGGATGCACCAGTTGACGAGGTGGTTCGCATCGTCCCACCAGGAGATCGTGTCGTAGAGGTTGGCGGCGTTCCCGGCAGCGTCGATCAGGAACGGCAGCACGATCAGGACGTCGAGAGCCCACGGATACGAACGCTGTCGAAACCACAGCCACCAGATCACCGGAACGAGCGCCGCCGGGATCCAAAAGGTGGCCGCACGGCCGGCCATCGCCTTGCCCTCGAACTGTGGCATGTTGGTTGCCGCGGCGCCGAGCACCAGGAGGCCGATCAGTGCGGCTTTCACCGACACGTCCAGCCAGAACCAGCCCCGCGGCATGGGCGGAGCCTACGACGCTGCTCGGCGAGCGACGCGCCTAGCCTGGTTCCGTTGCCAGCTCGCCCAACTCCTCGCGGCGGATCATCAGCAGCGTGGCGAACAGCGCGGCCACGGCGAAGCCGACCGCGACCCAGAAGGCGACCGTGAAGCCGCCGGTGAGGGCGGCCGCCTGCGATTCGCCCTGCGAGATCAGCGTCGCGGTCCGATCCGTCGCGACGGTCGCGAACACCGCGATGCCCAGCGCGCCGCCGATCTGCTGCGACGTGTTGAACAAGCCGGAGGCGAGGCCCGCTTCTTGCGGTGCGACCCCGGCCAGCGCCGCGATCGAGAGCGGGACGAACGAGAAGCCCAGGCCGACGCCGATGGCGAAGAAGCCCGGCAGCAGGTCGACCCAGTACGAGCCGTCGGCTGACACCTGCGTGAACCAGACGTTGCCGAGACCCATCAGGATCACCCCGACCGTCAACACCGGCTTCACGCCCGCCTTCGTGACGAGGGCCTGCGCGACGCCTGCGGCAACGATCGCAGTCAGCGCGACGGCGAGGTAGCCGGTGCCTGTCTGCAATGCGGACAGTCCCAGCACCTGCTGCATGTAGAGCGAGAGCATGAAGAACATCGCGAAGGTCAGGCCGCCGATGAGGAAGCTGACGACGTTGGCGCCCGTCAGCGTCCGCAGCCGGGCGAAGATCCCGAGCGGGACGAGCGGGGCGCTCGAACGGTGCTCGATGGCGACGAACACGACGATCAACACGGCCGAGGCGACGAGGATCCCGATCGTCCTCGCCGACGTCCAGCCGACGTTGTTCGCCTGCGTGATCGCATACACCAGCAGCGAGAGCGCGCTCGTGATCACGACTGCGCCCGCGGCGTCGAAGTGACGGGAGGCATGCTCGACGCGGCTCTCGCGCACGATCGGGCGGGTGGCGAGGAACGCCGCCGTCCCGATCGGGACGTTGACGAAGAAGATCCACTCCCACCCGAGGGACTTGGTCAGGATGCCGCCGAGCAGCACGCCGACTGCCGCGCCGGTGCCGCCCATTGCTCCCCAGACGCCGAGCGCCTTGTTCCGCTCGGCGCCCTCGTCGAAGGTGGTCGTGATGATCGAGAGTGCCGAGGGCGACAGGATCGCCGCGCCCAGGCCCTGCACGGCACGGGCGGCGATCAGCATCCCCTCCGACGTCGAGAGGCCGCACACGAGGGATGCGACAGTGAACAGCGCCAGTCCGCCCATGAAGACACGCCGTCGGCCGAGGAGATCGGCAGTCCGTCCGCCGAGGAGCAGGAAGCCGCCGAAGGTGAGCGCGTAGGCGCTCAGCACCCACTGCAGGTCGGCGGGTGCGAAGTGGAGGTCGGCTTCGATCGACGGTAGAGCGACGTTCACGATCGAGACGTCGAGGATCACCATGAAGTAGGCCGAGCAGAGCAGGGCCAGCGCCCACCAGCGGCGCGGATCGGGAACAGCGGGTGCGGCGATTTGCACGAACGGTTCTCCTTCCTGATCGGCTTGGTCCGAAACGTGGCGCTACCTCAGCCTATTCCGTCAACGAACGGGCAAGCCCGAAATGGACACGAGAGTACGATCCATTCGTGCAGGAGTACGTTCTCTCGGAGCTCGACTCGGGCGAGCGCCTGATCACGGAGCGCGTCCCGACCGTCCGCTCGGCATCGCTCGGCTTCTGGATCGCCGCCGGCTCCCGCGACGAGCCGCAGGGGAAGGCCGGGGTGACCCACTTCATCGAGCACCTGCTCTTCAAGGGCACGCGCGCGTACGACGCGCAGCGGATCGCGGAGGTGTTCGACGAGATGGGCGGGGAGCTGAACGCCGCAACCTCACGCGAGCACACGGTCGTTTACGCGCGCGTCCCCGACCGGCACCTCGAGGACGCACTCGACGTGATGGCCGACATGGTCTTCTCGCCGGCCTTCGCCGACATCGACTCCGAGCGCGAGGTCGTGCTGGAGGAGATCGCGATGGTCGAGGACGCGCCGCAGGACCTCGTTCACGATCTGCTCTCGTCCGCGGTGTTTGCCGACCATCCGCTCGGTCGGCCGGTGATCGGACGGGCGGAGGTGATCTCGTCGATCAGCCGCCGTTCGATCGCCGCCTATCACCGCCGCGCCTATGTCGCCGGGAACGTCGTGCTCGCCGCGGCCGGCAACCTCCAGCACAAGCAGCTGCTCCGCCTCCTCGAGCGGGCCGCGCGCCAGCGTGTCGAGCCGCCGGCGCGGCGGACGCGCGTGCGTTCGGCGCTCGTGCGGGAGCCCGGACCGGGCATCCGATTCCTCGAGAAGGACACCGAGCAGTTCCACGTCTGCGTAGGCGCACCCGGCATCTCGCGTTCCGACCGGCGCCGCTTCGCCGCGTCGCTCCTCGACGCGATCCTCGGCGGCTCTGCATCCTCGCGCCTCTTCCAGGAGATCCGAGAGAAGCGCGGGATGGCCTACACCGTCTACAGCTTCGGCTCGCAGTACACGGACACGGGTCTCGTCGGCGTGTACGTCGGCACCCGCGAGGAGAACCTCGAAGCCTGTCTGACGATCGTGGCGGAGCAGATCGGCGACATCGCCGCCGGAAACCTGCGCGAGCGGGAGCTTCAGCGCGCGAAGGAGAACCTGAAGGGCCGGATCGCGCTGTCGATGGAATCGACCTCGAACCGGATGAGCCGGCTCGGCCGGTCGCTGATCACCGACACCGAGCTGCTCTCGCTCGACCGGGTGATCGCCGAGATCGACGCCGTCGACGGGCGGATGATCGCCGAGCTCGCAGGCGTGTTGCTCGAGCCTGCACGGCTGTCGGCGGCCGGGATCGGGCCGAGCGAGGAGCGCTTCCGCGCAGCGGTCGAACGGATCCATCCCGGTCTGGCCGCGGCGGCCTGAGCGCGCGAGTGCGGATCGCTCTCAACGGTCGGGGCGGGAAGGTGGGCACCGTGCTCGCGCCTGCGCTGACGGCTCGAGGCCACGAGCTCGTCGACGGGCTCGCCGAGGCCGAGGCAATGGTCGACTTCACACGGCCGGAGGCGGTGATCGGGAATGTCGAGGCGGCGATGGCCGCGGGCGTGCCGTCAGTGGTCGGGACGAGCGGGGCAGACCTGGCCGGGGTGGGGGAGCAGGCGCGGGAGGCCGGATTGGCGCTCTTCTACGCACCGAACTTCGCGCTCGGCGCGGTGCTCATGATGCGCTTCGCCGCCGAGGCCGCGGGGCGGTTTCCGCGGGCCGAGATCGTGGAGCTCCACCACGAGACGAAGGTCGACGCGCCGTCCGGGACCGCGAAGGCGACAGCGGCGGCGATGGGCGGCGACCCCGTGATCCACTCGGTGCGGCTGCCAGGCATCGTCGCGCACCAGGAGGTGCTCTTCGGCGGTCCGGGGGAACTGCTCACGATTCGCCACGACACGCTCTCGCGCGAGGCATTCGTCCCGGGCGTTCTGCTGGCCCTCGAGAAGCTGCCGGACCTTCCACCGGGGCTTACGGTTGGCCTCGAGTCGCTCCTCTAGGGTCTGACCCCCTGCAGGCTTTCGCGTTTCCCTCGGAGGGGACAGTCCTCTTTCGGGGACAGTCCCTACAATTGGACCCGATGTTCGGCGAGATCCTGACGGCGATCATGACGCCGTTCCGGGAGGACGGCTCAGTCGACGTCGAGAAGTTCCGCGAGCTCGCCGTATACCTGGTGGACAACGGCTCGGACGGCGTGGTCGTCACCGGCACGACGGGCGAGTCGCCAACGCTGACCGATAGCGAGCGCTTCGAGCTGTACGCGGCCGCGGTGGACGCGATCGGCGACCGCGCAACGGTGATCGCCGGCACCGGTACCTACTCGACTGCGCACTCCATGCACCTGACGGCGCGGGCGCACGAGCTCGGCGTGCACGGCTTCCTGATTGTCACGCCGTACTACAGCAAGCCGCCGGCGCGGGGGATCGTGGAGCACTTCCGCGCGATCGGCGAGGTCAGCGACCGCCCGATCGTCGTCTACAACATCCCCAGCCGTGTGGTGATCAACATCGAGCCCGAGACGATCGCCGAGCTTGCCGAGCTCCCGACCGTCAGGGCCGTGAAGCAGGCGAACGACGACCTCGACCAGGCCCGCCGGATCGTCGACCTCGGTCTCGATCTCTACGCCGGCGACGACAACCTGATCCTTCCGTTCCTCCGGCTCGGCGGCGTCGGCGGGGTCTGTGTCCACACGCATGTCGTCGGTCCGAAGGTCAAGCAGATGGTCGAGGCCTTCCGCGCCGGAGAAGGCGAGGAAGCCGCACGGATCGACGAGGAAACCCAGCCGGCGTACGACCTCTTGAAGGTCGCGCCGAATCCGATCGCGATCAAGGCGGCGATGAACCTGCTTGGCCACGACGTCGGCGGGCTGCGGTTGCCGCTCGTGCCCGCGACCGACGAGGAGATCGCACGCGTCCGCGACTGCCTCGAGCGCCTGGGCCTGCCGGTCCCGACTCCGGCCTAAGAACCTCCAGCGGCCCCGGGTACACTCTGCCGGTGACAGCACTCCTGCGGGTCATTCCGCTCGGCGGGCTCGGCGAGGTCGGCAAGAACATGACCGTGTTCGAGCACGAGCATGGGACGCTGATCGTGGACGCTGGGCTTGCCTTCCCGCGGGACGAGCACCTCGGCGTCGATCTCGTCCTGCCGGACTTCTCCTACCTGCAGGAGCGGTCGGGCAACGTCCGGGCGGTCGTGCTCACGCATGCGCACGAGGATCACGTCGGCGCGCTCCCGTACCTGCTGCGCGAGGTCAAGGTGCCGGAAGTCTGGGCGACGAGGCTGACGCTCGGTCTGGTCAAGTCGAAGCTCGACGAGCACGGGCTGCTGAATGCGGCGGAGCTCCGCGAGATCGATCCGGAGGGTGACCCGGTCGAGCTGGGCCCGTTCCGGCTCGAGTTCGTGCGGATGGCGCACTCGGTGCCGGACAACGTCGCCGTCGTGATCGAGACCGACGCCGGCCGAGTGCTGCACACGAGCGACTGGAAGCTCGATCACACGCCGGTCGACGGCTTCCGTACCGACGTCGGCCGTCTCGCCGAGCTTGGGAACAAGGGCGTCGACCTGCTCCTGTGCGATTCGACGAACGCGGAGCGTCGTGGATTCACGGGATCGGAGCGGCTGGTCGGCGAGGCGTTCCGTCAGATCATCCCGCAGCGGCAGGGCCGCGTACTCGTCGCGTCTTTCGCCTCCAACGTCCACCGGATGCAGCAGGCGATCGACGTCGCAGTTCAGGCCGGGCGGAAGGTTGCCGTCGTCGGCCGCTCGATGCGCAAGAACCTGAACATCGCGGGCAACCTCGGCTACCTCGAAGTGCCGGAGGGCACGCTGATCCGACCGCAGGAGCTGGAGGAGTACGACCCACACGAGGTCCTCATCCTCTGCACGGGCAGCCAGGGCGAGCCGATGTCCGCGCTGACGCGGATCGCTTACCGCGACCATCAGACCGTGTCGGTGGAGCGCGGGGACACGGTGATCATCTCGGCGCGGCCGGTTCCCGGAAACGAGCTGCGCGTGCACGACACGATCAACCAGCTCTCGAAGGCGGGCGCGGAGGTCTTGCACGAAGAGAACGCGGCCGTCCACGTCTCCGGCCACGCCAACCAGGAGGAGATCCGCACGCTCTACGGGCTCGTGCGTCCGAAGGCAGTGATGCCGATCCACGGCGAGTACCGCATGCAGGCGGCGAACGCCCGGATGGCCCAAGAGGCCGGCATGCCGGCATCGTCGATCGTGCTCGCGGAGAACGGCTCGGTCGTCGAGCTGCGTCCGGACGGGGTCGAGATCGTCGAGCGAATCGAGCCGGGCGTCACCTTCGTGGATGGGCTTGGCGTCGGGGACATCGGCGACGTCGCCCTGCGCGACCGCCGGCATATGGCCGAGGACGGCGTCCTCATCGTGGTCGCCACGCTCGCGGGGACGAACGGCGTCCGGTCGGCGGCTGCTGAGGTGATCGCGCGCGGCTTCGCCGAGACCGAGCCGCTCCTGGACGAGATGCGGCTCGAGGCGGAGAGCGTCCTGCGCGACTGCATCGACGAGAACATCGTCGAGATCAAGCTGCTGCAGGAGCACCTGCACGATGGCCTCGGGCAGCTGATCTACGACCGGACGCGACGGCGGCCGATGATCCTTCCCGTGGTGGTCGAGGTATGAGCGTGGCGTTGGACGGATGGGCTGGGGTGCTCGCGGAGAACGCCGCGGACGATGCGACCGCACGGCGTCTGATTGCGCAGCTGTCGGCCTGCGAGGTGGCCGCGCTCGCGTTCTGCCGGTTGCTGGAGCGCTGGGCCCGCGGCGATGCCGATCCGTGCACGCCGGGCAAGCGGCAGGCCGCCCTGCGGCGTGCGGCGGAGCGCGCCGAGACGGCGCTCTCCGGCCTCGAGCGGCCGCTCGGCCGCTATCTGCTCGAGCTCGAGGCGGATCAGGCCGAGGGGCGCTCCTGGTACGGCGAGCCGGGTGCGGGCGAGCTGCGCGACTGGCAGGACGTGCTCGACCGTGCGGGGGTGAGCGTGTCGGCGGTGCGGGTGGCGCAGGCATACCTGGAGCTGGCCGTGCTCGTGCGTGCGCTCGAGGGGCTGCGGTCGGCTGCCGACATCGGGTCGGAGCCCGAGCGATCGTCCCTCTGGGCCGGCCTCTTCGACCTCCGCGAGAACCTGCTCGGTCGAGCGCTCGAAGACCTTCGCGCGATTGCCGCCTAGCCCGTCGATCGCGGTCGTCGGGTCGATCAACCTGGACCTGGTCGCCCGTTGCGAACGGCTGCCGAGACCGGGGGAGACGCTCACCGATGCGACCTTCGAGCGCGTCCCGGGCGGCAAGGGCGCGAATCAAGCGCTGGCGGCTGCTCGACTCGGCGCAGCGGTCTCGCTGTACGGCGCGGTCGGTCGCGACCCGTTCGCCGACGAGGCGCTGACGCTGCTGGAGGAAGGCGGCGTCGCGCTCGACGGGCTCGCTCGCGTGGACGATCCGACAGGCGTCGCGCTGATCGTGGTCGGCGACGACGGCGAGAACCAGATCGTCGTCGCGCCGGGTGCGAACGCGTCCGTCGAAGCGCCCGACGGCCTCGACCGGGCCGACGCGGTGCTGTGCCAGCTCGAGATTCCGGTCGAGACCGTCGCCAGTGCAGCTGGCGACGCCCGGTTCTTCTGTCTCAACGCCGCACCGGCGCGACCGCTCCCGCCCGACCTCCTCGAGGCGGTCGATCTCCTCGTGGTCAACCGGTACGAGCTCGAGGCGGTCGGACGCTTCGACGGCGCCGTCGCGCTCACGCTCGGCGCCGAGGGAGCGGTACTGCTGGAGCGCGGGGAGGAGGTCGCGCGTGCTGCGCCGCCTTCTGTCGATTCCGTCGACGGCACTGCCGCCGGCGACGCGTTCACCGCCTGCCTGCTCGTCTCGCTGCTCGAGGGTCGCCCGCGCGACGAGGCGCTCGCCCGCGCCTGCGCCGCCGGCGCGATTGCCGCCTCGCGACCGGGAGCCCAGCCGTCGCTCCCCACCGCGGAGGAGGTAGACGAGATACTGCGGGGATGAAGATCCTCCTCGACTGCGACCCCGGCCACGACGACGCCATCGCCCTCTTGCTCGCGCTGGCGAGCCCCGAGGTCGAACTCGTGGGCGTCACCACCGTCCACGGCAACCAGACGCTGGACAAGACGACCGTCAACGCGCTGAAGCTCTTGGAGTTCGTCGGGCAGACGGATGTCCCCGTGGCTGCCGGCGCGGCCCGGCCGATCCTGCGCGAGCCGTTCGTGGCCGAGTACGTACACGGAGAGAGCGGGATGGACGGCCCGTCGCTCCCGCAGCCGACGACTCAGCCTGACTCGCGCCACGCGGTCGACTTCATCGCCGACACGATTCGCGACTCGACCGAGCCGATCACGCTCGTCCCCACGGGGCCGCTGACCAACATCGGCCTCTTCCTGAACATGTATCCGGACGTGGCGGAGAAGGTCGAGCGCATCGTCCTGATGGGCGGGGCGTACGGCGAGGGCAACGTCACCCCGGCCGCGGAGTTCAACATCTGGGTGGATCCGGAGGCAGCCGAGCGCGTGTTCCAGAGCGGCCTCGACGTGACCATGATCGGGCTCGACGTCACGCACCAGGCGATCTTCGGGCCCGAGCCGACAGCCCGGCTGAAGACAGCGGGGCGAGTGGGGGCGATGGTCGCCGAGCTGCTGGAGTTCTACGGCCGCTTCCACCGCGAGTACTACGGCTGGGACGGCTCGCCCATCCACGACGCGGTCGCGATGGCGCACGCGTTCAAGCCCGGAATCGTGGAGACGCGACATGTCGGGGTGAAGGTCGATTGCGGCGAGGAGCTCGGGCGAGGCCGCACGAACTGCGACCTCCGCGGCCGCGTGAACTGGGAGCCGAACGCGCACGTCGCGGTCGAGATCGACGCCGACGCCTTCATCGAGCTCCTGGTCGAGCGGCTCTCGTCGCTCGGTTGAAGCTCGGCGTCGTCACCCTGCAGGGCGCGCCCTGGCCCGAGCTGGTCGAGCGTTGGCGACGGCTCGAGGAGCTCGAGGTGCAGACGATCTGGGTGGCCGACCACCTCTGGGGGAAGTGGCTCAAGCCCGGGCAGCCGTGGTTCGAGGCGTGGAGCTGCCTCACCGCGCTTGCGCACGTGACCGAGCGTCCCCGCATCGGCTCGCTCATCTCGCCGATGACGTTTCGCAACCCGGCTGTTCTCGCGCGGACGGCTCTGACCGTTGCGGAGATCTCAGGCGGACGGCTGGAGTTGGGTGTCGGCTCGGGCGCCTACAACGTCGACAACGAGCTCGCGCAGGTGCCGCCGTGGACGCCGAAGGAGCGCGCCGCGCTCTTCGGCCCGTGGGTGGAGCGCGTGACGGAGATGCTCGCCGACGAGCGGCTGCAGCCGAAGAACCCGATCCCGCTCACGATCGCCGGGCGTGGGCCGACGATCCTGCGCACGGCAGCGCGATTCGCCGACCGCTGGAACACGTTCGGCGGTCACGGGCTCAGCCCGGAGCAGGCGTTGCGGCTGGCGCGTGAGGACATGGCCCGCCTGGACGAGCTGTGTGCGGAGACCGGTCGTACGGTTCGCCGGTCGGTCCTGATCGGCCACACGTTCATCGCCGAGACGCCCTGGCGGTCGGAGGACGCGTTCGCGGACGTCGTCGGTCGCTGGGAGGAGGCAGGCTTCGACGAGATCGTCTTCTACTACCCGCCTGAAACCGGGATGCCGAAAGGCAGCGTGACGCCCGGCGTGTTCGAGCAGGTCATTTCAAAGGGTTAGAGCCGCTGCCGTCGAAGTCGCGGGCATGGCGCGGAAGAAGCGTCCCGCGAAGCTTCGCCCGAAGACTCCGGCCCGCATCCGGAAGCGCACGCGCCGCAAGAGCAGCCTGCGCGCGCACCACCACCCGGAGCTCGTCGGCCTCGCGCTGCTCGCGTTCGGCCTGTTCATGTCGACGGTGCTCTACGTCGGGTGGAACGGCGGCTACGTCGGCCGCGCGATCGGCGACGGCCTCGTCGCCGTCACGGGCGGGATCGCGTACGTCCTGCCGGTGGCGTGCGTGGCCGTCGGCGGGCTGATGGTGGCGAAGAGCGACCTACCGCGGGTCGCACCGTTCCGCACCGGGCTGGTTGTGTGCGCGCTCGGTCTCGCACTGGTCCTGGGCAGCGCACACGGCGGCTACCTCGGGCAGGGGCTGGAGGACGTCCTCGGCCGTCCGATCGGCTCTACCGGCACGCACATCCTCGGGGTCTTCCTGCTCCTGGCAGGAGCGCTGCTGGTCAGCGGCGCATCCGCGGGAGCGATCCTGCGCAGATCGGCGCATTCGGTACGCGGCGCGGCACGCCGTCCAGCGCGACGGAGGGCCGAGTCCGACCCGGCGCCGGTTGCGGCGGCTCCGCGGCCGCTGGTGGCGACGATGGCCCCGCCGCCGGTCGACGGCGTCGAGGCATTCCCGGACGTGGTGTCGCCGACCCCGCTTCTTGTGCTCGACGGTGCTGGGACGGAGAACGAGCCGGAGGACGACCAGCGCTCGCTGTTCGACGTCACGGAGACGGGGGACGAAGGCGTCTACACGCTTCCCGATCCGGGCCTCCTGCGGCGCTCGAAGGCTGCAGCCAAGGACGCTGGCGACCAGAGCGGGCGTGTCTCCGCGCTCCTCGTCCAGGCGCTCGCGAACTTCGGGGTCGACGCGACCGTCGTCGGTGAGATCTCAGGGCCGCGCGTGACCCGGTACGAGCTTCAGCTCGCTCCGGGAACCAAGGTGTCGAAGGTGGCCGCGCTGAAGGACGACCTCTCCTATGCGCTCGCCACCACCGAGATCCGCATCCTCGCGCCGATCCCCGGCAAGCAGGCGGTGGGCGTCGAGGTGCCGAACCTGTCCCCGAACCTCGTCACCCTCGGCGACATCTACGACGAGCTGCCGGCGACGTCGAGCCCCCTCTCTGTCTGGCTCGGCAAGGACATCTCCGGCAACGCCGTCTGGACCGACCTCGCGCGCATGCCGCACCTGTTGATCGCGGGCACGACGGGCTCGGGCAAGTCCGGCTGTATCAACACGATCCTCACCTCGATCCTGCTCAGGGCGACGCCGGACGACGTGCGCATGATTCTCGTCGACCCGAAACGGATCGAGCTCGGGTTCTACGAGTCGATTCCGCACCTCCTGACCCCGGTGGTCTCCTCACCCAAGCAGGCCGCCGCCGCCCTGCTGAACGTGGTCGGTGAGATGGAGCGCCGCTACGAGCGGATGAGCCATGTCCGCGCGCGCAGCCTGCCGGAGATGAACCGCGCCCTCCGCGGGCGGGGAGAGAAGCAGCTGCCGTACCTGCTGGTCGTGATCGACGAGCTCGCCGACCTGATGATGATCTCGCCGCAGGAGGTCGAGGACGCGGTCATCCGGCTGGCGCAGAAGTCGCGCGCGGTCGGCATCCACCTGGTCCTGGCCACGCAGCGCCCGTCGGTGGACGTGATCACCGGCATGATCAAGGCGAACGTTCCCTCGCGGATCGCGTTCGCGGTGTCGAGCCAGACCGACTCCCGGGTGATCCTCGACCAGGCCGGCGCGGAGAGCCTGCTCGGCCAGGGCGACATGCTCTTCAAGCCGCTCGGCACGTCGAGGCTCCAGCGTGTGCAGGGCGCCTACGTGAGCGAGGAGGAGGTCGCGCTGGTCGTCGAGCAGTGCCGCGCGCAACGCGAGCAGGAGCTGGACGAGTCGATGCTCGAGGCGCCTGAGCGGGATGTGCCGGAAGGGGAGGACGAGGACGGGGACTTCGACCCCGACGAGGACCCGCTGCTCGAGCGGGCGATCGAGGTCGTCGTCCAGGCCCAGTCCGCGTCGGTCTCACTCCTTCAGCGGCGGCTTCGCGTCGGCTACACGCGCGCGGGACGGTTGATCGACATGCTCGAGCGCCGCGGGATCATCTCGCCGTACGAGGGCTCGAAGCCGCGGCGGGTACTCGTCGGCGAGAGCGAGACGCTCGCGTCCTAGCTACAGGACGTCGGTCAGTGACTCGCGCATGACCGCCGGCTCCGGTCGGCGGCCCGTCCAGTACTCGACGGCGAGCACGCCCTGCTCGACGAGCATCCCGAGACCGTCGAGGGCCTCGCACCCGATCGCGGCGGCGTCGCGCAACAGTCGCGTCTCCGGCGGGTTCGGGATCACGTCCGCGACGAGGAGGGGAGGGGCGAATGCGACTGGTACGCGCTCGTCGACCTCGGGATGCAGGCCGATCGACGTCGCGTTGACGAGGACGTCGGTGTCTGCGGGCACCTCGTAATCGCCGCGCCAGAGGACGAAGTCCGCGCCGACCGCGCGGGCCAGCTCACGGCCGCGCTCCTCGGACCGGTTCACCACCGTCAGCCGACCGGCGCCGGCGAGCTTCAGCTCGACTGCGATCGCCCGCGCGGCCCCGCCGGCGCCCAGAACGACGACCGCTGCTCCGCGCGGGTCGAGCCGTTCCCCGAGTGAGCGGAGGAATCCCTTTCCGTCCGTGTTCTGGCCGACCAGGTCGTCGCCGCGCCGTACGACGCAGTTGACGGCTCCGATCGCAGCGGCCGACTCGCCGATCCGGTCCAGGTGGGGAACGACGGCAACCTTGTGCGGGATCGTGCAGTGGAATCCTCGGAACCCGAAGGCGCGGGCGCCGCGGACGGCGTCGCCGAGCGCGTCCGGCGTCACCTCCAGGGTCAGGTACCGCCAGTCCAGACCGAGCGACCGAAACGCGGCCTCGACCATCGCCTGGGTGGGGTTCTCCGCGACCGGCTGGCCGATCAAGCCGACGAGCTCCTGCTTGAAGCTCATACCCGCCCGGTTGAGGCTCTGACGACGAGCTCCGGATGGACGACGACGCGCCGCGGGTCGCCGTCGTAGCCGTCGAGCCGCGAGAGCAGGAGGCGCGCGGTCTCCGTACCCATCTCGCCGCCCGGCTGGCGCACCGTTGTCAGCGGCGGTGACGTGAAGGCGGCGTAGGCGATGTCGTCGTACCCGACCACGCTGAGCTCCGCCGGCACGCGCAGCCCGCGCTCCGAGGCCGCATTCAGGACGCCCATCGCGATCAGGTCGTTCCCGGCGAGGACGGCCGTCGGCCCGTACTCGAGGAGGCGGAGCGCGAGCCGCTGCCCCGATTCGAGCGTGAACGGTCCGGCCGCATGGGCGGCGGCCTCCAGCCCATGCCGCGCCACGGCGGCGTCGAACCCGGCACGGCGTTCGCGCGCGGTGGGAAGGCGCTCGTCGCCGTTGACCAGGGCAATTCGCCGGTGGCCGAGTGCGACGATGTGGTCGACCGCGACCGCCGTCCCCGCGGCGTTGTCTCCGACGACCGCGTCGGCAGCGCCGGCGGGGCGGTCGACGTGGACGGTCGGGATTTCCTCCGCGATCCGCCGCAATAAGGACTCGTCGGTGTCTGCGGTGACTACGAGCACCGCCGCATCCACCCCTCGCTGCAGCAGACCCTCGAGGTAGCTGCGCTCCCGCTCCGGATCGTTGGCCGAGTTGCCGAAGATCAGCGCGTAGTCCGCGTCGGTCAGGGCCCGTTCGACCTGCCAGATCAGATCGGCGAAGAAGGGGTTGGTGACGTCGGGGACGATCATCCCGACCGTCCGTGTCCGCCGGCTGGTCAGCGCGCGGGCGATGGTGCTCGGCCGGTAGCAGAGCTCTGCGATCACCCGTTCGACGCGCGCGCGCGTCTCCGGGCGCACGTTGCGGGCGCCGGAGAGGACGTGCGAGACGGTCCCGGTCGATACCTCTGCCGCGCGGGCGACGTCGGCGATCGTCGTCTTGCTCATCCGATCGCCGGGCCGGCGGCGACCGCCGGATCCAGGCGCCGGCGGAGCCACTGCCCATCGGTGGGCGAGCCAAGCAGCTCTCCGCGGTCGACGACGACCTTTCCCCGGAGAACCGTCGTCACCGGCCTGCCCGTGACCTCCCAGCCCTCCCACGGGCTGTAATCGCCGTCGTGGTGCAGGTCGTCGAGCGTGATCGTCCACGTCGCGTCCGGATCCCAGACGCAGATGTCCGCGTCGCTCCCCTCGGCCAGGATGCCCTTCTGCGGGTACATCCCGAGGATCCGGGAAGGGTTGGTCGCCCAGACCTCGACGAAGCGCTCCAGCGTGAGCCGCCCCTTCGCGACGCCCTCGGAGAACGAGATCACGCCGCGGGTCTCGATTCCGACATGGCCTCCCGGTGTCGACTGGAGGTCGGTGCCGGCCATCTTCACGGCGTACGAGGTGGTGTACTCGTCGGTAGCGATCGTCGAGAGGCGCCCGTCGGCGAGACCCTCCCAGAGCGCGGGCGGGTGCTCCGGCGGCTTCAGGCCCATCCCGATGTGGTACTTGGCGCCGTCCGGCCTGGCGTAGTCGTCGGTCGAGAAGCACAACAGGTTGTGGAGTGCTTCGCCGTAGACCGCTTGCCCAGCGGCGCGAAGCTCGGCGATCGCGTCCATCGGTTCGCGGGCGCCGACATGAGCGATGTACAACGGCGCACCCGCGTCTCGTGCCAGCCGGGCCATCGTCCGGACGGCAAGCTCCTCGCCGAGCGGCGTGTGGACGACGTGCGCGTGGGAGAGGTCGTTCCGGCCTTCGCGCGTCAGCTTCGCCTCCATGTGCTTGATCAGGTCGTCGTCCTCCGCGTGGACCATCACCATTGCGCCGTGCTCGGCGCACTCGCGCATCACGGCGAGCGCGGAGCCGTTGTCGATCCTGATCCCGGCCTGGCCCGTCGTCAGATCGGTGGTGAAGAGCTTCATCGTGGCCGTACCGTCGTCGATCGCGTCCCCGACGGTTGCGACCGTCGCGTCCGACACTTCGCCGGTGAGCACCGGGTGGAAGGCGAAGTCGGTGTAGGAGCGCCCGGTGAAGACCTCACGGCGGTGGTCGACCGCTGCGGCGGCATCGAACTCCTGCTCGGTCACGTGCACGGCCATGAAGGCGAACGAGACCACGGTCGTCGTGCCCCCGAAGAGCGCCGCTCGCGTCGCTCCTTCCGGAGACTGGAGCCACACCTCCTCGTTCTGGGTCCAGCCGCGGTACATCGGCTCGTGGATGTGCGCGTGCGGCTCGATGCCCCCGGGGAGGACGAGCATCCCCGTCGCATCGACCGTTTGGTCGCCCTCGAGGCGCGGGCCGATCGCGGCGATCAGGCCGTCCTTGACACCGATGTCGGCGGCTCTCGTCCCGTCTGAGAGCACTGCCGTGCCGCCCGAGACGACTAGATCGAGGCTCATGCGAATCTCGGCAGGACGAGACGAGCCCACGTCTCGATCCGGTCCCTGTGCTCCGGGAGGTCGGCGTCGATGGCGCCGTCGAAGCGCTGCGCGCCCGCATCCGTCGCGGCCCGGATCTGCCGCTCGATCTCGTCGGCCGTTCCCGAGAAGACGAACCGGCGGCGCAGGTAGTCGGCAACGCCGAGCCGCTCGGCGAGCTCCGCGTAACGTCCCTTCTCCTCGTCGGAGACCGCGCCGTGGCTGACCAGGTCGTACGAGCGACCCAGCTCGACCACCGCCTCCCGATGCTCGTCGGGGACGAACTTGCCCTCGACGCCCGAGCGGGCGAAGTGGAGCGCGAAGGCTGTCGCCGCCCAGGTTGCGTCGGCCGGCGACACCCCGGGCAGCCAGAAACACGTGAACCAGACCTCGACGTCCGCCGGTGCCCTGCCGGCCTCGCGCGCGCCCTCGGCGACGAGGTCCAGGCAGCCGCGGACGACCTCGGGAGTCACCCCGAGCCCGGCAACGACGCCGTCCGCGATGCGACCGGCTAGGCGCAGCGACTGCGGGCCGTGCGCCGAAAGGATGATCGGGATGCGCCGCTTCGCCCATTCCAGACGGCACGGCCGACCCTCCCATTCGGCGTGCCCGTTCTCGAGCAGGCCGCGGAGCGCGTCCACGTATGCCTCGACCTGCGCGAGCGTGGCGGTGCGATAGCCGAGGTGCCAGGCGCCGGTGCCGCCCGAGCCGAGGCCGATGTAGACGCGGCCGGGCGCCAGATCGTCGACGCTCGCGGCTGCCGCAGCCGTGACCGCCGGGTGGCGCGAGAGCGGGTTGGTCACCCAGGGGCCGATTGCCGCTGTCGAGGTTGCGGTCGCGGTCGCGGCGAGCGTGACCCACGGGTCGCGGAAGAGCGCGGGCGAGTCCCAGATCCCGATGCGGTCGTACCCCAGCGCATCGGCCGCAGCCGACTCCTCGGCGACCCCCTGAGGCGGCCCCGGCGTCACGCTGTACCCGAACGCGGGCTTCACAGCCGGTCTGCCGGGAAGGCGTGGACGACGGTTCCGTCGTAGCCGGTCATCGTCTCCGCGTGGAGGAGGGCGTTCAGGATCGCTCCCTCGGTCGCATCGATGACGGCGTCGAAGAACTCGGTGATGTAGGCGTCGGCCAGCATCGACAGCTGCACGGTCAGCGGTGGCTGCTCGTCGATCTCGCCCGTTGGGATCCCGGAGTTCCCGGTCGCGAAGGCGAGGAAGAGATCGCCGCTCGACTGCTCTCCGGCGCCGCCCATCCGCGCAACTCCGAGCCCGACGCGCTGCGCGAGCCGGCGGCACTGGTGAGGGAGGAGCGGCGCATCGGTGGCGACGATTCCGATGATCGACCCCGCGCCTTCGTCCCTGCCCGGCAGCGGGATGTCGTCGGCGACGAACGGCACGCCGTTTACACGCAGCCGCGAGCGGCGGCCGTGGTTCGCCTGGACCAGTACGCCGACCGTATGGCCATGCTCGGTGACCCGTGAGGCCGTGCCGATCCCGCCCTTGAAGCCGTGGCAGACCATCCCGGTTCCGCCGCCGACATTCCCCTGCGGAACCGGCCCGCCCACGGCGGTACGCAATGCCTCGTCGACGTGCTCGGCGCGGATGTGTTGTCCGTTCACGTCGTTGAGGACGCCGTCCCAGGTCTCGCCGACGACCGGCAAAAGCCAAACGCCGGTCCGGGCGAGCGACGCGACGATCGCGTCGCGGACGACGCCGACGCTGTGCGTGTTGGTCAAGCCGATCGGCGTGGTCAGCAGACCCGACTCGTCGATCCAGGCGGTGCCGGTCAGCTCACCGTTCCCATTGAGCCGGTGCCAGCCGGCGAAGCAGGGCAATGCAGGCGGGACGATCACGGTGACGCCCGTGCGCGCACGCCCCTCCGTCAGCGTCGTGTGACCGACGCGTATGCCCGCGACGTCGGTGATCGCGTTCAGCGGGCCTGCGTCGGTCATGCGAACTCGATCACCGCCTTCAGGCGGCGAGCGTGGCCGCGGATGGTTTCGATCCCACGCGCACCTCGCCGGGGCCCGGCTCGGGCCTGGGCACGTCGCGCACATCGGACGCGCGGGGTCGGTCGAGGACGACGGCCTTCATCGATTGAAGCGCTTCAACACGGCGGTCGACGCGACGCTATGCCCGCCGAGGCGCCATGTCAACGTCCGTAAGATCGTGCCGTGACCCGGATTGCGGTCGTGGGCAGCTACGGCGTCGGGCTGACGTTCGGCGTCGCCCGCGCGCCCGAGCGCGGCGAGACGCTGGTGGGCTCACTCTTCCGCACCGACCACGGGGGGAAGGGCTCGAACCAGGCGGTTGGCGCGGCGCGGCTCGGCGCCGACGTCGCGCTGCTCACGGCGGTCGGGGCGGACGCTTTCGGCGACCGGGCCATCGAGCTGTGGGGTGACGAAGGCGTCGACGCGACGGCGGTCCTGCGATCGCAGCTGCCGACGATGACAGCCGCCATCCTCGTCGAGGACAGCGGCGACAACCGGATCGTGATCGTCCAGGGTGCGCTGTCCGAGCTCACGCCCGGGCACGTCGACGCGTTTGCCTCGGAGATCGCCGCCGCCGACGTCCTGCTCGTGCAGCTCGAGATCCCGGTCGAGACCGCCTTGCACGCGCTCGAGGTCGCGCGCGCTGCGGGTGTCCGCACCGTGCTCAACCCGGCACCCGCGCCGGCGGCGCCGATCGCCCCCGCCGCCGACTACCTCACGCCGAACGAGAGCGAGGCGTTCGCCGTCGAAGGAGCCGACGGCACCCTCGTCGTCACCCTGGGCGAGCAGGGAGCTCGGATCCGCGGCGACCAGGTTCCCGCGTTCCCGGCTCGCCCGATGGACACAACCGGGGCCGGCGACGCATTCTGTGCCGCCTTCGCGTTTGCGCTCGCCGAGGGCGCGGCGGACGCCGACGCCGTCCGGTGGGGATGCGCAGCCGGTGCGCACATGGTCGAGCACGAGGGAGTGATCCCCGGCCTGCCGACCCGCGCGCAGCTCGAGGAGCGGCTCGGACTCAGGGTATGACGCGCCTGATCGTCGACACCGACACCGCGGGCGACGACGTCTTCTCGCTGCTGATCGGGCTCCGCGACCCGCGCGTCGGACTGGAGGCGATCACTGTCTGCTGCGGGAACGTCGCCTTCGAGCAGGAGATCGAGAACGCGCTGTACACGGTCGAGGCCGCCGGGAGGAGCGGGGAGGTACCCGTGTACGCCGGCTGCTCGGCCCCGCTGATCGCGGAGTGGGTGGGGGCCGAGTACGTCCACGGCCAGGACGGCATGGGCGACTCCTTCTTCCCCAGGGCGGTGCAGCGTCCGGAGGCAGAGCACGCTGTCGACGAGCTCGTGCGCAGGGTGAACGAAAGCCCCGGTGGGCTGACAATCCTTGCCCAGGCTCCGCTCACGAACCTGGCCGCCGCGGTCACGCGCGATCCGACGATCGCAGGGAAGGTCGCCGCGCTCTACGTCATGGGTGGGGGCGTCGGGAACATCACGCCGGCGGCCGAGTACAACTTCTACGTCGATCCCGAGGCGGCGAAGATCGTCCTGAACGCAGGGTTCCCACTCACGCTCTTCACGTGGTCGCTGACGCGCACGCACGGCGTATTCGACGACGACAAGCTCGCCCAGATCGCTGCGGTCGGCACGCCGCTGTCGGAGTTCTTCGGCAAGGTGAACCGGAAGGCGCGCGAGTTCGACGACAAGGTCAACCACCTGGGCGGCTCGACCCACCCCGACTCGATGGTGTGCGCGGCAATCGTCCAGCCGTCGCTCGTCCTCGCGACCGAGCGGGCGGTCGTCGACGTCGAGACGGTGGGTGAGTTGACCCGTGGCTGGAACCTCATCGACACGCTTGGCCGGGTCGACCGTGAGCCGAACGCGACGGTCGTCACCGACTACGACACGGACGGCTTCTTCGAGCTGATGCTGGAGATCCTGTCCTGAAGTACCTCCCGTCAACCAGGGAGACGCGCGTCCGCCTTGACACGGCCCAAGCGCTGACGCGTCTCTTCTACCGCGAGCAGGCGGTCGTGCTCGCCTGCGGCGGCTGGATCCCGCGGGTCGCGCCGCTCGAGCACAAGGCCGAGTTGGCACGGACGGCCTGGGAGTCCGCGCTCGCCGGCGACGCGATGCGCGAGCGCGTCTTCGAACTCCGCTATCCCTCGCGATTTCTGGACGAGCAAGCCGAGACGTTCTCGGTCGAGTCGCCTGCTGACCTGCGGAGCCTCGTCGCCGCGATCCGGGACGAATACGCCGCATATCTCGAGGTTGCCGACGAGCTGGCCGACGGCCCGTCGATCCGCATCCTCGAGCCTGCCGTGCGTGACACAGGGCGACAGCTGGACGCCCTGGCGGACATCGAGCTCAGCACGGAGGATCCGGCGCGGGACCCGCGGTACTTTGCGTCGAGCTTCTACTGGCCCGATGTGCTCGATCCGGACTACCCCTACGGCGAGGGAGTCGCGCTCCAGCTTCGCTCGGCGGTCAGCCACCTGAACGAGGTGTGGGCGGTCGAGACCGCCGGCGTCATCCTCCACGACCTCTCGCGTGAGCTGGGCTGGGAGTTCACGCGCGACGCCGCCCGCTGGCTGTACGACGAGAGCCGGCACATGCTGATGGGCAAGGAACGACTCGAGCACTGGGGATTCGAGCCCGCACAGATCCCACTCGGCGGCTACATCTACGAGGCGTGCGCCGGGCAGGACGCGCTGTACCGGCTCGGGATGCTCGGCTACTTCGAGACGAAGAACATCGGGCGCAAGCGAGAGCGGGCGCAGGCGTTCCACGAGATGGGCGACGCGACCAGCGAGACCGACATGGAGTTCGACTGGGCCGACGAGACGCTGCACGCCGAGTACGGGCGCAGGTGGCTACGTCAGCTCCTGGAGCTGCGGGACGAGGATCCAGAGTCGTGGCCGGCAGTGCTCGAGCGCTGCGAGCGGCTCGTGGCGGAGCGAGTCGCGCGCGCGACGCCGGAAGACCTGGATCGGATTCGGGCCGCCGCCGACGAGCTGGTTGCCGCCGCGCAGACCCGAGCGTCTTAACGGTGCCAGGCACTGTAAAGACCCTGCTCGGAGCGGACTTTCGGAGGTCGCCTTAACCGTGCCTGGCACCGTTAAGGCGCGCGGGCTGGTGCTCGACGCGCTCGGCGGGCGACCGCGGCTCCGCGAGCTGACCGTCGAGCCGCCCGGAGCGGGGGAGGTGCGGGTGCGGATGCATGCC
Organism: Actinomycetota bacterium; assembly: GCA_046733845.1. Classification (GTDB taxonomy): domain Bacteria; phylum Actinomycetota; class Thermoleophilia; order Gaiellales; family Gaiellaceae; genus DATBLE01. Next base: position 1,857 of record JBKPPY010000156.1, on the reverse strand, counting down.
GCCGGGCTCTGCCACACGGATGTCACGCAGGTCCGCGACGCCCGGTTCACGCCTATCCTGCTCGGCCACGAGGGGGCGGGGGAGGTCGAGTCCGTGGGCGAAGGCGTCGAGGAGCTCGAAGCCGGCGACGCCATCCTCATCTGCTGGAAGGTTCCGTGCGGCCGCTGCCGCCGGTGCCGTCGTGACCAGGAGCATCTCTGCGAATCCGTGGTCGGCCTCCCGTCGCCGCGCACCTTCTGTGACGGCGAGCCGGTCGGGGCGATGCTCAATGCGGGCTGCTTCGCCGACTACGTCGTTCTGCCTGCCGCCGGGGCGGTCCCGCTGGACGCCGCCCTTCCGCTCGAGGAGGCGGCCCTCGTCGGCTGCGCGGTCGTCACCGGGGTCGGAGCGGCCCTGTGGACGGCGTCCGTCAAACCAGGAGAATCGGTTGCCGTCTTCGGGGCCGGCGGCGTCGGCCTGAACGTCGTCGTCGGAGCGCGGCTGGCCGAGGCGGACCGGATCGTCGCGGTCGATCCCGACGCGACCCGGCGGGAACTCGCACGGGCACGCGGTGCCACGGAGCTCCGCGCGCCCGGCGAGCCCTTCGATCCGGTGGACTACGCGTTCGAGGTGGTCGGCGACCCGGCCGTGATGGAGGCCGCCGTCGACGCGCTCGCGCCCGGCGGAGAGCTCGTGCTCGTCGGTGCCGCCGCCCGCGACGCGACGATGTCCTTCCATCCGCGGGCATTCCTCTCCAGGCAGCAGCGGATCACGGGCTGCATCTACGGGTCGGCGAGACCGGCCGAGCACCTCCCGCAGCTGGTCGCGTGGGCGGCCGATGGGACGATCCCCCTCGGAGACTTGATCGGCCGCCGCATCGGCCTCGACGAGCTCGAGGACGCATTCGGCGAGTCCGCGAACGGCGGCGTTCGTACGATCGTGAGCTTCGCGTGATCCACCGCCTGGAGGAGCTCGACCCGGCGGCACTGGAGGCACGTCTCGACGCCAAACCCGCGCTCGTCCTCGCACTCGGGACGATCGAGTGGCACAGTCGCCACCTGCCGCTCGGGCTCGACCTGCTCAAGGCACAAGCACTGGCGGAACGCACCGCCGAGCGGGCCGGGGCGGTGCTCGCCCCACCCGCGTGGTGGGCCGCCGGCGGTGTCCCACAGCCGTACACCCTGAGGCTGTCCGCCTCCCTGACGGAGCCGGTCCTCGCCGCGGTTCTCGAGTCGTTCGCCGGCATGGGGTTCCGCGCGATCTGCGTGCTGAACGGCCACTACGGCCTGGAGAACTCACTCGCAGTCCGCCGGGCTGCGCTCGCCTGCACCGCTGCCACGGTCGTGCCGCTGGCCGACTACGAGCTCCTGACCGACCTCGGGGCGACCGGCGACCACGCCGGCGTCTTCGAGACCGCGCTGCTGCTCCCGCAGCGACCCGAGCTCGTCCACCTCGACCTCGAGGGCGAACTTCCCGGCGTGATCGGCGAGGACCCGCGCGGCCGGGCGACCGCCGAGCTCGGCGAGCAGGCGCTCGAAGTCGCTTCTGCCCGAGCCGCCGCAACCGTAGAACGCGCGCTCGAGGAGCCACGAGAGCCGATCGCAGAGGCGCTCGGCGCTGCCGTCGCCGCCCTCGATGCGCTCTGGCAGCTCCGCCGAGAGCGCCCGCGCGATCAGGTTCCGCCGGTCGCAACCCCTGTCTGGATCCGCCACCTCGAGTGCTTCCGGGAGGGCGACTGGGACGGAGCGCGCGAAGCGGCGGAGGCCAAGCTCGCCGACCCGGCCTCGTAGCCGCTATCCAACTTGCGACCCGTACGTCTTAGTTGGCGACCCCAGGTTCTGAGGGAGTAGGATCAGGCGTCCCCACCTGGGGGACTGT
>JBKPPY010000155.1:0-30066 GCA_046733845.1 Actinomycetota bacterium | reverse complement strand
CGGCCGCGAAAACCCGCTGGGAGGCTTCGGAGGGAGGCCGATGAGCGAGTCTGTCCTTGCGCTGGAGACGCTGACGGCGGGCTACGACGAGGCTGCTGTGATTCGTGACCTCGATCTCACCGTGCGGCCCGGGGAAGTCGTCGCGTTGCTCGGTGCAAACGGTGCCGGCAAGACGACGACGCTGCGGGTCGTTTCGGGGCTGGTGAAGCCGATGTCGGGTCGGGTGCTGTTCGACGGCGAGGATCTCGCCAAGGTCTCCCCGAGCGCCCGCGCCAGGCTCGGGATCGCCCACGTCCCCGAGGGTCGCGGCCTCTTCTTCGGGCTGACGGTCGCCGAGCACCTCCGGGTCGCGCCACGCGGCGAGCGCCTGGACGAGTCGATTGCGTACGAGTATTTCCCGAAACTCGCGGAACTCAAGGGCCGGCGCGCCGGTCTGCTGTCCGGCGGGGAGCAGCAGATGCTCGCGGTTGCCCGCGCGCTCGCCCGCAAGCCGAAGCTCTTGCTTCTCGACGAGCTCAGCCTGGGTCTGGCCCCGGTGATCGTCGAGCGGCTGTTGCCCGTCGTCCACCAGTTCGCGAGCGAGCGCGGATGCGCGGTTCTCCTCGTCGAGCAGCATGTCCACCTCGCGCTCGAGGTCGCGGACCGCGGCTACGTGCTGTCGCACGGGCGCATCGTGCTGCAGAACGACGCAGCGCATTTGCGTGCGAACCGCCAGCTGCTGGTCGCGAGCTATCTCGGAGAGAACACCCAGGACGCCGCCGCCGCCCGTGAGGTGGCGTCCGTGATCGAAAGGGAGGAAGACGATGCCTGATCGGAGCCTGGAAGACCTGCTCGGTAGCGTCGGCAATCCCGTCGACCTGCTCCGCAACTCGCAGGCCGGCCCGAACGTCTACCCCGGCGTCCCCGCCGAGTACACGAACTGGCGGGACGAACAGACCGCTTGGCAGCGGACCTGCGTGCTCTTCAACCAGTCGTACCACATGGCCGATCTGGCCGTGGAGGGCCCGGACGCCCTGGCGCTTCTCTCCCGGCTCGCGGTCAACAGCTTCGACGGGTTCGCGGTCGACAAGGCCAAGCACTTCGTTCCCTGCACTCCCGAGGGCTACGTGATCGGCGACGTGATCCTCTTCTACCTGGCCGAGAACCGGTTCAACCTGGTCGGGCGCGCGCCCGCCCTGAACTGGGTCACGTACCACGCCGAGACCGGCGGCTACGACGTGAAGGTCGAGCTCGACCAGCGCTGGGCCATGCGGACGGACGGCCGGCGGAAGTCCTACCGCTTCCAGGTGCAGGGCCCGAACGCGATGGCGGTGATCGAGCGGGCACTCGGCGGGCCGGCGCCAGACCTCAAGTTCTTCAACATGACCTCCGTCGAGATCGCGGGGAGGGGGGTGCGCGCGCTCCGGCACGGCATGGTCGGCCAGCCCGGCTGGGAGCTCTTCGGCCCCTGGGAGGACGAGCCTGCGGTGCACGAGGCACTGCTCGAGGCGGGTGCCGAGTTCGGAATGCGCCAGGCCGGCGGTCGCGCGTACTCGTCGAACACGCTCGAGTCCGGCTGGATCCCGTCGCCGCTGCCGGCGGTCTATTCCAGCGAGAGCCTGCGCGAGTACCGGCAGTGGCTGCCGGCCGCGGGGTACGAGGGCTCGGCCTCGATCGGCGGCAGCTTCTCCTCCGACGACATCGAGGACTACTACTTCACCCCCTGGGATCTGGGTTACGGCAGCTACGTCAAGTTCGACCACGACTTCATCGGTAGGGCCGCGCTCGAGGCGATGGCTGACGACGACCACGGGGTGAAGGTCACGCTCGCGCTCGACGACGACGACGTGACGGCGACGATCGCCACGATGTTCGGGCGCGGCGACCGGGCGAAGTTCATCGACTGGCCGTCGGCGGTCTACTGCATGCACCCCTTCGACCGGGTGACGGTGGACGGCGAGACAGTCGGACTCTCGACCTGGATCGGCTACAGCGCGAACGAGGGGAAGATGCTCACGCTCGCAGTCGTCGATTCGGAGTACGCCGAGCCCGGCACCGAGGTCACGTTCGTCTGGGGCGAGGAGGGCGGCGGTTCGTCGAAGCCGACCGTCGAGCCGCACGTGCAGACGGAGCTACGGGCGACCGTCAGTCCGGTGCCGTACACCGAGGTGGTTCGCCGGGCGTACCGAGCGACGAAGGTCTAGTCCCAACAGCTGGAACCTCGCGAGAGCCTGCGGTGTACTTCGCCCTATGGCAGCTCGTACGCTTGCCTGCCGCTCGACGCTTGCCGCGCTTCTGCTCGGCGGTGTCGCCGCGCTTGCGCTGACCGGTCTCGCGGCTGCGAAGGAGGGGGCGCGGGCACGGCTCCTGTCCACGTTGCCGCTCCAGGCGCCTGCCGGCAGGACGATCCGCGCCGAGTGGACGGTACGCGTTCCCGACGACCACGGCGGCTGGCAGCCCTTTACCGCCGACGGCATGTTCGTCCGCCTGCTCAGCAGGACAGGCGGCCGCTCGACCGAGGCGGTCCGCACCAACAACGCTCCCTACCGTTTCGTCGCCAGGATCGCAGTGCCAGAGGGCGGAATCGGGGGAATCCGCGTCGGCCTGATCGGAACGGCCTGTGACGCCAAGGGCTGCCGCCCGGCTCCCGGGCTCTTCCCGCTCGAGAACAGCCCGTTCGTGACGCCTGGAGGGGCTGTCTGCGACGTCGCGACGCTCAGTGGGAGGCTGCGTGGGTTCGTCCGCGCGTACAACAGCGGCGACCTAGCTGCGCTCGACCGGCTCTTCTCGAAGGATCGCTTCGGCTGGTACTCCTCGGGCGGCCCGGCCGTCCGCCGGCTCGATCAGGCCGAGTCCCGCGAGACGCTGACGTCGTACTTCCGGCTGCGGCACGCACACGGCGACCGGCTCTCCCGGGTGACCTTTCGCTTCAACGGCTATGAGCCACAGCGCGAGCTCGGCCACTTCGAGCTACGCGCACTCAGACGCGCCGACGGCTTCCGTAACGGCCGCCGATTCGAGGTGAGCGGCAAGGGAGCGCTCGACTGCTCGAGCCGGCCGGTCACGATCGCGGTCCTGAGCCTCGGCGGCCCGCGCTCCTAGGCCGTCGCATCAGCGCGGTTGGAAGTTCGACGACCCATCGGCTAATCTCCCGCCAGGCAGGGGGGGTGCATCATGAAGGTCGGACTTGGGGACGCCGACGCCGCCGTCGGCATCGGCCTCGAAGTCGTCACGGACTTTCTCGCGGAGCTGATGCGAATCGGCAAATTGCCGAACCGTCAGGAGCTCACTCGAGACTTCGGCGGCCAGACGTTCAGCGTCGTCGTCCTTCTCGACGGTCCTACCTTCGAGCTGGTGACCGCGGGGCCCGACGCGCCGAGGACGCGGCTCCACCTCACCGGGACGATCGAGGCGCGCCCCGCGGCCGATCCCGGTGCGGACCCGATCACGTTCCCGCTCGACGCCGCCGTCCGCCTGACGATCGTGTTGATTCCCGCCGACCCGGTTGCGGAGGTCGGATTCCGCTACGACGGCGTCGACGGCACACCGGCATTTCCGGTAACGGCTGACGACATCGACGCGTTCATGACCAGTCCGGACGTCCAGCAGGTCCTCGACGACACCACGCTGCCGATCGCCGACAGCCTGGTCAAGGGGCTGAACGAGTCGAAGTTCCCGGACCCGGCGACTCGCCCCGCGGACTCCGATTGGTCGGTTCGGCTGACGCTCACCCCGGGGGCGGATGACAGCGTTGACGCGTTCGCGGTGTCTGCCGGTCCGCCCGGCACCTTGGCCACGCTCGCCGTCACCGAGAGCTTCGTCGCTCCGCAGACCGGACTCGCCGTCGCCTACAACAGAGCGTTCCTGGACTTCATGCTCGAGCTCGGCGCCGCCGCCAAGAGAGGCAAGACGGTCGACGAAGCGAAGGTCACCGAGCTCACGATGGTGATGGCCGACACCGGCATCCAGATCGACGGCCACGTCGTTCGGGCGGTCGACTCACCGATCATCGACGTGCTGCCCGACGTGGACATCGATTTCGACGGCATCGCCGTACCCCAGCTCATCCGCGGAACGACAGGGATGACGATGGACACCTCGGGAATCGTCGTGGACGTCGGCGATTTCGACGAGGCGTTCTACGGAGCGCTCAAGTGGGTGCTCACCATCGGGGCCTCCGCACTACTGTTCACCGGCGTCGGCTCGCTCACCCTCATCGGGATCGCCCTCTGGGCGACCCTGGTTCAGAAAGTGTGGAACAAAGCGGCCGACCTCGACAACGCGCCGAATATCCTGCGCGACACCCTGGCTGCGGTCATCGGCGCCCAGCTCAGCCTCCTCGCCGACTCGCTCGACGACTCCACCGATGCCGGCGACCTCACCGTTGACGGGACGCCCGACCGCGCAGTCGTCGTCGAGGGCAACATCGTTCTGTTCGCTCAGGTGCTCATCCGCTCGATGCAGAGGCGACTCCGCTCGGCCGAGTACTCGCACCACTTGCGCCGGTTCGCCATCTTCGAGCTCGACGACCGCCGAAAATTCCGGGCCCAGGAGCTCGCCCGGCTCATGAAGGCCGGCAAGATCTCCGTTTTGGGGTTCCACCACGTGGGCGGCAAGTACGTCCGCTCCGATCACGACAACATCGCGGCCAACAACCTGCTGCAGTCCTTCAAGGCCAACGAGACCCGCGAGGTCGTCGTCAAGAATCTCCGAACGTAGCCCTCAGCGCAGCTGCGCGAGGCTTGTCTCGTACGCCCGGTCGAAGATCTGCTCGATCGGCAGCTCGCGCAGCTGCTGCGAGAGGACTTCGACGCCCCAAGGCCCGTCGTACCCGGCGTCGCGCACGGCGGCGACGTACTCGCGGATCGGGAACTCGCCCTCGCCCGGCAGCGCGCGGTAGTTGATCGTCTCGTCGACGGGGTCGGGCATGTTCTCCCACTGGCCGTCGCTGAGCTCGACCCAGCCCAGGTACTGCGCCGGGATCCGCCGCAGGTCGTCCAGTGGGATTCCGAGCTTCGCCATATGCCAGGTGTCGATCGCCATCGCGGCGTTCGCGGTTCCGGCGCCCTCCACGACGGCGAGTGCTGTGTCGACGTCGCGCACATTGACGTCCGGCGGCATGAACTCATAGACCATCCTCGCGTCCGTCCGCTCCGCCGCCTCTGCGCACAGCTCGCCGTAGCGCTCCGTCAGCAGCGGCAGCTCGCACGGTCGGCTGAAGATGTTGGCGACCTTGATGTGGTCCGGCTCGAGGACGGCGGCCGCCTCGAACAGGAGCGCGCGGGTCGCGTCGGCGGCGCGGCGGCTCTCGTCGGCCGGATCGAGGAACCAGTCGAGGAGGCACTCGAGCTCGTTGTGCACGAGGCCGTGATCGTCGAGCAGCGTCTTCAGCTCGGCGAGCGTCCTCGTCTCGAGGATGTGCTCGAGGTCGGCGTGCCAGATGCCGATCCCCTTGAACCCGGCGCGCTCAGCCTGGGCGCAGCGGTCGGCGATGTCGAACAGGCTCCACTCCCGGCCGCCGTGCACCTCCACCGGCCCAGAGGTCGTCCAGTACAGCGCGACCAGGTCGTTCATGCCAGCTTCGCCGCCATGCCGCGGGCGATCTTATGGGCGGCCGCCTCGATCGTGATCATTGGGTTCACCCCGAGACCGGTCGGCAATGCCGAGCCGTCGACCACGAACAGGTTGCCGGCGTCCCAGGCTTCGCCGGTGGGATCGCAGACGGCGGTCTCCCGGGACTTGCCCATGTGGGCGGTTCCCATCAGGTGGAATGCGCCGAGGGTCACGCGGGCTGCGTCCCAGCCGCAGTCGTCGGCAGCCTCCAGCATCTTCTGGCGCGGCTCCTTGCCCGGCTCGTAGGAAACCCAGCCGGCGTGGGTGGTGTAGATCCGGCGGGCACCGCCCGCCTCCAGGATCTGGGCGATCCCGTCGAGCCCCCTGCGCATGATGTTGCGATCGAAGTCGGAGAGGCTCCAGACCGGTGTCGGGAGGCCGTCCTTGCCGACCACGATCTCTCCGGCATCGCGAGCCCGCTGGAGGATGCCGTAGCCGCCCGTGTGCGGGAGGTTCCGCATCAGCTCGAAGTGCTCCTGGGCGCCGCGCCAGGGGGCGAAGACGGCCAGGTCCGAAGGATGGAAGGAGGCGTGCATGTACTTGACGCCATACCCCTCGCCCATGTCGAGGAGCTGATCCGAGAACGTCGCGCCGAAGACTCCGGTCCAGGGGAGGATCTCCTCTTCGAACTGCGCGAAGACGAGCGCCACTGGATGGATCATCAGGTTCTTGCCGACATTCGGGTTGTCGAGGCCGGAGCGGATCAGCAGCGCTGGGGTGTCGATTGCCCCCGCGCCCACGGCGACACCCCGCGCCCGGACCGTCAGCCGGTGCCCGTCGGCGGTGGTCGCCTCTACGCCCTTCGCCTTGCCGTTCTCGATCAGGACCTTGTCGACTGGCGTGTTCACGACGATCCGCGCGCCTGCGTCGTAGGCGTCTTGCAGCCACGTCTTCAGGGTGGACTGCTTCGCGCCGAGCGGGCAGCCGTAGTGGCACTGGCCGCAAATGTCCTCGGTGCAGCCGACGGCGTTCCGCTGCATCACCTGGGAGTCCCAGCCGAGCTTGGCGAGGCCGGCCCGGAAAGGCAGGTCGCGGCGCGAGGGGCTGGTCTCGGGGTTGACGTGGATCCGTTCCCAGACCGCGTCGAGGCTGTTGTCGAAGTCCTTGCCCGCCCAGTCGTCGAGGCCGAACCGCTCTTTCCACTCCCGGCGCACCCAGTCCGGGGGCCGGAAGCACCAGGTGTAGTTGACGACGGTGCCGCCGCCCAGACAGCGGCCGGCGAGCAGGCCCATGCTCTGGTCGGGGGTCGGGATGCCGCCGCCGCCGAGATAGAGCCGCGCGTACCCACTGAGCTCGGCTCCGTCGAAGTCCTCTTCGCTGAAGTACCCGCCGGCTTCGACGACGACGACGTCGAGGCCCGCCTGGCCGAGCACGCCGGCGGCAACGCCGCCGCCCGCGCCCGAGCCGACAACGACCACGTCGCACTCGAGCTCGGTGTCGCCGGAGATCTCGAGTGGCCGGATCGTCTTCGGCGGCGCGTCCTTCAGGATCCCGTGCGGGCCCGGGTAGCCGAGCGCCGCATCGACCGGATTCTTGCCTTCGCCTTGCCAGGGGAGCGTGTAGTAGAGAACCAGGGTCAGCTTGCGGAGCGCCTGGAAGGCGGCACGCTGCATGACGTCGTCGGAGTCGCACCATGCGAGCAGGGTCTGCTCGCGGTCGTCGTGCGAGGCGGCGGCGAAACCCGAGTCCCAGCCCTCGAGTAGCCCGGCGAACCCGTCGCGGGCCTCGGCGCTCGGGTTGGCGCCCATGATGTCGACGATCAAGTCGGCGACGTGGAGGTCGGTTGCCGACGGAAGCCCATCCTGGCCCGGGACGAAGGTGTCGCAGATCGCGTCGAGGCTGGCCCGGGCGCCGTCGCTCAGTTCGATCGCCATGCTCTCCCTTCCCTCCTCAAGCAGCGTCTCTCCGCGCGGCATACGCGGCGAAGGCGTCGATCGCGGCCGGGTCGATCAGCGCATCCTTGCTGGCCACCTCGGCTACCGGTGTACCCGTGAGAATCTTCTTGACCGGGAGCTCCAGCTTCTTGCCGGTCATCGTCCGCGGGATCGCCGGCACGGCGACGATGTCGTCCGGTTTGTGGCGCGGAGATAGACCGTTGCGAAGAGCATCGGAGATGCGCCTGCTCAGCTCGTCGTCCAGCTCCGTGCCGTCGCGCAGCACGACGAAGAGCAGGAGCTCGTCCGTCGCCTCGAGGTGGACGACGAGCGCGTCGAGGACCTCGTCGAACTCCTCGACCACGCCGTAGAAGTCGCTCGTGCCGAGCCGCACGCCGCCGCGGTTGAGTGTCGCGTCGGAGCGGCCGGTGATGATCGAGGTGCCGCGCTCGGTGAACATGATCCAGTCTCCGTGGCGCCAGACACCCGGATAGTGGTCGAAGTAGGCGGCTCGGTAGCGCGAGCCGTCCTCGTCGTTCCAGAACTTCACGGGCATGGAGGGCATCGGACTTCGGATCACGAGCTCGCCCAGCTCACCGACCACCTCGTTGCCGTCCGGGTCGAAGGCGGCGACGTCGACGCCGAGGCATTTGCCCGCCATCTCGCCGGCATAGACCGGAAGCAGGGGATAGCCCTGGACGATCCCGGTGCAGACGTCCGTGCCGCCGCTGCCGACGTTCAGCAGGACGTTCGGCCCGACCTGCTCGTAGATCCACTCGTAGGAGTCGGCGGGCAGCGGCGAACCGGCGGCACAGACCTGGCGCAGCGTCGAGAGATCGAAGTCCCCTCCGGGCTCGAGTCCCTCCTTCCGGCACGCCATGGTGAAGGCCGGGCTGAGGCCGAACATGGTCGCCTTCGTCTCCTCGATCATCCGCCACTGCGTGGCCAGGTCGGGGTAGCCGGGATTGCCGTCGAGCATCACGATCGAGGCGCGCAGCAGGAGCGCCGAGACCAGGGCGTTCCACATCATCCAGGCGGTGGTCGTGAACCACATCAGCCGGTGCCCGGGACGCAGGTCCCACGAGAGGCCGTGGTTCTTCAGGTGCTCCAGCAGGATGCCGCCGTGGCCGTGGACGATCGCCTTCGGCAGTCCCGTCGTCCCGGACGAGAAGAGGACGTAGAGCGGATGGTTGAACGGGACGGGATCGAACTCGAGCGGGCCGGCCTCGGCGACGACCTTGTCCCACGGGACGGTGTCCGGGAGCTCGTTGCCGCCGTAGGAGACGTGGACGACCGTCCGGAGCGACGGAAGCCCCGCGCGGACCTCGGCCACCTGCTCGCGGCGGTCGATCCAGGCCTCGCCCCACCGGTAACCGTCGACGGCGAGGAGGACGCCCGGTTCGAGCTGGCCGAGGCGGTCGAGTACGCTCCGCGGCCCGAACTCGGGCGGGCACGTCGCCCAGACCGCTCCGAGCGAGGCGGTCGCTAAGAAGGCGACGAGCGTCTCTGGGATGTTCGGCAGGTACGCGACGACGCGGTCGCCCGGGGCGACACCGAGACGCTGCAGGCCCGTCCGCGCCCGCGCGACCTGGTCGCGGAGCTCGCCGAAGGTCAAGTCGAATGGTTCGCGCGACTGTGAGCGCGCGAGCACTGCGACAGTGTCGGTGTCCTCGTCGCGGCCGAGCATGTGGGCGGCGTAGTTCAGGCGCGCGCCTGGAAACCACTCCGCACCCGGCATCTCGCGCGAGCCGAGGACGCGCTCGTAGGGTGTCGTGGGGCGAATCTGGAAGAAGTCCCACAGGGAGGACCAGAACCCCTCGAGGTCGGTCACCGACCACGTCCAGAGGTTCTTGTAGGCGGTGCGGTCCAGGCCGCGCTCTCGCCGCAGCCAGTCCATGTACTGCGCGAGGACGGAGTGCTCGGCGAAGTCCTCCGTCGGTGTCCACACCACCTGGCCGACGGAGAAGGGCCTGTCCGCAGACACGGTCATGCCGGTGGCGGATAGACGGCGTCCGGCTCCTGGTCGCGGCCCGGTGCTCCGTCGAAGATCTCGGTGACCACGCCGAGGTCGCGGTCGGTGGAAAGGTAGGAGAACGTCACGCCGTTGTACGTGCCGCCGAGGAGCACCTCGTGGCCGCGCTCGCCGAGCTCCGCAAGGGTTTTCTTGTAGTCGGGAACGGCGACGCCGACGTGGTGAACGCCCGGCCCGTGCTCCGCGAGGAACCGCGCGTAGACGCTGTCGTCGTCGAGCGGCTGGACGAGCTCCCACTGCACCTCACCGACCTTCGCCAGCGCCAGCCGCCAGGAGCGTGCCACCGGCTCTCCGCCTTCGTGCATGCCTTGAACGTTGCCCGGATTGAAGTCGTAGACGTCCCACGGGCCGATGCCGTAGCCCTCGACGTACGTCCGCATCGCCTCCTCCAAGTCCGGCACGACGACGGACACCTGGAGGGTCCCGGTGAAGATCGGCTCCCGCACGTTCCGATTCTATTTCGCCGCTTGCGGCCCGGGCGGTGCCGTGATTCGATCGCTTGGTGACGGTTTCGCCAACTGATGTCCTCACCGACCTCTTCGACGTGCAGGGCTCGCGCGTGGTGGTCACCGGGGCGGCGGCCGGGCTCGGCTTCGCGATGGCGGAGGTGCTCGCCGAATGCGGAGCCCGCGTCACGCTCGCGGACATCCATGCGGAGCGCCTCCAGGACGCCGTGGCGCGGCTCGCCGATCGCGGCTGCGACGTGCGCGGCGTCGAGGTCGACGTCCGCGACGAGGGCTCGGTCGAGGGCCTGGTCCAGGGCGTGGTCGGGGAGCAGGGCGGGGTGGACGTCGTCTTCGCCAACGCCGGGCTTGCTTCGGTCCCCGGGTTCCGGGTGGACGGCGGCCAGACGCTCGCCACGCTCGAGCGTTCGGACTGGGACACGGTGCTCGGCGTGAACCTCACCGGCGTCATCCACACGATGCGGAGCTCCGCGCGCGCGATGACCAAGCAGGGGTCGGGGCGGATCGTCGTCACCGCCTCGAACGCCGGCCTCAGGGTCGAGCCGCTGGTCTGCTACGGCTACGCGGCGAGCAAGGCGGCGGTGATCCACGTCGTGCGGCAGGCCGCGCTCGAGCTTGCCCCGCACGGCGTCCTCGTCAACGCGATCTGCCCTGGGCCGTTCTACGGCACGCTGATCGGCGGCGGGGTCACCCTCGATCCGAGCGAGGAGATGAAGGAGATGTGGAAGTCGCTGATCCCGCTCGGCCGGATGGCCCACCCCGACGAGCTGAAGGGCCTCGTCGTGCTGCTCGCCTCGGGGGCGTCGAGCTTCATGACCGGCGCGGCGTTCGTCGTCGACGGCGGGTCGCTCGTCCAGGCCTAGGTATCGCGTCAGCAGGTGAGGTGCAGCGCGGCAGCGGTCTGGGCCGGCTCGAGCTCGCCGAAGAGTCGGACCGCGTCGCCGGTCGGCAGGGCGTCGACCTCGATCCCGCGGGCGCGGAGTGCATCGAGCGCCGCCGGGTCGGGCTCGAGCCGTCCATAGGCGCCGGTGCCGATCACCAGGTGGGCGGGCAGCTCGTCGAGCACCTCCTCGAGGTCGTCGAGTACGAGTCCGTGCCCCTCGCGACGCCACCAGCCGGCGACGACCCGGCCAGGGAGCACGATCAGGTCCTGCCGGTGCTCGTGCCCGTCGACGAGCACGCGGCCGAACTCGTACCCCTCGATCCTGGCCACACCTCGAGGGTAGCGCCGCGCGCGACTCAGCTTGTAACACTGTGTTACTTACTCAGCCGGCCGCGGATTCGCCCGCGTTCTCGACCTTGTAACACTGTGTTACTTGCTGCGTTTGGCGTCCTGGGCGCCGGACGCGATTAATGACGGGACGAGAACGGCCCGGCCGGTGACCTCGCCCTCGCGAAGCGCGTCCAAGACGTCGTTCACGGCCTCCAGCGGGTGCGTCTCCGTGCGGAGCGTGACGTTCCCCTTTCCGTGCAGCTGGAGCAGCTCCCAGAGGTCGATCCAGCTGCCGACGAGGTTCCCGGCGATTGCGGTCTCGCCGACGACCATCGCCACGGACGGGATCGTGATCATGCCGCCGTAGCCGACGGTCGAGTACAGACCCCGGCGCGCGAGCATGTCCAGCCCGGCCGCGTGGGTGGCGTCGGTGGCGACGAAGTCGAGGACGACGTCGGCCCCGGCGCCGTTCGTCGCCTCACGGACGTCGGCGACGTCGGCGAGGACCTCGTCCGCTCCGAGCTCGGCGGCCAGCTTGCGGCGGCGCTCGTCCGTGTCGACTGCGAGCACCGAGCCGCCGCCGAGCACGCGCAGGAGCTGGAGAGCGATGTGCCCCACGCCGCCGACGCCGATCACGACGGAGGTCGTCCCGGGCGCCAAGCGGGGGAGGAGCTTCTTCACGGCGTGGTAGGCCGTGATCCCGGCGTCCGAGTGCGGCGCGACCGCCGCCGGCTCGACACCGGACGGCAGCGGGATCAGCGACCGCTCGTCGACCAGGACGTAATCCGCGAAGCCGCCGTCCTTGGTCAGACCGAAGAACTGGTGCCGCTCGCAGTGCATGTCCAGCGCGCGCCGGCAGTTGACGCACAGCCCGCAGCTGTACGCCGGGTAGACGAGGACCGCGTCACCGGGCTTTGCGGTCGTCACGTCCTCGCCGACGGCGTGGACCCAGCCGGCGTTCTCGTGCCCAAGCACGATGGGCGGCTTCAGCCCGGCAGGCTCCATCAATCCTTCCTGCGCGTGCAGGTCGGTCGCGCAGACGCCGGCGCCGCCGACCTTGATCACGACGTCGCGAGGCGCGAGCGGCTCCGGCTCTGGCCTTTCGATCAGCTCGAGCGGAGCGTGGTACTCGCGGAGGAGCGCGGCTCTCACTGCTCGGCCAGGTGATCGGCGAGCCGCGTGGCGAGCGCCATGATCGTCAGTGAAGGGTTGACCGAGAGCGTGCGGGGAACCAGCGAGCCGTCGCCGACGTAGAGCCCGTCGACGCCGTGCACCTTGCCGGTGCGGTCGACGGCGGAGCGCTCCGGGTCGTCGCCCATTCGGCAGCTGCCCTGGACGTGCGTGGAGGAGAGTCCCGTCCAGCAGACTTTCGTTGCCCCGGCCGCCTCCAGCACTCGGCGGCTGAACGCGAACGAGTCCTCGATCCGCTGCTGCTCGCGCTCGTTGAAGTCGAGCTCGAAGCGTTCCATCCCGTTCTCGTCGACGACGACCTGAGCGTTGTTCTCGTCGTTGACCATGGCGAGCAGGCCGATCCAGTGCCGGAACTTGCTCACCGCATCGGTCAGTCGCGGGCCCCACATCGGCCCATCCTCGTCGCGCAGCGTTGTCGCGAACGAGATCGGATCCTGGATCGTCGACGCCTCGATCACGTAGCCGCCGTCCTCGTCGTGCTGGTACGCCATGCAGTGCGACGAGACTGGATACGTCATGTGGGCGTCCTGCGGCTCGTCGAAGAGGCCGTAGACGAGCCGCACCGGGTGGATGCCGAGGTTCTTGCCGATCGCCGGGGCGTCCAGGCCGGACCGCTTGAGGATCTGCGGGGTGTTCAAGGCGCCGCCCGCGACGACGACCGTGTCTGCGTGGACCGTATGCCGCTCGCCCGCCGGGTCCGTGTACTCCACCCCCGTCGCGGCGCCGCCGTCCAGCAGGACCCCGTCGACCCAGGACTCGGGACGCAGCTCGAGCAGCCCGCGCGCCCAGGAGTCCGCGATGTACGTGTTCATCGTCGACTTTCCGGCGTTGGTTGGGCAACCTTGGAGGCACGAGCCGCAGTGCATGCAGTTGCCGTCTGTGTACGCGGTGCACGGCTCGAGCTCGTGGCCGAGCGCGCGGAACCCGGCCTCGACCGTCGTCACGCATTTCTGCCAGTCGCGGCGCTCCCGGATTCCGAGCCTCTGCTCGACGCGCTCGTAGTACGGGTCGAGATCTGCACGGGAGAACGGCTCGCCGTGCTCGTTCGTCAGCCCGGTCTCCGGATGCCACTTGGCGACGTCTCTCTCGTGCGCGCGGAGCGCGACCTTGGAGTTGATCGTCGTCGTGCCGCCGACGCAGCGCCCGGCGAGGAAGGCGACCACGTCGCCGTCAGGGAGAGCGGCGAACCGGAGCGGCCACCACATCTCGTGGGTCGCCTTTGCCTCCCAGCGGGCGAAGTCGACGGCCGTCAGGTGGGGGCCGGTCTCGAGCAGGAGGACGTCGCGACCGCGCTGGGCAAGCTCGCCGGCGATCACCCCGCCGCCTGCGCCCGACCCGACGATGACCACGTCGAAGCGATCCTTCACGCCGCCCCCAGGTACGACCAGTCCTTCTGGAGGTGGGCGGTCGCCGGCGGGTGGAAGCCGATCTCGGCCCACGCCCCCGGCCCGTCCCTGTCCGGCGCGACGAAGTCGCTGTAGTACGCCTCGCAGGCGAGCGCGCGAACGAGCGCGAACTCGGGCGTCCGCTCGTGCGCCGCGAGGGCGTCGGCGCTGCCGGCGCCAGGCTCGAGCGCGTCGATCGCCGCGAGCGCGAAGTCTCGTGCCGGCGGTGGCATCTCCGTGAGGACTGCGTCGATGTAGACCACCGGCCCGACGCGTCGGGAGCCCGGGACGATCAGTTCGCACAGCTGCTCGAGGATCCCGGCGCGCCGCTCGTCGAGTGTCCGCAGCATCGTCGCACCGACCCTAACGGTCGAGATCCTCGCCCGCGAGCCAACGGGAACAGCTGGCGTAGAGCCCTTCGACCTCGGGGCCGGTCAGCCCGGGCATGTCGGTCTTGACCGTGAATCCGTTCCCGATCTGGAGGTAGGCGAGGTGCCTGTAGCCGACCGGAAAGGACTCGAGCAGCGCCCGGTCGAGCTGCGGCGGCGCGGTCGGGTCGACCGGAATGATCCGGTCCGACTCGTAGATCGGCTGCCGCAGGACAATCCCCCAGCGCCCGCCTCTCTGCTCGAAGAAGTCGACGAACCGCCCGGTGCAGACGACATCGCACTCGACTCCCTCCACGTCCGCCCGTTGCGTGATCGTCATCTTCGCTTGGGAGACCGCCCGCGGCCCGGCGACGTCGACCGACGTACCGCCGAGGAAGTGGAGGATGCGGACGCCGCGCTCGAAACCTTCGCGGCTGACGCGGATGAAGTCGTCGCAGCTCCCCTGGAACCAGGTCGCCATCATCCGGCCGTCGTCGTGCCAGACCGTCCGGAACCGGTCCCAGTCGCCGGCGTCGCGCCAGACGACCCAGTTCTCGACCAGCCTGCGGATCTCGAGCTCGTCAGTCGACGTCGACATCCTCGAGCAGCTCGGCGGCGTCGCGCCGTTCGCGGAGGAGGTAGGCGGAGTGAAGCTTGTCCGGGTTGGACTTCAGGTCGGCCGTCGTTCCCTCGTAGACGATCCGGCCGTTCTCGAGCACGTACGCACCCTGGGCCAGGCCGAGCGCGACGTGGACGAATTGCTCGATCAGCAGCACGCCGACTCCCTGCGCCACTGCCTCCTCCAGCGCGGGGATGAGGCGCTGGACGACCACCGGGGCGAGCCCGAGCGAGAGCTCGTCGACGAGCATGAACTTCGGCCGGGAGACGAGCGCCTGGGCGAGCACGACCATCTGCTGCTCGCCCCCGGAGAGAGTCCGTGCCGTCGCCTTCCAGCGGGCTTCCAGGTGAGGGAAGAGCTCTGTGGCGTAGGCGATCCCGGTCTTCGCTTCCTCGCGGCTGAGCGAGTAGGTGGCGACTCGGAGGTTGTCCTCGACGGTCAGATCCGGGAGGAGTCGCCGTCCCTCCGGGACGATGGCTACGCCGGCCGCCCGGATGTTCTCGGGCCGCATCCTGGTCAGGCTCGTCCCGTTCACCGAGATCTCGCCCGCGCTCGCTCGGAGGACGCCCCCGACGGCGAGCACCATCGTCGACTTGCCGGCGCCGTTCGGCCCGAGCAGCGTCGTGACCTGTCCTTGCGGGACTTCGAGCGAGATGCCGTGCAGGACGGTATGGCCGCCGCGGGCGACCCGGAGGCCGTCGATCTTCAGCGTCGAGGCCGGTGCGCTCGCGCCCGCTCCGGCACCGGCAGAGCCGGAACCTCCGCTCATTTGGTCGCCTCCGTCGAGCCTACGGCTCATGCCTGCCCCTCCTCGTCGGGGACGACCTCCGTCTCCGTTCCGAGGTACGCGCGCATCACGTGCTCGTCCCTCAGCACGTCGGCGGTGGAGCCGGACGCGATCAGCCTGCCGAAGTCGATAACCGCGGTGGTCTGGCAGCACGCCGAGACGAGGCTCATGTCGTGGTCGACGAGGATGACCAAGGCTCCGAACTGGTCCGGAATCCTCTGGATCACCTCGCCGAGGTGACCGGTCTCTTCCTCGGGTAGGCCCGCGGCCGGCTCGTCGAGCAGCACGAGCCGCGGCTTGCCGACCACCGCGCGCGCGATCTCGACCAGCCGGCGCTCGCGGGCGCCGAGGACCCCGACCTTCACCTTCGGCGACGCCTTCAAGCCGACGAACTCGATCGCCGCGAGGACATCGGTGCGCCGCGTCGAGCGCTTCGCGCCGGAGTGCTCGTGGATCATCGCGACGTTGTCGAAGATCGAGAGCTGCTCGATCGCCATCTCGGTCTGAAAGGTCCGCCGCAGGCCCCAGCGGGCCCGCCGGTAGTCGGTCATCTTCAGCAGGTTCTCGCCGAAGGCGGTAACCGTGCCGGCGGCAGGCTTGACGAACCCGCTCATCACGTTGAAGAAGGTCGTCTTGCCGGCGCCGTTCGGCCCGATCAGCCCGCAGGTGCCGCTCTCGAAGACGACCGACATCTCGTCGATCGGCGTGACACCTCCGAAGCGAACCGTCAGGTCATTGATCTCGACCATGCGTCAGCTCTGGGAGTAGACCGCGAGGATCGGGGAGAGCATGACGACAAGCACGCCGACAATCGGGGTCACGGTAGCGAGGAAGACGATTCCAAGGATGAGCGCGACGATGCTGCCGATTCCCAATACCGCCTGGCGCGTCACCGGCACCTTGCCCCTGATCAGGCGCCCGAGGTTGGCCATGTCCTTCGGGAACTGGTCGATTAGGCCGCCGGGCGCGCTCAGCAGCACCTGGAGCAACCCGGCCCCGAACACGATCAGGAGCAGGTTCGGGTCGACGCCCCACTCAGTCTGGAAGAGGAAGGGAAGAAGCTCCTTGAAGACGCCGGCGATGAGGGCGCCCCACACACTGAAGATCCCGCCGATCAGCGAGCTCGCCGCCAGCGTCAGCGAGTCCTGGGTCTGGAAGTTGATCGCGCGTGAGACACCGTTCAGCGCTGCGAGCAGGCAACCGGCGACGCCCGTCACAAACGAGGCAAGCGCAAACGCCCAGAGCTTGTAGAACGTGATGTTGACGCCGGCGGCGAGCGCGGCAGGTTCGCTCTCGCGGATCGACGCCCAGGCACGGCCCGGCTTGCTCGCGACGTGGAGGAGCGCGAGCAGGAACAGGATCGCAGTGACGATCACGACGTAGCGGTAGTACGCGGTGTCGTCGACCGCGATGCTCGGCCGCCTGACGTTCGCGAGGCCCGACAGATTGGGACTCGACGTGTGCCCGGTGAAGCCGCCGCCGCCGTTCGGGAAGTCGATCACCGACAAGACCACGACCGTGGCGCCGGCAAACATCAGCGTGACCAGCGCGAGGTAGAGACCAGAGAGGCGGATCGCCGTCAGTCCCACGAGCAGGCCGATCGCCATCACGATCGCGCCGACCACGATCAGGAGCAGCGGGAAGGGGATCGACGTCGCGTATGCCAGGCGCGTACCCGCCCAGACACCGATCGAGAGCAGGGCGACCTGGCCGAGCGAGATCATGCCGACTCGCCCGTAGAGCAGTCCGAAGCCAAGAGCAGTGATCGCGTAGATGAGCACGGCGGTGAACTCGGTGATCCAGTCGGAGCCGAACAGCGCCGGGAGGCCGAAGAGCGCAAACAGGATGAGCCCGACCGCGACCGCGGCGCTGATCAGCGTCCTGCGCTCGATGTCGACAGCTGGGCGGGCCCAGGCGCGCCCTTCTGCAGCCGGTGCCTCGCTCACGGCCTAGTAGGTCGTCCGCGTGAGCGTGACGACGCGCCGGCGGGACATGTAGAGCAGCGCGACGATCGCGAGCACGAACGGCGCCGCGGCCCGGTAGCTGCTCACCGAGGAGATCGGCGTGTCACCGCTGTAGGGGGTCAACCCGGCCTGGAGCACGCCCACGGCGATCCCGCCGAACAGCGTCCACCAGAGCGACTTCAGCTGGCCGATCAGAGCAGCGGCGATCGCGGAGATGACGAGGAACGTGAGGGCCGAGTAGTCGAGCGAGGTGAGCAGGTCGGGGAGCAGCAGCCCGGCCATCCCGCAGAAGATGCCCGATCCGAACCAGGCTACCGCCTCGACCCGCCGGACCGGGACACCGAGGGTGGCGGCGATCTCGCGGTCGTTGGCGAGCGCCCGCATCGCCGTTCCGAGCTTGGTCGCCTGCAAGAAGACCGTGACCCCGGCGGTGATCGCAAAGGCGAGGCCGAGGGCGATGATCTGAGTCAGGCTGACTCCCACGCCCCAGATCTGGTAGATGTGCGTCGAGCTCGGCAGCGGCAGCAGGCGCGCGAATGCGCCGCCGATCGGTGCCCGCCACGACATCAGCCCGAGCAGGATCAGCGCGAGACCGAGCGTGCCCATCATCTTCACGAGTGGGTCGCGTCGCGCGAAGGCCGGGCCTAAGACCATCCCGTAGAGAAGGTTCACGAAGCCCCCCGTGAGCACGCAGATGGTGTAGGCCAGCCAGTGCGGCCAGCCCGTGTGCTGGACGAGGTAGTAGGCGATCAGTGCACCCGCCGCGCCGATCGCGCCGAACGCCAGGTTCAGCACGCCGGTCGCCCGGTACAGCACGACCAGGCCGACGCCCGAGAGCGCGTACACGCCCCCGAGCGCCAGCCCGATCACGATGAAGGGCTTGAGGAGCTGCCAGTCCACGCCGAACACGCTGAAGGCGAGGAGGCTGGTCACGCGATGTCCCCTTGAGCCCTGATTGTCATCTAGTCGTAGCTGCCTACTTCGTGTTGAGGTTGAACTTCTTCTCCCAGATCCGGGTCTGGGCCAGCTCCTTGTCGACCGGAGCGATGTCGAAGCACTTCTCCTTCACCACGACCTTGCCGTCCTTGTAATCGACCGTGATGTCGGTGTTGTTCGGGATGTGGTACGGCAGCGCGTTCCCGACGTACCACGGCTTGCAGAGGATGTCCGTGTGGACGTTCTTGAGGTTGCGGGCCGCCAGGTTGTACGACTTGGCGGTGACCGGGCCTTTCACGTTCAGCAGGGCGGTGGTCACGAACTTCCCGTCCATGAAGCCCATCTGCGCGAAGGCCTGAGGCGCGATCGACGGTGCGTATTTCTTCAGGATCGCGAACATCAGGCGGGTGTCCGGCCCGACGCCCGGATCGAGGTTCGAGAACTCCTGGTTGATCCAGAGCTTGCCGTCGAACTGCGGGAACTGCTTGGCCATGAACGTGTTCGCGATCGGGGTCGACGAGCCCCACTTGACCTTGTCGACGATGCCCAATGCGATCGCGGCGTTCATGAACGCCGGAGCCGTGTCGGGCGTGAAGTCGATGATGATCCCGTTGCCGTTGCCGGCGAACTGGTACATCTGGAGCAGCTGCGACTTCGCGTCGGTGACCGGCAGGTGCGTCGGGAAGACCTTGACGTCGACGCCTCTCGCCTGGCCGAGCTTGACGACGCCTCCGTCGGCGTAGGCCGAGATTGCCTCGGGCGAGGCGATCGCGATCTTCTTGACGCCGGCCCGGATCAAGGCCTGCGCGGCACCGAGGTCGCTGTAGCGAGGCCCCATGTTCGACTCGGCGATCGACGGGGTGCCGAAGCACTCGGCCTGGACGCCCGCGCCGATCACGAGGAAGCCCTTGGCCTTGTAGTACTTCCAGTTCACGCCGCACTCGGCGAAGCTCGTGTTGCCGACGATGCCGACGACCTTGTCGCTCTCGACCAGCTTCCGAGCCAGCGCGGCCTCCTGCGCCGGATTCAGCTGCTCGTTGTAGAGGATGTACTTGATCGGGCGGCCCTTGATGCCGCCGTTGTCGTTGACGCAGTCGAAGTACGCCTTCGCGACCTTGCCGATCGTCGTGAAGTCGACGCCCGGGATCAGCATGGCGATGCCGCCGAGCTTGATCGGTGCACCCGTGGCCTTCTTCCCGGTGCCTGCACCGCATTTGCTGACCGTCGCGCCCGCGGCGGCCGAGCCGACCTTCGCCGTCGATCTCGAGCTCGCCGCGGTGGCGAGCAGCACGGTCGCGACCACCGCGACCGGGAGAGCGACCGCGAGGGTAATCCTGCGAAGACTCATCCCTCCTCCTCCTTCACTCTGAACTGTGGGTTCCCATGTCCGGGGGCTGGACGGGCATCTCGCGGCGCGGCAAGCGGGATGCCGAGGCGCTGATCCTCCTACAGCCCGCGTCTCTATGCAAGACACTGTTCGACATATTCGACAGTGTCAGCGGTCAGTAGTTGAATGTCCTGGTCGGTGCGATGACCACGTCGAGCAGGAGTGGTTCGGTACGGTCGCGGAGCGTCGGAACGACCTCGTCCAGCGTTGCCACCAGCTCCTCGAACGTCTCGATCCGACGGGCGGGACAGCCGAAGCCGCGTGCGACCGCGGCGAGGTCGACCTCGGCGAACCCGGGCCAGGGGCCTGAGCCGCCTTGCAGCTCGGCGAGCACGTCCATAACCGCGTAACCACCATTCGATAGGACGACGAAAACGGCTCCGACGTTGTAGTAGGACGCGCTCCACACGGCCTGGATCTGGTAAATGGCCGAGCCGTCGCCGACGACAGCGACGATCGGGCGGTTCGGCAGGGCCATTCGGAACCCGGTCGAGCCCGGGAGCGCGAAGCCGAGTCCGCCCTGGGCGGCGCTGACGTAGCCGAGCGGCTCCCGCGCCGGCAGCCGGTACGCGAGTTCGGGGCGGTCGACAGGCGCCTCTTCCTGGACGATTGCATCGGATGGCAGCCGCGCGGCGAGGGCGGAGAGGACGTGGCCGGCAGTGAGGGGCTCGCCGGGGGCCGGAGGGGGCGGCGGTTCGGGGAGGGTGAGCGGCTCCGGCGGCTCTGCGTCGCGCGCCGGCAGTCGGTCCGCGACCGCCCGGCACACGGCGGCCGGCGGCGCGAGCACGGCGAGGTCGGCCGGGCTTCGGTGCACCTCCTCGGGGTCCTCGGTGACGATCGCCAGCCTCGTGCCCGGCTCGGTCAGCCGCCCCGGCGCGTAGCCGGACTGCCGGAAGGCGGGGCCGCCGACGACGAGCACGGTGTCGTACGGCGCCAGCCGCGCACGCAACCCGCCGCGGTCCGCCGGGAGGGTGCCCAAATACAGCCGGTGGTCCTGCGGAAAGCCTGCCCGTGCTCCGAAGGTCTCCTGGAACACCGGCGCGACGAGGCGCTCGGCCAGTTCGACGAGGCACGACCACGTCTCGGGATCGTCCGCACCCGCGCCGGCAACGATCGCCGGCGACTGAGCATCGGCGAGGAAGGCTGCGAGCGCGTCGATCGCCGCCGGGGCTGCGGCCGCCGAGCGGTGGACGGTGCCCACGGCCGCCGCCGGCTCGCGTTCCTCGTCGGCGGGCTCGCCCCAGTCATCCATCGGCACGATCACGAGCGCCGGCCCGCGCCAGGTCAGCGATGCGTGGTACGCGCGTTCGATCGCGGCGGGAACGTCCTGTGCCCGAACCGGCTGCTCGACCTTGACCGGGTACTCGCCCGCGAGCCCGGCGAGCTTCCCGGCGAGGAAGGGCTCGTAGGACAGGTGGCGGCGGTCCTGCTGACCGACGAGCACGACCAGCGGCGCGCGGTTCACTCGTGCGGTGGCAAGCGCGCTGACGGCGTTGCCGAGGCCGGCGGTCGTGTGCAGCAGGACGAGCGAGGGCTCGCCCCGCGCGATCGCGTAGCCGGTCGCCATGCCAACGACCGAGCCCTCGTGCAGCCCGAGCACGAACTCGAAGTCAGCCGGGAGGCCGGTGAGGAAGGCGACCTCGGTCGAGCCGGGGTTCGCGAACATCCTGGTCAGGCCGCGCCGGCGGAAGAGGTCGAAGGTCTGGTCGCGGACGGTGCGGCTCATGGGGCAACCGTGTATACCACGGGCCGTGACCGATCCAGCCGATCTGGGTGTCGTCGAAGCGGCAGCAGCACTCACCCATGGAACGCTCTCGTCCCGCGAGCTGACTGACGCCTGCCTTGCGCGGATCCGGGAGCGAGACGGGACGCACAGCCACGACGGCGACCCGGAGGCGATCAACGCCTGGATACGCGTGTACGAAGAGGATGCGCTCGCATCCGCTGGGCGGGCGGACGAGCGGCTCGCGGCCGGCGGGGCGCCGCCGCTATGCGGCATTCCGATCGGCCTGAAGGATCTGTACGCCGTCGCGGGGAAGCCGCTGACGGCGTCGAGCCGGGTGATGAACGAGATCCCCGACCGCGACTGCGACGCCTGGGCTCGTCTGTCCGCGGAGGGAATGGTCCTGCTCGGCCATCTGCACACGCACGAGTTCGCCTGCGGCGGCACCACCGACCAGGTCGGAAACCCCTGGGCGCTCGACCGCTCTGCGGGCGGCTCGAGCGGTGGCTCCAGCGCTGCGCTCGCGTCGCGACAGGTGCCGGTCGCGACCGGCACCGACACCGCCGGTTCGCTCCGTATCCCGTCGTCGGAGTGCGGGACGTCGACGATCAAACCGACGCGCGGGCGGCTGTCGCTGCGCGGGATCGTGCCGCTCGCGCCGACGTTCGACCATCCAGGGCCGATGGCCCGCACCGTCGCCGACTGCGGGCCGCTCCTGGCCGCGCTGGCCGGTGTCGAGCCGCCCGTAGAACGCAGGCCGCTCCGCCGGTACGCCGTCTCGCCTCGGATCGCCGATCTCGATCCGGACGTTGCCGACGGCTTCGAGCGCGCGCTCGCGGCGCTCCCGGGCGAACGCGTCGAGGCCCCGGCTCCCCCTGCTCGCCTCGACGTGCTCGCCGAGTTTTTCGACCTCGTCCTCACCGAGATGCTCGTCTACCACCGCCGCTTCGACGACCGGCGCGCCGAGTACCGGTATGCGAACCGCGCGCGGCTCGAGCACGCGGAGGATCGGGCGATGTCCGCCCAGGAGTACGTCGCCGGCCAGATGCGTCGCGTGGAGGACACGGCTGCCTGGTGCGACTGGCTGGAGGAGCACCGGATCGACGCGATCGTCGAGCCGACGATCCCGATCGTCGCGCCTCTCCGCGGGCAGGGCTACGAGGAGCCCTGGGGCGACGTGGACGACCTCTCGCTGACCCACTACTGGGACTGGACCGGATTCCCGGTCGTGGCGCTTCCGTCGGGGGTCGGTAGCCGGAGCGGGCTGCCGGTGAGCGTCTCGCTGATCGGCGCGCCGGGTGCGGAGTGGGACCTGCTTGCCTGGGGCGCCGCGCTCCAGGACGAGCTGGGCACGGTGTCGCCGTGATCGACGTCGGCGCCGTCAAGGCGATCGACGTCCACGTCCACACCGAGCTGACCCGTGACGGCCACGATCCGATGCCGCCTGAGCTCCGCGCCGCCGCCGCGCGGTATTTCAAGAGCGACGAGCCACTGCCGACGGTCGACGACGTCGCCGCCTACTACCGCGAGCGTGGGCTGGCCGCGGTCCTCTTCACCGTCGACTGGGAGTCGCGAAGCGGGATCGCCCCGATTCCCAACGAGGAGATCCTCGACGCCGCGTCCGCGAACGCCGACGTGATCATCCCCTTCGTCAGCGTCGACCCTGCCCGGACGGATGTGGTCGAGCGGGCGCGCCACCTCGTCGAACAGGGTGCCAAGGGGTTCAAGTTCCACCCCAACCTCCAGGCCTTCTTCCCGAACGACCGCGACGTGTACCCGCTCTACGAGGTGATCGCCGAGGCCGGACTCCCGGCGCTGTTCCACTCGGGTCACAGCGGGATCGGCACAGGCGTTCCGGGCGGCGGCGGTCTGCGCCTGAAGTACTCGAACCCGATGTGCCTCGACGACGTCGCCGCCGACTTCCCGACGCTCCAGATCGTGCTCGCCCACCCCTCCTTCCCGTGGCAGGACGAGGCGATCTCGATCTGCCTGCACAAGGACAACGTCTGGATCGACCTCTCCGGCTGGTCGCCGAAGTACTTCCCGCCGCAGCTCGTCCAGTACGCGAACACGCAGCTTCGCCGGAAGGTTCTCTTCGGCTCGGACTTCCCGCTGATCACCCCCGACCGCTGGCTCGCCGACTTCGAGCAGGCGTCCTTCAAGGACGAGGTTCGGCCCCTCGTCCTGAAGGAGAACGCGGCGAGGTTGTTGGGTTTGGCCTAGAGCTCGCCGCGGACGATTGCTGCGCCCTCCGCCAGGGCCGCCAGCTTCATCTTCGCCACCATCCGCGGCAGGGGCTTCATCCCGCAGTCCGTCGAGAGCGTGACCCGCTCGGCGGGGACGTGCTCGAGTACCTTGCGCGCCCGCGCGGCGACCTGCTCGGGCGACTCGATCATCATCGCGCGGATGTCGAGGACGCCGACCTGGACCTCCTTGTCCTTCGGCAGGTTGGCGAGGAATTCGATGCCGGCCATGTCGCGGTTCGCGTAGTCGAGAACGAACTGGTCGATGCCGGGCGTGTCGAAGAAGTGGGGGAGGACGGTCTGATAGCCATCAGGGAAGTTGGCGCTGAGGATGTCGTTGCCCCAGGCGTTCCCGAAGCAGAAGTGCCAGCCGATGAACGCGTCCACGCCCTCGCAGCACTTGCCGATCACGTCTTTGATCCACTCGTAGTCGTCCTCGTTCCCGGTGAAGAGCGGGAGCCAGGCGCCCAGGTCCTCGAGCTGGAGGTACTTCGCGCCGGCCTCGACGAGCGCCTTCATCTCTGCGTTGAAGATCGGGGCGAGCGCGTAGCAGAGCTCCTGCGGGTCCTTGTAGTGCTGGAAGTAGACGTGCCAAGCCAGGTTGACGGGGCCCGCGCCGACGGAGACCTTGATCGGCTTGTCCGTGTACTGGGTGGCGATCTTGTAGAGGTCGACGAGGCGGATCGGGCCGTGGGTCACGGGGCCGCTGTTGATCACGCCGCCCCAGTCGGTGAGCAGCGCGGTCACCCGGTTGTGCTCGCTCTCCTCGGTGACGGAGGGATGTTCCTCGCGCGCCTCCTCGAAACCCCCGATGCGCTCGTACATGTACCAGCAGAACGAGCCGATCACGCCGACGTAGTCGTCGTACGACATCTGGCCGTCGGTGACGATGTCGAGACCGGCCTCCACCTGATCGTGGATCACGACCTGCGTCGCATCGTGGTACGCCTCCTCGTACTTGACCTCCTTGAACGCGACCCTGACGTCGCGGCCGAGCAGCTGCTGGGTGTACCAGCGCGGACGCGGGTAGGACCCGACCATCGTCGTCGGGAGGATGGTGTCGACGATCTGCTTCGGCATGCCGGCTCCTTGTCTCGAGGTTCGCGGAAGGAGCCTACGACTTTCGACGCGTCGTGTGCAGTGCGATTGAACTAAGCACCCGTTTCGTGGTAGACACGGGCGTGGCGACCGTCGAGACCGTCCGCGGCCCGGTCGAGGCGGAGCGCCTCGGACGCACCCTGCCGCACGAGCACATCTTCATCCTCGGGCAGGAGACCCTCGCCAACTTCAATCACCGCTGGGGCGATGCCTGGTGGGACGAGCAGCGCGGCGTCGCCGAGGCGGTGGCGAAGCTCGAGCGGGTCCGCTCGGCCGGGATCGAGACAATGGTCGACCCGACCGCCGTCGGACTGGGGCGTGACGTCAGGCGGATCCAGCGCGTCAACGAGCAGGTCGACCTGAACATCGTCGTCTGCACGGGTGTCTACGCGTTCATGGAGCTGCCGCAGTTCCTCCGGTACCGCACGGTCGAGGCGCTGGCCGAGTTCTTCATCCGCGAATTGACAGAGGGGATCGACGACACCGGCGTGAAGGCGGCGTTCCTCAAGTGCGCCGTCGAGGAGTACGGCCTCATTGGCGACGTCCCGCGGATCCTGGCGGCGGTCGCGGCGGCGGCGGTCGAGACCGGCGCGCCGGTGATGGTGCACACGAACGGCGCCGCGCAGTCGGGCGTGGTCGCGCTCGAGACCCTGACCGCCGCCGGCGTGCCGCCGGAGAAGCTCGTGATCGCGCACGTCGGCGACTCAAACGACCTCGACTACATCCGCCGCCTCGCAGGCTCCGGCGCGTTCCTCGGGTGGGACCGCTTCAACATCGAGCACTTCAACCCGGACGCGAAGCGCATCGAGACCGTCTGCGCCGTCCTGGCCGAGGGCTACGTCGACCAGCTGCACTTCTCGCACGACGGCGCGACGTTCCACGACTTCATGGTCGGCGACCAGATGTTTGCCGGCGAGGAGGCCGACTACCTCCACCTGTCGAACGTGATCCTCCCGCAGCTCCGCGAGCGCGGCGTCGACGAGGCCGCAATCGACCGGATCATGGTCGACAATCCACGCCGCTGGCTCGCCTAGCGCGGGAGCTAGAAGGGACAGGCTTCAGCCTGTCCCCAGGCCTCCGGTTGGTGCCAACGGAAGGCAGGGGCCGGACTGAAGTCCGGCTCTTCTTGACGAGAACGCGCTGAGCTGGTGCGATGCCCGGCATGGCGACCACACAGCGCACCCCAGTCCGGCTCCCGCCCGGCGTCACGGAGGACGACTTCGCCGCCGCGGTCGAGCACTTCGCGTCCGAGATCGGCGCCGACAAGGTGATCACTGCCGAGAACGACCTCCTCGGCTTCCGGGATCCCTTCCAGTACGAGGGCTGGACCGATTACTCCGCCTCCGCGGTCGTCATGCCGACGACGGTGGCGGAGGTGCAGGCGGTCGTCCGGGTCGCCAACGAGCGGCGAATCCCGCTCTGGACGCACAGCCGCGGCATGAACAACGGCTACGGCGGTCCCGCGCCGCGTCTCGACGGATCGGTGATCGTCAGCCTCCGCAACATGAACAAGGTGCTCGAGATCGACGAGGAGCTCGCCTACTGCGTCGTCGAGCCCGGAGTGCGCTGGTTCGACCTCTACGACGCCGTCAAGGCGGGCGGACACAAGGTGATGGTCTCGATCCCCGACCTCGGCTGGGGCGGCGTGGTCAGCAACTTCCTCGAGAACGGCGCCACCTACCTCCCGCAGGCGCAGGATATGGCCGCCTACTGCGGGATGGAGGTCGTACTCGCGAACGGCGAGCTGCTTCGCACGGGGATGGGCGCGATGCCGAACAACCGCTCCTGGCACGTCTACAAACGCAGTCTTGGCCCGACGCTCGACCAGCTGTTCATGCAGTCCAACTTCGGGATCGTCACCAAGTTGGGCGTGTGGCTGATGCCGTGGCCGGAGTGCTACATGCCGCTCTGGCTACGCGCCTGGAAGGACGACGACCTCGGCGCAGTTGTAGACACGCTTCGACGGCTCATGTTGGACAGGACGATCGAGAACGTTCCGCAGATCTGGAACTCCGTGGCAATGGCCTCGGTGGTCTCGAGCCGCGCACCCTGGTACCAGGGCGAGGATCCGATGCCCGACGACGCGATCGACCATATGGCGAAGGAGCTCGACATCGGCCGCTGGCTGATGCGGTTCGCGCTCTACGGGGACGAGGCGGTCGTCGACCACCGCTTCGCAAAGGTGAAGGCGGCGTTCGAGGCGATTCCGGGCGTCGAGGTGTGGGGCTCGAAGTGCGCTCCTGAGGACATGGAGAATCTCGAGCACCCGTTCGACCGCGTGCAGGCGGGCGTGCCCAACCTGGACATCAACCAGATGACCGGCTGGTATGGCGGCGACGAGGGCGGGCATATCGGCTTCTCGCCAGTCGGCCGCCTGACGGGCAAGGACGCGGTCGAGATGCGGAACGTGATCCGGAGCCTGGTCGAGCAGGAGGCGAAGCTCGACTACGCGGCCGTCCTGATCCCGACGAACTCGCGGAGCTTCATCCACGTGACGATGGTCATCTTCGACACGAAAGACGAGGCGCAGACCAGGCGCGCGTACGAGACGTCGAAGCTCCTCGTCAGCGAGGCGGCGAAGTACGGATACGGCGAATACCGGGCGCACCTCGACTTCATGGACCTCGCCCAGGAGCAGTACAGCTTCAACAACCACGCATACCGGCGCTTCGTGGAGACGATCAAGGACGCGGTCGATCCGCACGGCATCTTCTCGCCGGGCAAGCAGGGCTTCTGGCCGGCGTCGATGCGAAACGGTCGCTAGGCCCACCGGCTACCCTGCGCGCTTGCCAGCTCGCCTGTCTTCGCGTGCGCTCGTTCTCCTGCTGGGTGTCGTTCTGGCTGCTGTCGCGGCCGTCGCCGGTTGGGCGGCCGCCGGACCGAATCCACCGTTCATCGGGCCGACGCTGAAGCATCCGGCAGCCCCACCTGACTTCGCGCTCCGAGATCAGCATGGGCACGTGGTTCGCCTCTCGCGTCTGCGCGGGAAGGTGGTGTTGCTCACGTTCCTCTACACGCACTGTCCCGACGTCTGTCCGCTGACAGCAACGAACCTGAACACGGCCCTGGCCCAGCTCGGACGGGCACGGAAGGACGTCCGCGTCCTGGCGGTGAGCGTCGACCCGAAGGGCGACACGCCGGCCTCGGTCGACGCATTCATCCGCTCGCATCGGCTGCGGCCGGAGTTCCACTACCTGACCGGCGCGGCGAAGACGTTACGCGCGATCTGGCGGGTGTATCGGGTGCAGGCGGTTCGCCAGGGGGAAGCGGGGGTCGACCACACCCTGTACACGCTGCTGATCGACCCCGGCGGCAAGGCGAGGGTGCTCTTCGACGTGCAGGCTCGTCCGGCGGCGATCGCCAACGACGTCCGGCTCGTGCTGCCGTAACTAACGCAGGACGGCGACGGTGCTGGTCGCGATCGGCGTCCAACCGTCCTTGTCGACCAGCACGATGCGAACCCGCGCTGGACGTTTGATCCGGACGTCTGCCTGAGACACGTAATTCATCAGCCCGCTCGCGACCGGGTACCAGCCGAAACGCTCGCGGCTGAAGGTCTCGACGAGGAACTTGGCATACGGAGCGCTCGGCGTGACGGTCACGGCCACGCCGGTCCGGGTGGGCCGAACGATCACGTGCTGCGAGCTGACCAGAAGTCGACGGGTCTCGCTCACATCGGTGCCGCTCATCGCGCGGTAGTCACCCGTCACCTCTGCCTTCACCGTCGTCTTCCAGGTCCCGTCTGCCGCGGGTGTCACGGTCGCGACGGTCGTAAAGGCTCCACCGTTGGGCTTCCGCTGAACGACGACCGGCTGCTTCGGGTCGGCGGTGCGGCCGTCGATCTCGACCGGTGCTCCGACCTTGACGACTGCCGTCGGGAACAGGCCAAGGGTCACTCGCCGCACGTCGACCTCGCCGGTGATGCTCGGATGGATCGTGCAGTGGTAGCGGTACGTTCCGACCTCGTTGAACTGGACGCTGAAGTGCTCGTTGCTCTGCACCTCGTCGGAGTCGAAGAGCCCGGTATCGGAGGTGACGGTATGCGTGCGAACGCTGACGTTCGTCCAGAGCACCGTCTCGCCGGGGAGAACATCGAGCTGAGATGGGCGGTAGTCGGAGAACTCGATGCTCACCTCCTGGGGCGCCGACGCGCCGGCACCTGCGGGCACCAGGACGACGAGCGCCGCGACCGCAGCGAGGCAGAGCCGCGCGACCCTCACCGCGACACCCGGTAGATCCCGATCATCCCGCGCATCATGTGGTCTTCGACGTGGCAGTGGTACAGCCACGTTCCGGGGGCATCTTCGCGCCAGCGGAAGCGGTACGACTCGGCCGGCCCGACCGTCTGCGTGTCCTTCGGGATCTTGCCGGGCGAGATCCACCGGTGGCCGTGGACGTGGAACGTGTGGAAGTCGGAGCCCATTGCCATTACGTCCCACTGGACCAGGTCGCCGACCTTCGCCCGGAAGACAGGCGTGTTGCCTACAAAGGCCCGGCCATCGATCGTCATGAACTTGCCCATCGGCGCGAGCACGACCTCGAACTCCCGGTCGGGCGCCCGCTCGTGTCTCCCGAGGATCGAGAGCATGCCGAACATCCCGCCGTCGATCGACTCCATCATCGAAGGAGAGTGGTCGTGGTAGGGCCAGACGCCCGCGGAGTCCTCGCCGGCCTTCAGCACGTAGGTGTACGACTGACCCGGCTTGACGTTCCCGTCACGCCCCGAGAAGCCTGGAACGTAGGAGCCGTCAGAGCTCGGCTTGTACTCGACGCCGTGGAAGTGCATCGAGTGGGGGGCGCGGCGAAGCGTGTCCAGGTTCTTGAAGTGGATCCGCAGCGTGTCCCCGACGCGCGCCCGGATCAGCGGCCCCGGAATGAGGAGTCCGTCGGCACTCTCCCGCGGGGCGTTCGCCATCGGTTTCTTCCAGTGTGCGGTGTAGCGGCGGTAGACCACGGTGGCCATCACCGAGTCCGCCGGCGGCACCTCGTCACCCGTCATTGCATCCCGGCCGTTCGGAACGATGTTCCAGGTGATGGGCACGGCGGCGACCCAGTAGTCGATCGTGCGCCCCGAAGGCGGAGCGGTCGCCGACGCAGGACCGGCGACGAGGACGACGCCGAACGCGAGGACGAGGGCTCTCACCCACGTCCTCGCGTTGCGACCGAATGCAGCGATCGTCAGGTGACGTC
>JBKPPY010000154.1:0-9289 GCA_046733845.1 Actinomycetota bacterium | reverse complement strand
CGCGGCGGGACGTCCGGCGCGACGTGGATGTGCAGGTCGTACGCGCCCCGGACCAGCTCGCGCGCACGGTCGGTCGGCTGCGACGCCATCGAGGCAACTGTATGCCTGGCGTGGACACGAGTGTTGACGATGAGTGCACGGCGGGTTTGACGATGAGTTGCACGGTGGGTGAGGATCGGCGGCCTGATGACCGACCCAGGATCTTTCCCCAGCCCGTACGAGATCGAGACTCCGCCCGGCTGCGAGGGCTGGGAGGAGATGTACCCGTACTACGCGCTCTTCGACGAGCGCCGGCGCGAGGCGGACGAGCAGCGCTTCTGGTTCTGGAACTCGATGCATTTCCCGCTGCCGATGCCGGCGTTCGACGTCTTCTGCATCGACTCGCCGTACGACGGGATCGGCTCCTGGCAGAACCGGGTCTTCGCCGTCCCGCCGGCGATGGGGATCGACTACCGCTGCGTGAACGGCTACATCTACATCTCCGGCAACGCGGTCACCGACCCGGAGAAGATCGCCGAGCGCGCCGGCTACTTCCAACAGCGCGCCGGGTACTACTTCGAGCACTGGGACGAGCTGTACGGGAAGTGGCGGACGAAGGTCGAGGCGATGATCCGCGAGCTGATCGAGCTCCAGGTGCCGGACCTGCCCGAATACGAGCCGGACGAGGTCGTTTTCGGCGACGACAACCTCCGGTTCTACGAGGTCCTCGATGCGTACAGCCGCGTCCTCCGGCTGGGCGACCTGATGTGGCAGTACCACAGCGAGTTCCTACTGCTCGGCTACGGCGCGTACATGACCTTCAGCGAGTTCTGCAAGGGCCACCTCCCGGACATCCCCGAGCAGCACATCGCCCAGATGGTCGCCGGCATCGACGTCCTGCTCTTCAAACCGGACGCGGAGCTGCGCCGGCTCGCCCGGTTGGCGATCGACTCCGGCGTCGACGCCGCTTTCGTCGAAGGCCGGTCGCCGTCCGAGATCGACTCCGAGCTCGCCGAGAGCGACACCGGCCGCGCCTGGCTCGCCGAGCTCGAAGCGATCAAAGACCCCTGGTTCAACATGGCCACCGGCGACGGCCTCTACCACTACTACGGCAGTTGGCTCGACGATCCGTCGATTCCATACGCATCGCTGATCGGCCACGTCGCCGCGCTGAAGGCGGGCGAGGACATCGAGCGGCCGACCGAGCAGCTCGCGCGTGAGCGCGACCGGCTGGCGGAGGAGTACGGCGCCCTGCTCGACGACGAGGCCCGAAAGGGCTTCGAGGAGCTGCTCGCGCTCTCGCGCACCGTGTTCCCGTACGTCGAGGAGCACAAGTTCTTCTGCGACTACTGGTTCCTGACCCGCTGGTGGAACAAGATCCGCGAGTTCGGCGGGCTGCTCGCCGAGCACAGCTTCCTCGAGGCCGCGGAGGACGTCTTTCAGCTCTCGCGGACCGAAGTCGGGCAGGCGCTCGACGAGCTTGTCCTCACCTGGTCGACCGGTGGCGCGCCGATCGGACCGAAGCACTGGCCGCCGATTGTGGCCCGCCGGAAAGCGATTCTCGAGCGGCTCGAGGAGTGGACGCCGCCGCCGGCCCTCGGCACAGTCCCGGAGGCGGTCAACGATCCGGCGCTCGTCATGCTCTGGGGGGTCACCACCGAGCGGGTCCGGGAGTGGGCGCGCAGCCAGGACGGCGGCCTCGAGCTGACGGGCGCTGCCGCTTCCCCGGGGGTAGCAGAGGGAGTTGCACGGGTCGTGAAGACCGTTCGCGAGATCTCGGACGTGCGCGACGGCGATGTCCTCGTCTGCACGATCACCTCGCCGGCGTGGGCTCCGATCTTCACCAAGATCAAGGCCGCAGTCACCGACATCGGCGGCGTGATGTCGCACGCGGCGATCGTCTGCCGCGAGTACGGTCTGCCGGCAGTCGTCGGCACCGGCCGCGCGACCTCGACGATCCGGACGGGGCAACGTGTCCGCGTGGACGGCACCGCGGGAACCGTGACGATTCTGGAGGAAAGCGGTTGACTCACACCCGCCCGCTCGCTGAGCTGCGCGCCACCGACGCGACGTTGTTTGGCGGGAAGAGCTCAGCGCTGGGCGAGCTGATCGCGGCCGAGATCCCGGTGCCGCCGGGGTTCGGCGTCTCCACCTCGGCCTACCGCGCATTCGTCGAGCAGGCGGGGCTTGCCGGCCTGATCGCGACGGCGATGGCGCGAGTCGATCCGGACGACGTCGACACCGTCGGCGCTGCCTCACACGCGATCGGCGAGGCGATGCGTTCCGCGCCTGTGCCCGGCGAGATCCGTCACGAGCTCGCGGCGCAGTATCAGGAGCTCGGCGAGCCGCCGGTTGCCGTTCGTTCGAGCGCGCTCGGCGAGGACAGCAGCGAGGCGACGTTCGCCGGACAGCAGGAGACGTACCTCTGGGTGCGCGGGGCCGAAGGTGTCTGCGACGCCGTGCGCGACTGCTGGGTCAGCCTCTACAGCCCACCGGCGATCACGTACCGGGCGAGACTCGGGGAGATGGAACCCGCGATGGGCGTGGCAGTCCAGACGATGGTCGACGCTGAGGTGTCGGGCGTGATGTTCACCTGCAACCCGGTGAGCGGAGATCCGAGCATGGTCGCGATCAACGCGAGCTGGGGCCTCGGCCTGGCTGTCGTCGGCGGCGAGGTGACGCCGGACGACTATCTCGTGAGCAAGGTGACGCGCGAGGTCGTCCGCGAGCACGTCAACCCGAAGGAGGTCGAGTACGTCCCCGACGCCGGCGGGCACGGGACTGTTCGCGTGGAGGTGCCCGAGGACCGCCGTGAACGTCAGTGCCTCGACCGGCCCGCGCTGGACGCGCTGGTCGACGTCGGCCGGCGCGTCGAGCGCTACTTCGGCTCAGCCCAGGACATCGAGTGGGCGATCGCGCGCGGCGCCGGGCTGCCCTCGAGCCTGTTCGTCTTGCAGACGCGACCCGTGACCGCGCAGTCGGCCGTGCCGGAAAAGGCAAAACCCGCTTCGGCGATGGCGCTGCTGATGAACACGTTCGGAGCTGCCAAGACCGACGACTAGAAGCTCAGCCGGCGAGGTCGGAGAGCAACGTTGCCGACGCGGCGGCCATGTGCGGCTCGACTCCGAGCTCGCGGAGGAGCTCGGCAGCCGCCTCCATCTCGTCTACGCGCCGGGCGGCGTGCCGCTCGCTGCCTTCGAGCAGGCGGTCGAGGAGCGGGCGGCCGATCACCTCTGCGATCTCGTCGGCGAGCCAGTCGGCGCAACCTGCCGCCTCCGCCGCGCGGATGCTCTCCACCGCCGACGCGGCCAAGCCCTTCATGAACACTGAGCGGACGAGCTTCATCGCGGCGGCGTCGCCCGCCTGCTCGGACACGACCCAGACGGGCATGCCCAGCGGGCCGACGACGTCGGCGAACGT
This sequence comes from Actinomycetota bacterium, assembly GCA_046733845.1. Lineage (GTDB taxonomy): Bacteria > Actinomycetota > Thermoleophilia > Gaiellales > Gaiellaceae > DATBLE01. The sequence continues at coordinate 5,890 of JBKPPY010000154.1, read as the reverse complement.
CTGCGCACGAGAGCCGGAGGCGAGCGCCCGCGTACCGAGCCCGCGGGCGGGAACCGGGCCGAGCAGCGCGACGTCGGCGAAGCGGGGACCGACGAGCGCAGCCAGCTCCCGCTTCAGGGCGGGAGCAGCGGTGTTCAGGTCGGCGAACACCGCCTCTTCACCGAGCTCCGTGACCGCCTCGGCGGCGACCTCGAGGGCCACCTTCGCCGTGTTGACGCTGAGGACGACATCGGCGCCGGCCACCGCGGTTGCGGTGTCCGGCGAGCTTCCCGGGATAGCCGGGTCGTAGCTGCGCACCTCGGCTCCGGCCGCGCGCAGGTCGTCGGCCAACCGGCCACCGGCCTCGCCGAGGCCGAGAACGGCGACGACGATCAGATCTGCTCGAGCGCCTGGCGGGTGAGTACCTGCGCCAGGTGCGCCCGGTACTCCGAGCTGGCGCTCACGTCGCTCGGCGGGTCGGTTCCCTCCGCAGCATGCGCCGCCGCGTCGGCGGGCGAGGCGCCGCCCGCGACGGCCTGCTCGACAGCCCGGGCGCGAAGGGGTGTCGCTCCCATCCCGGCCAGGCCGACGTGGACGTCGCCGTTGAGGCGTGCGGCGGCCACCGCCACCGTCGCCCAGTCCTGCTGGCGCCGGACGTGCTTGAGATAGCGGCCGCCCTCGACCTTCGGGACGCGGATCTCGGTGAGGAGCTCCTGCGGCTCCAGCGCGCTCTCGAACGGCCCGACGAAGAAGTCGGAGGAGGAGATCGTCCGCTCGCCGGCGGGGCCGCGGGCGACGAAGTCGGAATCCAGGGTCAGGAGGATGGTGCCGAGATCTGACGCCGGATCGGCGTGCGCGACCGAGCCGCCGATCGTCCCACGGTGGCGGACCTGCGGGTCGCCGACGTTCCCGGCGGTGCGGGCAAGCAGCCCGCACCCCTGGGCGAGCACCGGGTCGAGCGCAAGGTCGGCGTGCCGGTTGAGCGCGCCGATCGCGATCCGATCGCCGTCCTCGCGTACGTAGCGAAGATCGTCGAGCCGGCCGATGTCGACGAGCAGCGACGGCCGTGCGAACCGAAGCTTGAGGAGCGGGAGCAACGAGTGGCCCCCGGCGAGCACCTTGGCGTCTTCGCGGCCGAGCAGCTCGATCGCCTCGTCGACCGAGCCTGCGCGTGCGTACTCGAAGACTGGTGGGATCACGCGCCGGCCCTCGCCGCTGCCTGCACCGCCTTGAGGATGTTGTGGTAGCCGGTGCAGCGACAGAGGTTCCCCTCCAGGCCAAGGCGGATCTCCTCCTCGGATGGGTTCGGGTTCTCCTTCAGCAGCGAGACCGAGGCCATCACGAAGCCTGGGGTGCAGTAGCCGCACTGCAGCCCGTGGTGCTCGTGGAACGCCTGCTGGACGGGGTGCAGCCCGCCGTCGCCGGCGAGGCCCTCGATCGTCGTCACCTCGGTCCCGTCGGCCTGGACGGCCAGAACGGTGCACGACTTGACCGACTCGCCGTCGAGCAGCACCGTGCAAGCGCCGCAGGAAGTGGTGTCGCAGCCGACGTTCGTCCCCTTCAAGCCGAGCTGCTCACGCAAGAAGTACACGAGCAGCGTCCGCGGCTCGACGTCCGCATCGTGCTTCGCGCCGTTGACGGTGATCGAGATCTTCACGCCTTCGCCTCCTGGATCGCGCGCCACACGTTCTCGCCGTTGGCCGGCATGTCCACATGCTTCACCCCGAACGGCGTCAGGGCGTCGACGACTGCGTTGTAGACGGCCGGGGTCGAGCCGATCGTCCCCGACTCGCCGATCCCCTTGGCGCCGAGCGGGTTCGCCGGCGTCGGGGTCTCCATCTCGACCGTCTCCCACGACGGGAGCTCGGCGGCTGACGGAAAGGCGTAGGAGACGAAGTTGCCCGTGAGGGGAGTGCCGTCCTCGCCGAAGGTAAAGGACTCGTAGAGCGCCTGCGCGACGCCGATCGCAACCCCGCCGTGCACCTGTCCTTCGGCAAGCAACGGGTTGATCAACGTCCCCGCATCGTCGACACAGACCATCCGCTGGAGCTCGACCTCGCCTGTCTCGGTGTCCACCTCGACGACGGCGATGTGCGTGCCGAACGGAAAGGTTGGGTTCCCCTTGAACTCGTTCGCCGCCTTCAATTCGTCGATCCTGCCGTCGCCCTCGGCGCGCTGGGCCAGCTCCTCCCACGACAGCGACGGGTCGGGGGTGCCGGCGACGTGGAACCGGCCGAGGCCCGTGTCAAGGACGACGTCTTCGGGGTTTGCCTCCAGGTAATCGCCGACGAGCTGCTTCGCCTGCTCGACAACCGTCTCCGCGGCTGCGGCGGAGGCGGTTCCGCCGATCTGGAGCGACTTCGACCCGTACGTGCCCGTTCCGGTCGCGATCTCGTCGGTGTCGCCCTTGTGCACCGTCACCTTCTCGAAGGGCAGCCCGAGCCGCTCGGCGACCACCATCGCGAAGCTCGTCTCGTGCCCCTGGCCGTGCGAGAACGAGCCGGTGCGGACGATCGCGCCTCCGTCCGGGGTGATCTCGACCTCGCCGAGCTCGCCCTCCCCGAGTGGGTTCGTGATCTCGACGTACGACGAAAGCCCGATGCCGAGCTGCTTCGTCGCCCCGTCGTCCCGACGCCGCTTCTGCTCTGCGCGCAACTCGTCGTACCCGGCCGAGCGCAGCGCGAGATCGAGCGCGCCGGCGTAGTCGCCGGAGTCGTAGTTGGCTCCCGACTGGGTCGTGTGCGGGAACTCGGCGACGTAGTTCTTGCGCCGCACGTCGGCGGGATCCATCCCGATCTCCGCGGCGAACCGGTCGATCGCACACTCGATCACCTGGATCGCCTCGGGCCGGCCGGCCCCGCGGAACGCAGCGATCTGCGTCGTGTTCGTAACCACCGTCGTCCCCTCGGCCTCGAGCCGCGGGATGTCGTACACGCCGCTCGACATCAGCGCGGTCAGGCCTGCGAGGATCGCGCCGAGCGTCGGGTAGGCGCCGCAGTCGGCGAGGATGTCGAGCCGGTAGGCGAGTACCTTGCCCTCCTTCGTCCCGCCGATCGTGTAGTTGAGCTTCATCGCCCGTCCGTGCGGGAGGGCGAGCATGCTCTCGCTGCGGGTCTCGGTCCAGCGCGTCGGCCGGCTCAGCTCGCGCGCCAGCCAGGAGACCAGGATCTCCTCCGTCAGGCCGCTCGACGACACGATCTTCGCCCCGAATCCACCGCCGACGTCCGGTGCGACGACGCGCACCTGCGTCGGCTCCAGGCCGAGCATCCCGGCAATCGCATCGCGGTCCTGGTGCGGCGTCTGCGTGCTGAGCCAGATCGTCAGCCTGCCGTCCTCGAACGCCGCGGCGGTCGACCGCGGCTCGAGTGGGCACGGCGCCATCCGCTGGCTGACCAGCGTCCCTGAGACGGTGACCTCGCAGCCGTCGAAGAGGTCTTCCGCGTGTGCGGCGGGGGGCTGCGTTCGTGCGACGACGTTCGTCCCCGCACCCGGGAAGAGCAGCGTCTCGTGCTTCAGTGCCTCCTCCGGATCGATGACCACCGGCAGCGGGTCGTAGTCGACCATCACGAGCTCGGCTGCGTCTGCGCCCGTCGGCCGGTCCTCGCTGACGACGACCGCAAGGATCTCGCCGACGAAGCGCACCACGTCCTTCGCCACCACGGGCCGGCCCATGTCCTGCGGAAAGCCGAACGGGGGCGGCCCGAACGGCGGCAGGTCGATGTCGTCGGCGACGAAGACCTTGACGCCCGGAATCGCCTCGGCGGCGCTCTTGTCGATGCCGTTGATCCTCGCGTGTGCGAGCAGCGAGCGGACGAAGGTGACGGTGGCGGTGCCCTCGGGGAAGAGATTCTCGACGTACCTGCCTTGTCCGCGGAGGAAGCGGTCGTCCTCCGACCGCAGCACCCGGTTCCCGAGGATGCTCACGGCGGGAGCCTAACGCCGGTTGGGCCCGCGAGTCGAGACGTCCGTTCGGATAGTCGAACAGTGGACTCATCGATGCTCGGTACCGACTCTGCGTACACCCGGTCGGCGACCGATGCGGGGTCGGGCAACGGAGAAGCCTCGGCCCTGCGCAAGGCGTCGCCGAGGAGCGCCTTCACCTCGGAGCGAAGGTCCGCGTCCTCGTCTTCGGAGAAGGCTGCATTCTCGGCAAGCCAGCGGCCGTAGCGTTGAACCGGATCGCGCTCGGCCCAGGCCGACAGCATCTCCCGCGGAACGTAGGAAGCATCGTCATGCACGGCGTGCCCCTCCATCCGCAGCGTCACCGACTCGATCAGCGTCGGGCCTCCGCCGGACCGGGCCTTGTCGATCGCTCGCTTCGCCTCTTGGTAGACCGCGAGAACGTCGGTGCCGTCGACCGTGACACCCTCGAAGCCGTATGCCCGGGCGCGGTCTGACAGGCGCTCGGTCGCGTACTCGAGATGGGTCGGCGTCGAATAGGCCCACTGGTTGTTGTCACAGACGAAGACGACGGGAAGGCGATGCACACCCGCGAAGTTCATCGCCTCGTGGCAGTCGCCCCTCGCCGACGCCCCTTCGCCGAACCAGCCCACCGCCACCCGGGTCTCGCCGCGAATTCGGAAAGCGAGTCCGCAGCCGACGATGACGGGAAGCATCGCCGGCAGGTGGCTGACGATCGTGATCTGACCGCGATCCAGGTCCGCGAAGTGGACGTTGCCGTCGCGTCCGCGCGAAGGCCCGTCCACCCGACCGAGGTAGTTGGCGAAGATCCGCCAGGGCTCCGTCCCTCGGGTGATGTGGACTCCGAGATTGCGGTGGAGCGGCGCCCCCACGTCGTCGGATCCCATCGCCGCGGCCACCCCGACCGATGCGGCCTCGTTCCCGCGACCGGTGTAGAACGAGCCCGGGATCTTCCCCTGCTTGTAGAGGAGGTGGCCCATCTCCTCCAGGCCACGCGTCAGCAGCATCCATCGGTAGAGCGCAACGAGAGTGTCATGGTCGGAGTCCGACTCCACGGGCCGATCGTATGCATGGCTCCCTTACCGCGCCCACGTACAAGAGATGGCTGTGCCGATGCCCTCGGCCTCCGTCGACGGCACGGCCGGCCCTTCGACGCAGCGGACAACGCCATCCTCTTTCGGGTGGTACTCCGTTCGAGTCCCAGGCGCCTGAGCGGACGTCACCGAGCAGAGCAGGAAGAACATGAGCGTGGCGACGACAGCGATCCGCGTCAGAGCCCGGTCACCTCTTCCCCGTCATCGCCGATGCGTCCTTTGAGTGGTGCGAGCCACCCAGGGGCCGGACGTTGCTGACGGGAGGTTCTGCGGCCTCGACGATTCGGGCTGCGGCACCCAGAACGAACGACGCTCCGGCGAGCTCGCGAAACGCTCGATTCTGATCTGCGGTCGGAATGGTGCGGAGGAAGCTTTCGAAGCGGCTCCTCAGCGCTTCGTGGGACACCCCGAGCTCCCCAAGGAGCTCTTCGAGACTCGTCAAGTCGGCCCCAGGCGGCCACGCCCCGAGTCCGTAGGCGAGGACCACGACCGGGTCTTCCGCGGCCGGTACGGTTGCACCACCGCTCGTCCGTTCTGCCTTCAGTGCCTCGACGGCCTCCCGCACAAGGTCACCGCCGTGCACGACGTCCGCCGAGGAGATCGTCTCTGAGGCCACTTGATAGCCGTGCGTACAGACAGCCCCGAGTTGCGCTCGCCAGCGGCGAGCAGACCGACGGAACTCACCGGAGGCAACGTGTCCTTTCAAAGCCCTGAGCGTGTCCTGCTTGAGTGCTCCTATCGCCCCGTGTCGGTCGGTCTCTACCTGAGGAAAGAGGAGGACGAGGAGCTGGTCGAGCCTGCGGTCGAATGGGTTCCTACCGCCTGGACGGTGGCTGAACCAGAACACGAGGATCCAGGCCACGATGACGAGCAGCCACCCCAGCGAAACACTTCCC